>CAZRKY010000130.1:0-9200 GCA_964600375.1 uncultured Caulobacteraceae bacterium | reverse complement strand
GACGAAAAAGACATCGACCGACTCGTAGTGATCCCCCTGGCCGCCCTTTTCCTGGGGCGTGGCCAGCAGCCGCGCGTATCCGCAGGCCACGTCCAGCTTGCCGACCACGAACTCCACCGGCTTGCCGACCATGGCCTCGATGCGCGGCCTGAGCGCGTTCATCAGCGCCTTTCGCTCGGCCGACCCGACGGGCGGGACATGGGAGCGGCAGACGGCGGCCCGGGCCTGGGCCGGGGAAGCCGTCAGCGGCGCGGCCGCCAGGGAAGCCGCCACCAGGGCGGCGGTCGTCAGCAGGGTCGGGGCGATACGCATGGGTCGGCTCTCCGTGGCGATCCCGGCCGAGTGACCGGTCTCTCGAAGACCAACGTTACGTCGGCAAACCTAGACGGGCAATGAACGGAAGGCGGCGGGAAGTCCCCGCCCCTCGGCCTCAGGCCAGCGACGGCTCGATCTGCTTGCAGGCCTCGATCAGGCCCTGAACCGAGGCGATGGACTTGGCGAACATGTCCTTCTCGGCGTCGTCCATCGGGAACTCGATGATGCGCTCGATGCCGCCGGCGCCGATGACGCAGGGCACGCCCACATACATGCCGTCGATGCCGTACTGGCCGTCGACCCAGGCGGCGCAGGCCAGGACGCGCTTCTTGTCCTTGAGGAACGACTTGGCCATGGCGATGGCGCTTTCGGCGGGCGCGATGAAGGCCGAGCCGGTCTTCAGCAGGGCGACGATCTCGCCGCCGCCGCCGCGGGTGCGCTTGACGATGGCGTCCAGCTCGTCCTGCGACAGGGCGCCCTGCTTGACCAGTTCCGGCAGCGGCAGGCCGCCGACCGTGGAGTAGCGCACCATCGGCACCATGTCGTCGCCGTGGCCGCCCAGGGTCCAGGCGCGGACGTCCTCGACCGAGACGCCAAGACGCTCGGAAAGGAACAGGCCGAAACGGGCCGAATCCAGCACCCCGGCCATGCCCACCACCATGTTGTGGGGCAAGCCCGAGAACTCGCGCAGGGCCCAGACCATGGCGTCCAGCGGGTTGGTGATGCAGATCACGAAGGCGTTGGGGGCGTATTTCTTGATGCCGTCGCCCACGGCCTTCATCACCTTGAGATTGATCGAGACCAGGTCGTCGCGGCTCATGCCCGGCTTGCGCGGCACGCCGGCGGTGACGATGCAGACGTCGGCGCCGGCGATGTCGGCGTAGTCGTTGGCGCCCTTCAGCTTGGAGTCCTTGCCGAACACGGTCGCGGACTGGGCGATGTCGAGCGCCTTGCCCTGGGGCGTGCCCTCGGCGATGTCGAACAGGACCACGTCGCCCAGTTCTTCCCGCGCGCAGACGTGGGCCAGGGTGCCCCCGATCATGCCCGAACCGATGAGTGCGATCTTGGCGCGCGCCATGGGGTGGTCTCCGAAGTCTGTGCGTTGGGGAGGTAAAGAGTCGCGCGGCGGTCTAGCTCTCGCGGGCCTGCACCGCAAGGCCGCGGCGCCGCGCCGGCCGCGTTGAAGCCAAAGTAACCAGTCGGCGGCGATATGGCGGAGCCCCTTCGCCAGCCCCACATGCGCTCCATGACCGAATTCAGCCTCGACGCCCGCCTCGAACGGGATTCCGCCTTCGCCGCCGACCTGCCGCTCTGCCAGGTGCGGGTGTTCAATGACGAGCGCTGGCCGTGGCTGCTGTTGATCCCCCGCGTGCCGGGCGCGGTCGAGCTGACTGACCTGACGGCGAAGCAGCGGGCGACCCTCATGGAAGAGATCGTGCTGGCCGACGAGGCGGTGCTGGCGCTGGGGGCCACCTTCGGGCGGCTGCCGGAAAAGACCAATGTCGCGACGCTCGGCAATGTCGTGGCCCAGCTGCACGTCCACGTCATCGGCCGCCGCGCCGACGACCCGGCCTGGCCCCGGCCGGTCTGGAACGAAGGCCAGGCGCGGCCATACGGCGAGGAGCTGGCCCTGGCGGTTGGCGCCGTCCGCTCGGCCGTCGGGGTGCTGGCGGAGGCCTAGTTCGCCGGGGTTGGGACCGGTCCCGTGGCGGGGCCGCGCGCCATGGTCACCGGAAACTCGACGTCGCGGGCCGTCACCGACCCGCTCCAGCGCCCATCCGGCGACGGCTTGAGGCGCATGACGCTGATGTTGCCAGTGTCGTCCGACGGATACCAGCGGACCACCAGGGTCTGGCCTTCGCGGCCCACGGACAGCAGGAAGCCCGACCGGCTGGCCCCGGGGCGACCGCCCAGGCTGCGCCAGGCGCCCTCGATCTCCGCATCGGCGCGACCGCGGTCTGACAGCATCAGGGCCATGAAGGGCGCGCCGGACTGGGTGCGCACCATCCACGACCCGTCCAGCGGCCCCATGCGGACCTGCTGGGCGTCGAAATTGCGCTTAACCCCGGCCTCATAGGCCTTCTCGACGCTGCTCAGCGGCCCTTCGTAGCTGTGGCGATAGGCATCGACCGTAACCGGCGCGTCGGGGATGTGGTCGTTGGCGCCGGAGGCGTAGGGGACCGGCGCGGTGGGCACGGCGGCGTTCATCTCGAAGGGCCGGATCGACCGCGACTCGTAGGGAAGCGGCGCGCTGGGCGTCGGCGGCACCAGCTCCTCCCCCGCAGGACGGGCCGGGGCGGTGCTGACGGCCGCGCCATCCTCTTCGGGATCCTGACCGGAATCGGCGCCGCCCTCCGGCGCCTGGGCCAGGGCCGCGATCAGGAGAAGGAGCGGCGAAAGCGGCAACGGGTGGAGCTCGCAAAAGACTTAGACCCCCAAGTGCTATTTCGCCCGGCGGACGGGCGCAAGGCGGCGCGCCTTTCAGGTCGGTCGCATTCCCGCATGACGGGAAACCCCTGTCCGGCTCAAGGGGTTCGTTGACAGCGGGGCGTCGGGGACTAAAACCGGGCGCGACCGAGGCGGCCCAAGTCCTGCTTCGTGAAAGGTGTCCGGACCCATGTCCCAAGAGCAGGCGGGCTCGTCAGGCCCGCGCAATCCCGGCGGCGGCCAGCCTCGTGGCCCCTCGGATCGACCGATGTCTCCCCACCTTCAGATCTGGCGCTGGCATGTGACCATGGCCGGCTCGATCCTGCACCGGATCACCGGCGCCGGACTCTACGCCGGCGCCGCCCTCGTGGTGGCCTGGCTGGCCTGTCTGGCCGCCGGGCCGGAGTGCTACACCAGCTTCCTGCAGCTTGCAGGCTCGCCACTGGGCCTGCTGGTCTGGTTCGCACTCAGTGCGGCGGCCTTCTACCACCTGTTTTCGGGCATCCGGCATCTGGTCTGGGACATGGGCCTGGGGTTCGCTCCGAAGACGGCGTCGGCGCTGACGACCGCGTCCATCGTGCTGGCCATCATCGCAACGCTGGGCTTCTGGGCCTGGCTGTTCGCGATCGGGAGGGTTTCGCTGTGAGCGGCATGTCCACCCCCCGCAAGATCGTCGAGGGCCTCGGCTCGGCCCGGCACGGCGCCGGCCTCTGGAAGGCCGAGCGCCTGTCCTCGCTGCTGCTCGTCCCCCTGATCCTCTGGGCGCTGTGGCAGGCGCCGCAGATCGCCGCCGGCGGATACGAGGGCGCGCTCGCCTGGATTCGCGAGCCGGTGAACCTCGTGCTGTTCGCCACCGTACTGATGATCAGCCTGTGGCACATGGCGATGGGATTGCGGGTGATCATCGAGGACTATGTCCACGGCTTCCTGGGTTCCGCGCTGCTGCTGTTCAACACCGTGTTCTGCTGGGGCCTTGGCCTCGCGGCCGCGGTCTCCATCCTCAAGGCCGTGTTCGGCATCGGTCTGGGAGCGTCCTGATGGCCGCCTATGAATTCATCGACCACACCTTCGACGTCGTGGTGGTGGGGGCCGGCGGCTCGGGCCTGCGCGCGGCGCTGGGCTGCGCCCAGGCGGGACTGAAGACGGCCTGCGTCACCAAGGTCTTTCCCACGCGCTCGCATACCGTCGCGGCCCAGGGCGGCATCTCCGCCTCGCTGGGCAACATGGGCGAGGACGACTGGCGCTGGCACATGTACGACACCGTCAAGGGCGCCGACTGGCTGGGCGACCAGGACGCCATCGAATACCTCTGCCGCGAGGCCCCCAAGGCGGTCTACGAGCTGGAGCACTGGGGCGTGCCCTTCTCGCGCACCGATGACGGCAAGATCTACCAGCGCGCCTTCGGCGGCATGACCCGCAACTACGGCGAGGGCCCGGTCCAGCGCACCTGCGCGGCGGCCGACCGCACGGGCCACGCCATCCTGCACACCCTCTACGGCCAGTCCGTGAGGGAGAAGGTCGACTTCTTCATCGAGTATTTCGCGCTCGACCTGATCATGGACGACGGCGCCTGCAAGGGCGTCACCGCCTGGAAGCTCGACGACGGCACGCTGCACCGCTTCAACGCCCAGCTGGTGATCCTGGCGACCGGCGGCTACGGCCGCGCCTACTTCTCGGCCACCAGCGCCCACACCTGCACCGGCGACGGCAACGCCATGGTTCTGCGCGCGGGCCTGCCGCTGCAGGACATGGAGTTCGTCCAGTTCCACCCGACCGGCATCTTCGGCGCCGGCGTGCTGATCACCGAGGGCGTGCGCGGCGAAGGCGGCTACCTGACCAACTCCGAGGGCGAGCGCTTCATGGAGCGCTACGCGCCGTCGGCCAAGGACCTGGCCAGCCGCGACGTGGTCTCGCGCTCCATGACCATCGAGATCCGCGAGGGCCGCGGCGTGGGTCCCAACAAGGACCACATCTACCTGCACCTCGATCACCTCGACCCGGCCGTCATCCACCAGCGCCTGCCGGGCATTTCCGAGAGCGCCAAGGTCTTCGCCGGCGTGGACGTCACCAAGCAGCCGATCCCGGTGCTGCCGACCGTGCACTACAACATGGGCGGCATCCCCACGAACGTTCACGGCGAGGTCGTCACCCGCGATGGCAAGAACCCCGACGCCGTGGTGCCCGGCCTGATGGCCGTGGGCGAAGCCGCCTGTGTTTCGGTCCACGGCGCCAACCGCCTGGGCTCGAACAGCCTGATCGACCTGGTGGTGTTCGGCCGCGCGGCGGGCCTGCGGGCCGCCCAGGTGGTCGAGCGCGACGCCCTGGTGCGCGACATCCCCAAGGCCGCCACCGAGAGCCACCTCCACCGCTTCGACCGCTTCCGCAACGCCAACGGTTCGACGCCGACCGCCGAACTCCGCCTGGCCATGCAGAAGGCCATGCAGGCCGACGCAGCGGTGTTCCGCACCGGCGAGACCCTGGAGAATGGGGTCAAGGCGATCGCCAAGATCTGGAAGGCCGGCCAGGACATCAAGGTCACCGATCGCGGCATGATCTGGAACACCGACCTGGTCGAGACCCTGGAATACGACAACCTGATCGGCCAGGCGGCGGTGACCATCGGCGGGGCGCTGAACCGCACCGAAAGCCGTGGCGGTCACGCCCGCGA
This sequence comes from uncultured Caulobacteraceae bacterium, assembly GCA_964600375.1. GTDB lineage: Bacteria > Pseudomonadota > Alphaproteobacteria > Caulobacterales > Caulobacteraceae > JAEZEZ01. The sequence continues at coordinate 3,790 of CAZRKY010000130.1, read as the reverse complement.
GGACTACCCGGACCGCGACGACAAGAACTGGATGAAACACACCCTGGCCTGGTTCGACGAGCGGACCGGCAAGGCCCGATACGACGACCGCCCGGTGCACAGCTTCACCCTGACCAAGGACGTCGACTACATCAAACCCAAGCCGCGAGTTTACTGACCATGCTGAGCGGCGGATGCCTTTGCGGCAATGTCCGGTACGAGACCGACGACACGCCTCGCATCAGCGTGGTGTGTCACTGCGAGACCTGTCGCCATACCCACGGCGCGCCCATGGTCGGCTGGTTCTTGGTCCCCTCCGCGGGCCTGCGCCTGACCAATGGCAAGCCGGACATCTATCGCTCCAGCGACCGCGCCCAGCGCCAGTTCTGCAACGTTTGCGGCACCTCGCTGTTCTACGTGGCCGATGACCGGCCCGAAGAGATCGACGTGGCCACCGGCACCCTGGATGACCCGTCCGCCGCGCCGCCGGTCAAGCACATCTGGGGCGAGCAGAAGCTGGACTGGCTCAAGCTCGCCGACGGCCTGCCGATGTACGCCCAGTCGAGCGCCGGGCCCGACGCGGTGCTGATGAACTCCTCCGATTCCGAGACCGGGAACCCCGCCTGATGGTTCAGCTCACGCTTCCGAAGAACTCGACGGTCACGAAGGGAAAGCGTTGGTCCGCGCCCGCCGGCGGCGAGGTCAAGTCGCTGAAGACCTTCCGCATCTATCGCTACGACCCCGAGAACGGCGCCAATCCGCGCTGGGACGAGTACGAGGTCGACACCACCCAGTTCGGGCCCATGGTCCTGGACGCGCTCATCTACATCAAGAACACCATCGACCCGACGCTCAGCTTCCGCCGCTCCTGCCGCGAGGGCATCTGCGGGTCCTGCGCCATGAACATCGGCGGCCGCAACACGCTGGCCTGCACCAAGGGCTGGGAAGAGTACGGCAAGGGCGCCGTCTCCATCGCGCCGCTGCCGCACATGCCGGTGGTCAAGGACCTGATCCCGGACCTGACCCTGTTCTACGCCCAGTACGATTCCATCGAACCCTGGCTGAAGACCTCGACGCCCGAGCCCGACAAGGAGTGGCTGCAGACGCCGGTCCAGCGCGAGAAGCTGGACGGCCTCTACGAGTGCATCCTGTGCGCCTGCTGCTCGACCTCGTGTCCCAGCTACTGGTGGAACCAGGAGAAGTACCTCGGCCCCGCTGCCCTGCTGCAGAGCTACCGCTGGCTGGCCGACAGCCGCGACGAGGCCACCGGCGAGCGGCTCGACAACGTCGAGGATCCGTTCAAGCTCTATCGCTGCCACACCATCATGAACTGCGCCCAGGTGTGCCCCAAGGGTCTGAACCCGGCCAAGGCGATCGCCGAAACCAAGAAGATGCTGGCCGAACGCGCGGGCTGATCGGCTTCCATGCATCGGCGCAAGCGTCTGCTACCGGAGGCCTCGCCCTCGCGTTAGGCTTGGCCGAACTGGAGGGCCCATGCGCAATTTCCTCACGACCCTCGCCGGCATCGGCGTCCTGGGCCTGCCCCTCCCCGCCCTGGCACAGGCCACGGCGGCGGCGCCCGCGCCGCAGCGGCCGGCCTGTTCGGCTCCGGCTTTCGCACAGCTCGATTTCTGGGTCGGCGAGTGGGACCTCGAGTTCGACCAGCCCGATGGCTCCGTCGGCCGCGCCTCCAATCGCATCACCCGCGATGAATTCGGCCTCTGCGCCGTGGTCGAGCATTTCGTCCAGCCGGGCGGCGGACCGGGCGGCGGCGACTATATCGGCTCGTCCTATTCCACCTACGATCCCCAGCTTCGCATCTGGCGGCAGATGTGGGTCGACAACGGCGGCGGCATGTTCGTGCTCACCGGCGGCCCGGTCGAGGGCAAGCCCTACATCTTCGAATTGATAACCACCGAACCCCGCGGCGACGACACCCACGGACCGAAACTGGCGCGCATGATCTGGGAGAACGTCACACCCGACAGCCTGGTCTGGCGCTGGCAGGGCCGCAATGCGGACGGGACCTGGAGCGACAGTTGGGTGCTGCGTTACAAGCGCCGCAAGTAGGCCGGATCGCCGCCGGGAATTGACGCCGTTGGCACGCACGCTAGGAACGGGTCTCGACAGACCTTTCCGGACCCGCGCGCCTTGGCCAAGATCACTTACATCGAGCACGACGGCACCGAACACGTCGTGGACGTGAAGACCGGCCTGTCGGTGATGGAAGGCGCGGTGCGCAACAACATCCCCGGCATCGACGCCGACTGCGGCGGCGCCTGCGCCTGCGCCACCTGCCACGTGCACGTCGATCCGGCCTGGATCGATAAGACCGGGCAAGCCTCGGTGATGGAAGAGTCGATGCTCGACTTCGCCGACAACGTGACGGAGACCTCGCGCCTCTCCTGCCAGATACCGGTCAACGATGCGCTGGACGGGTTGATCGTGCGGATGCCTGAGAGCCAGCACTGAGGCGGATGCGCGCGCTCCGATCCATCGTCACGGTCCTTGTGGCAGGTTTCGTTGGAATCCTCGGATGGGGCTGTTTCACGTCGCTCCCCAGCGTCATGAGAGTTCTCGCCGAACGGGTTCAAACGAGTGACGTCAGTCCTGCAATAGTCTGGCTGTTCCTGGCATCCGTAGCCTTCGGCGGCGTCTTCGCTTCCGTTGCAGCCTGGCGCTTGGTGGCTATCAAACGCGGAGCGATCTGGTTTTGGGCGATTGCCGTCGTCTCGACCTTTGCCCCCTTGGGCGTGGTGCAAATAGTCCGCATGGCGCACGGCCAAGGGTCGGCACCGGTGGGTCCCTATACTGTGATCACCATTGGGGTCTGCATCGCGCTGGGCGTCTTGATCCACCTACTTGAACCGAAGACTGCTCGCTGACACCGGTCAGCGTCCGTTCATCCGGAAGGGCGTTTTCTCCGACGCGGGACCGCAGGGTCCGGCTGGAGAACGGGTGATGAGAGCGCTTCGCACGGTGATCGTCGTGGCCATCCTGGCCTATGTCGCCTGGATCGCCATTCCGGGGGTGCAGACCTTCGCGAGCCAGTACATGGCGCCGGCCGAGGCCGGGCCGCCCCCGCCGCCGCAGGACGCCGCCGCCGAACTGGCGCCGGCCGTCGAGGCCGCGCCCCAGGCCGAGGCCACCGCCACCGCCGTGGCCGAGGGCAGCGCGCCCAAGATCGGGCTCTGGATGGCCGCCATCGGCTTCTACCTGATCTCGGCCTGGCTGCTGGCCAACGGCAATGCGCGCGCCTTCGTGGCCTACATGATCGGCTTCGCCGCCGACGGGGTGCTGATGATGCTCAACCGCCCGGAGCTGGCGGACGTCGCCCGCAGCACGCTGGAGGGCGCCTTGCCCGATCTGAAGTGGATCGTGCTGGGCGGTCTCGCGATCGTCGGGATCGCCATCCTGGCCCTGGCCGGACGCGGCGGCCGCAAGGAAGGCTACGCCTAGGCCGCCTCGCGCCTCTCCCTTGGCAGGGGAGCAAACTCCATGTTGACCCGGGACGGCGCGCCAGTAGGGTGCGCGCGCCTTCCAGACGGGATCAGAAAATGGCCGACCAGACGACCCCCTCCGCCGCCTACGACGTGGTGATCATCGGAGGCGGGCCCGGGGGCTACAACGCCGCCATCCGCGCCGGCCAGCTGGGTCTCAAGGCCGCCTGCGTCGAGATGCGCGAAACCCTTGGCGGCACCTGCCTGAACGTCGGTTGCATGCCCTCGAAGGCCTTGCTGCATGCGTCCGAGCTCTACGAGCTGGCCAACAAGGACTTCGCCAAGATCGGCATCGAGGTGACGCCCAACCT
>CAZRKY010000129.1:0-9213 GCA_964600375.1 uncultured Caulobacteraceae bacterium | reverse complement strand
GATGTCGGTGGCCGCCGGCTCACAGTAGACGCGCACCAGACCCGCGATCCGCAGCCCGGCGCGGGCGGCCAGCCGGGCCGCTCCGGTGGAGGTTCGTCCGCCGCCGATGACGCCAAGACTGCCGCGCGCATGCTTGTGCGTCCCTGATCCCGGCCAGGGATAGGCGCGTCGCCACAGCGCCGGCTGGTTCTCCCACAGGGCGGTGAAGGGTGTGACGTCATCGGGAATCCCGATGTCGGCGACCACGATCTCGCCGCAGAAGTCGCGGGCGGGCGACAGCACATGGGCGGGCTTCTTGCGGTGGAAGGTGACCGTCAGCGCGGCGTGGGCCGCATAGCCCAGCGGTTCCGCAGCGTCGCCAGGCAGGCCCGAGGGCAGGTCGACAGCCACGACGGGCAAGCCGCGGGCTTCCGCCTCGCGAAGCAGCGCCTCGGCCCGGGCGGGCAGGGGGCGCGTCAGGCCGGCGCCGAACAGCGCGTCGATCACCAGGTCCGCGTCGCCGAGATCGCCGTCCCCAAGCTCGGGTGATCCGCTCCAGTCCTTGAAGGCCCTGAACGCATCGCCATCGGTCGGGAGCGCCAGGGCCAGCACCCGCACGTCCCAGCCGTCGGCCGCGAGCGCCCGGGCGGCCACATAGCCGTCGCCGCCGTTCAGGCCGGGCCCGCACAGCACCGCGACGCGCCGTTTGCTCCAGCGCGAAGAGACCGCCCGGGCCACCGCCTCGCCCGCCGCCTGCATCAGGGCGTAGCTCTCGACGCCGGAGGCCGCCGCGCCCCGGTCGGCGGCGTACAGCTGGTCTACCGTGAGGATCTCAAGCCGGTCGGACATGCGGTCTTTCAGTCGGCGGCGGGGCGATGCATCAGGACAACGCCTTCTAACCGATCCGTGGTCGAACGACGCGGTCTCTCGTTTCGACTTGCTTTTTGCTGCAATGCAATATCCCTTCGGGACCCGGGCCACTCCCCCGGAATCAAATGAAGAAGATCGAAGCCGTCATAAAGCCCTTCAAGCTCGACGAGGTGAAGGAAGCGCTTCAGGACATCGGCGTGCAAGGCATGACCGTCGTCGAAGCCAAGGGGTATGGCCGCCAGAAGGGCCACACCGAGCTCTATCGCGGCGCGGAGTACGTCATCGACTTCCTGCCCAAGATCAAGATCGAGGTCGTCGCGCCCGACGACCTGGTCGCCGCCATCATCGAAGCCATCCAGACCGCGGCCCGCACGGGCAAGATCGGCGACGGCAAGATCTTCGTCACCGACGTTCTCGAAGTCATTCGCATCCGAACCGGAGAAACCGGTTCGGCGGCGGTGTAGTTACCTGTTGCGTCCTCCTCAAACCTCCCCAGCCTCAAGGACCCGCCGATGACCGCCGATCAGATCCTCAAGGAAATCAAGGAAAAGGACATTGCCTATGTCGACCTGCGGTTCACCGACGCGCGGGGTCAGCTGCAGCATGTCACCTTCGACCTCAGCCTCGTGGACGAGGAGTTCCTGACCGAAGGCACGATGTTCGACGGCTCGTCGATCGCCGGCTGGAAGGCCATCAACGAGAGCGACATGCTGCTCCGTCCGGACCTGTCCAAGACCTACATCGACCCCTTCTACCAGCAGAACACCCTGTTCCTGTTCTGCGACGTCCTGAACCCCGACACGGGCGAGCCCTACAACCGCGACCCGCGCTCCATGGCCAAGAAGGCCCTGACCTACGTGCAGTCCTCGGGCGTCGGCGACACCGCCTTCTTCGGCCCCGAGGCCGAGTTCTTCGTCTTCGACGACGTGCGCTGGAACACCGACCCGCACAACACGGGCTATTCCTTCGACGCCTCGGAGCTGCCGGCCAACACCGGCCGCGCCTATCCCGAGGGCAACATGGGCCATCGCCCGGGACCCAAGGGCGGCTATTTCCCGGTGAACCCGGTGGACAGCGCCCAGGACCTGCGCGGCGAGATGCTGGCCATCATGGGCGAGCTGGGCATGGAGCCCGAAAAGCACCACCACGAGGTGGCGCCGGCCCAGCACGAGCTGGGGTTGAAGTTCTCCGACCTGCTGACCATGGCCGACCGGACCCAGCTCTATAAGTACGTGGTCCAGAACGTGGCCGCGGCCTACGGCAAGTCGGCCACGTTCATGGCCAAGCCGATGTTCGGCGACAACGGCTCGGGCATGCACGTGCACCAGTCGATCTGGAAGGGCGGCAAGCCGTTGTTCGCGGGCGACAAGTACGCCGGCCTGTCGGACATGTGCCTGTGGTACATCGGCGGCATCATCAAGCACGCCAAGGCGATCAACGCCTTCTCCAACTCGACCACCAATTCCTACAAGCGCCTGGTGCCCGGCTACGAAGCGCCGGTGAAGCTGGCCTACTCGTCGCGCAACCGCTCGGCCTCGATCCGTATTCCGTGGGTCTCGTCGCCGAAGGGCAAGCGCATCGAGGCGCGCTTCCCCGATCCCATGGGCAACCCCTATCTGACCTTCGTGGCCCTGCTGATGGCCGGCCTGGACGGGATCGAGAACCGGATCGATCCGGGCCCGGCCATGGACAAGAACCTCTACGACCTGCCGCCCCAGGAGCGGAAGAACGTTCCGGAGGTCTGCGGCTCGCTGCGCGAGGCGCTCGACAACCTCGACAAGGACCGGGCCTTCCTCAAGAAGGGCGGCGTCATGGATGACGACTTCATCGACAGCTACATCGAGCTGAAGGAAGAGGAAGTCGCGCGGCTGCAACTGCACCCGCACCCGGTCGAATTCGACATGTACTACAAGTGCTGATCGGCTCGATCCGCGGCTGAACGTGAAGCGCCCGCCTGTTTCAGGCGGGCGTTTTGCGTTTTTCCGAGCGGATTCCACGGCATGGCCGGGGCACGGCTGACCGCTGCTGCAGGTGCGAACACGCAGATCGTGCCGTTAGACCTGTCGTTTTGGGTTGAAAGTTTCCGCATTGCGGTAACGTCGGCAATAGTTGTGCTTATCGTGCGACATTGTGTGCCGCTGGCGCAATGAACTTGCGCACTCCGGGGCCGGTGGGTAGCCTTGCTGCTTCTCGCAGTTGCAGCATGGAGGCGGTGGTGGGAGACGTAACCAACCGGTTCGTGCATCACCCGCGCCGGGGACCCAGGACGCTGGACAAGGCCGAGCGCCTCGCCGGCTTCGGCGAAGTCTACCGCCCCTTCGCCGGCGACGAGGCCGCGGGCCAGTCCTCGCGCTGCGCCCAGTGCGGCGTCCCCTACTGCCAATCCGCCTGTCCGCTGCACAACAACATCCCCGACTGGCTGAACCTGGCGGCCCAGGAACGCTGGGAGGACGCCTGGCGCCTGTCGTCGGCGACCTCGGCCCTGCCGGAGATCTGCGGCCGCATCTGTCCGCAGGACCGGCTGTGCGAAGGCGCCTGCGTGCTGGACCAGTCCGGGTGGGAAGGCGTGACCATCGGGTCGGTCGAAAAGACCCTGGGCGACATGGCGTTCGAGAACGGCTGGGTCGATGCGCTCGCGCCCCTGACCGAGACCGGCCTGTCGGTCGCCGTGGTCGGCGCCGGTCCCGCCGGCCTGGCCGCGGCCGACCGACTGCGGGCGCTGGGCCATGCGGTGACGATCTACGACCGCTACGACCGCGCCGGCGGCCTGCTGACCTACGGCATCCCCGGCTTTAAGCTGGAGAAGGACGTCGTCGAGCGTCGGGTCCGGCGCCTGGCGGAAGGCGGCGTCGCCTTCACCCTGAATTTCGAGATCGGTCGCGACGCCAGCCTCGACGACCTGCGCGGCCAGCATGACGCGGTCCTGCTGGCCATCGGGGTGAACGCGGCGCGTCGGCTTACCGTGCCCGGGGCGGGCTCCGAGGGCCTCGTCGCCGCGCTGGACTATCTGACGGCGTCGAACCGCAAGGGCTTCGGCGACGCCGTGCCGGACTTCGACAACGGTCGCCTGAACGCGGCCGGCCGCCGGGTGGTGGTCATAGGCGGCGGCGACACCGCCATGGACTGTGTGCGCACCGCCGTGCGTCAGGGCGCGGCCTCGGTCGTCTGCCTCTATCGCCGCGACCGCGCAGGCATGCCCGGCTCGCGCCGCGAGGTCGAACACGCCGAGACCGAAGGCGTGCGTTTCGAATGGCAGGCCGCGCCGCGCGCCATTCTGGGCGACGCCCACTCGGTGACCGGCGTCCGCGCCGTCCGCACCCGCCCGACGCCCGCGACCGGCGAAGGCCGCGCCGGGCTGAGCGAGATCGCCGGCTCCGAGTTCGATCTGCCCGCCGACCTCGTCATCGACGCCCTCGGCTTCGACTGCGAGGACCTGCGCGCCCTGCTGACCGCGCCTGACCTGGCCGTGGCCAGCAGCGGCGAGGTCGCCCTGACGGGCGGCGGGACCATGACCTCCATCCCCGGGGTCTTCGCCGCGGGCGATGTCGTGCGCGGCGCCTCGCTGGTGGTCTGGGCGGTCAAGGACGGCCAGGACGCCGCCGCCGACATCGATGCCTGGCTGCAAGCCGGCGCCCAGCTGAAGGCGGCCGAATGAGCCGCACGGTCGATCGCTATCTGAAGGAACGCGCGCGCCTGGTCGCGGCCGGCGCCTATGACCCCGCCGACGAGCGCGACGCCTGTGGCGTGGGTCTGGTTTGCGCCATCGACGGCAAGCCGCGCCGCGAGGTCGTCACCCTGGCGGTGCGCGCGCTGAAGGCCGTCTGGCATCGGGGCGCCGTCGCTGCCGACGGCAAGACCGGCGACGGCGCGGGCGTCCTGGTGGGCGTGCCCCAGGCCTTCTTCCAGGATCAGGTCCGCCGCGTCGGCCACACGCCGCGCAGCGAGCCCATCGCCGTGGGCATGATGTTCCTGCCGCGCACCGATCTGGCGGCCCAGGAAGTCGCCCGCACCTTCGTCGAGAGCGAGGTGCTGCGCGAGGGCTTCTACATCTACGGCTGGCGACAGGCCCCGGTGGATGTCTCGGTGATCGGCGCCCAGGCCGCCGCCACCCGGCCCGAGATCGAGCAGATCATGCTGGCGCCGCCGCCCGGCGTGGACGGCGAGGCGCTGGAGCGCATGCTGTTCCTCTGCCGTCGCCGGATCGAAAAGCGCGTCGCCGCCGCCAACCTGCAGGGCTTCTACATCTGCTCGCTGTCGGCGCGCTCGGTCGTCTACAAGGGCATGTTCCGCGCCGAGGACATCGACGGCTTCTACGCCGATCTGCGCGACCCGGGCTTCGAGTCCGCCGTCGCCCTGTTCCACCAGCGCTACTCGACCAACACCTTCCCCGAATGGCGGCTGGCACAGCCGTTCCGGATGCTGGCCCACAACGGCGAAATCAACACGCTGAAGGGCAACATCAACTGGATGCGGAGCCATGAGATCCGCATGGCCGCCTCGGCCTTTGGCGACCGCCAGGAAGACGTGAAGCCGGTGATCCAGCCGGGCGGGTCGGATTCCGCGGCGCTGGACAACACCTTCGAGGTCCTGGTCCGCGCCGGCCGCTCGGCGCCCATGGCCAAGGCGCTCGTCATGCCCGAGGCATGGTCGCGCCAGAACGAGCTGATGAAGCCCGAGCACCAGGCGCTCTATGCCTACTGCAACGCGGTGATGGAGCCCTGGGACGGCCCGGCGGCCATCTGCGCCACCGACGGCGCCTGGGTGATCGCCGGCAAGGACCGCAACGGCCTGCGCCCCCTGCGCGTGCACGAGACCACCGACGGCCTGCTGATCGTCGGCTCCGAGAGCGGGATGACCGGCATCCCCGAAAACCGCGTCGCCCGCAGCGTCCATATCCCGCCCGGCCGCATGATCGGGGTGAACCTGGAAAGCGGCGAGCTTTTCGGCGACGAGGCCCTGATCGACTGGCTGGCGGCCAAGCACCCCTACACCACCTGGCTCGAGGCCATGGTCGAGCTGGAGCCGCTGATCGGCCCGGGTCCCGAACCGCGGCGCTTCAGCGGCGAGGACCTGCTCCGCCGCCAGGCCGCCGCCGGCCTGAGCCACGAGGAGCTGGAGACTGTCCTCGACGCCCTGGTCATGGACGGCAAGGAAGCCATCGGCTCGATGGGCGACGACACGCCCCTTGCCGTGCTCTCCGATCAGTACCGTCCGCTGACCCACTTCTTCCGCCAGAACTTCAGCCAGGTGACCAACCCGCCCATCGACTCCCTGCGCGAAGCAGGGGTGATGAGCCTGAAGACCCGCTTCAAGAACCTCGGCAACATCCTCGCAGAGGACGCCACCCAGGCGGACGTCTTCGTGCTCGACAGCCCGCTCGTCACCACCGGCATGTACGAACGGATGCTGACCCTGTTCGGCGAGGACAAGGTCGAGGTGATCGACTGCAGCTTCGTGTCGGCAGGCGGCAAGGCCGGGGCGGACCTGCGCGCCTCGCTCGACCGCATCCGCGACGAAGCCGTGGCGGCGGTGGGCCGCGGCTGCGCCCAGATCGTGCTGACCGATGAGTTCGCCGACGCCGGGCGGCTGGCCGTGCCCATGGTTCTGGCGGCGGGCGGCGTGCACGCGCGGCTGGTGGCGGAAGGCCTGCGAAGCTACGTCTCGATCATCGTGCGCTCGGCCGACTGCGTCGACCCGCACGGGTTTGCGGTGCTCGTCGGCGTGGGCGCCACGGCGGTGAACGCCTACCTGGCCCAGGAGACCTTCCAGGACCGATTGGAGCGCGGCATCTACCGCGGCCTGTCCCTGCGTGACGCCTGCCTGAACTACAAGCAGGCGATCGAGACCGGCCTGATGAAGATCCTCGCCAAGAAGGGGATCTCGGTCATCTCGTCCTATCGGGGCGGCTACGAGTTCGAGGGCCTTGGACTGTCTCGCGCCCTGGTGGCCGAGTTCTTCCCCGGCATGCCGTCGCGCATTTCCGGGATCGGCCTGGCCGGCATCCAGACCCGGCTGGCGGCGCGGCATGCCCAGGCCTGGGCGCCGGGGCGCAGGCCGCTGCCGGTCGGCGGATTCTACAAGGCGCGCGCCAGCGGCGAGACCCACGCCTACGAGGCGCGCCTGATCCACCTGCTCCAGGAAGCGGTCACGCGCGGCGACTACCGCCGGTTCAAATCTTACTCGAAGGCCGTGTCCGAACTGCCCGCCATCTCGCCGCGCCATCTGCTGGCCTGGCGACCCGACCGGGCGCCGGCGCCGCTGGACGAAGTCGAAACCGTCAACGAGATCCGCAAGCGGTTCCTCACGCCCGGCATGTCCCTGGGCGCCCTGTCGCCGGAAGCCCACGAGACCCTGAACATCGCCATGAACCGCATCGGCTCGCGGTCGGTGTCGGGCGAGGGGGGCGAGGATCCCGAGCGCTATCACCCGCGTCCAAACGGCGACAACCCGAACTCGGCGGTCAAGCAGATCAGCTCGGGCCGCTTCGGCGTCACCGCCGAATACCTGAACCAGTGCCGTGAGATCGAGATCAAGGTCGCCCAGGGCGCCAAGCCCGGCGAGGGCGGCCAGTTGCCCGGGTTCAAGGTGACCGAGTTCATCGCCCGCATGCGCCACTCGTCGGTGGGCGTGCCGCTGATCTCGCCGCCGCCGCACCACGACATCTACTCGATCGAAGACCTGGCCCAGCTGATCTACGACCTGAAGCAGATCAACCCGATCGCCCGGGTCTGCGTGAAACTGGTCTCCATGTCCGGCATTGGTCCAATCGCATCGGGCGTCGCCAAGGCAAAGGCGGATTTGATCCTGATCTCGGGCCACGTCGGCGGCACCGGCGCCTCGCCCCTGACCTCGGTGAAGTTCGCGGGCTCGCCCTGGGAAATCGGCCTGGCCGAGGCGCACCAGGTCCTGACCCTGAACGGGCTGCGCCACACCCTGCGCCTGCGGGTCGACGGCGGCATGCGGACGGGCGCGGATATCGTTTCGGCCGCCATGCTGGGCGCCGAGGAGTTCGGCATCGGCACCGCCTCGCTGGTGGCCATGGGCTGCCTGATGGTGCGCCAGTGCCAGTCCAACACCTGTCCGGTCGGGGTCTGCAGCCAGGACGAACTGCTGCGCGCCCGCTTCAACGGCACGCCGGAAAAGGTCATCAACCTCTTCACCTTCATCGCCGAAGAGGTGCGCGAGATCCTTGCCTCGCTGGGCTTCCGGACGCTGGACGAGGTGATCGGCCGGACGGATCTGCTGCAGCAGGTCAGCCGCGGCGGCGACCATCTCGACGACCTTGATCTCAATCCCTTGCTGGTGCGGGTCGACCCCGGCCCCAACCCGGCCTTCGGCAACGATGCCGGACGCAACGAGGTCGGCGACACCCTGGACGCCCAGATCCTGCGCGACGCCGCCCCGCTGCTCGAGCGCGGCGAGAAGATGCAGCTGACCTACGACGTGCGGAACACCACCCGCGCGATTGGGGCCCGAACATCGTCGGCGATCGTGCGCAAATTCGGCATGACGGGGCTGCGTCCCGAGCACCTGGATCTCCGGCTGCGCGGCTCGGCAGGCCAGAGCCTTGGCGCCTTCGCTGTCCAGGGCCTGCGGATCGAGCTGATCGGCGAAGCCAACGACTATGTCGGCAAGGGGCTGTCCGGCGCCACGCTTGTGGTCCGGCCGGCGGAGTGGTCGCCGGGACAGGCGATCATCGGCAACACCACCCTTTACGGCGCCACCTCGGGCCGGCTGTTCGCCAGCGGCCTGGCGGGCGAGCGGATGGCGGTTCGCAACTCCGGCGCCGACGCGGTGGTCGAGGGCTGTGGCGCGCACGGCTGCGAATACATGACCGGCGGAACCGTGGTCGTGCTGGGGCCGGTGGGCTGGAACTTCGCGGCGGGGATGACCGGCGGCCGCGCCTTCGTGCACGACCCCAACGGCGCGCTGGGGCGCGCCCTCAACCCCGAGACCGTCACCGTCGCCAGGCCCGAAGGCGCTGATGCAAACGACCTGTTCGAACTGATCTCGGCCCATGCCCGGGAGACTGGATCGCCGCCTGCGCAGCAGCTGCTGCAGCAATGGCCTGCGATCCTCGAGGAATTCGTTCTGGTGGAACCCCGGCGCTACGCCGAGGCCGCGGAGCGCAAGCGCGCCTAGGCGCGAAAAAGTGTGTGGAAGCAAGGTGGTAGGGCAGCGCCCTGGCCGCTCGGCGAACTGTCGACGCCGATCACCTAAGCCACTGAAAATATTCACGAATGTGTCAAAAAAGCAGCTTGACCGGTGGTGCGCTGCAGCATGATGCTCGCACCTGCAGCACGACATCCCGGCAGGAGGGGTACGAATGACGAAGTGGTCGCGAACTGGATGGATGGCCCTGGC
>CAZRKY010000128.1:0-9235 GCA_964600375.1 uncultured Caulobacteraceae bacterium | reverse complement strand
ACCGCATGCTGTCGCACCCGGCGGTGGTCGATACCGTGCCGACCAGCGCCAACCAGGAGGACCACGTCTCCATGGCCGCGCACGGCGCGCGCCGGCTGACGGAGATGGCGTCGAACGCCGCGACGGTGGTGGGGATCGAGCTGCTGGCGGCCGCGCAGGGGATCGAATTCCTGCGGCCGCTGAAATCATCGGCGCCGATGGAGCGCCTGCTGAGCGCCGTGCGGACAGGGGCCAAGCCCTACGACCAGGACCGCTACTTCGCGCCGGACCTCGCCTTCGCAACCGACTTCGTGCTGGGCGGCCGGGCGCGGGACTTCGCGGCGGAACTGCTGCCCTCGACGCGCTGAGGCCTCAGGCGCCGGTGATCTCGCCGTCGCCGGTGATGTTGCGCTCCAGCTTGGCGGGGCGACGCGTCAGGTGGACGTCACCATCGCTGGTCACGTCCGCCGTCACCTCGCCGGTCGGGCCGACACTGATGTCGCCCTCGCCTGCGTTGTCGATCTTGGCGTCCCTCACCTCCAGGCCCTGGAGTTCGGCGTCGCCGTAGCCGTTCAGGCGCACGTCGAGCGAGGAGGCGCGACCGGTGACCTCGACGTCGCCCGAGCCGTCCAGCAGCAGGTTCAGGGTCGGCTGGTTGTAGCCCTCGACGGTCAGATCGCCGGAGCCGGCCAGGCGGAAGCTGTTCACGTTCGGCGCCGTGACGGTGATCTTCAGCATCTCGGTCTCGTTCCACACCCGGATGCCGCCGTTGCGGACGCGGATGTAGCCGCGCTCGTTCTCCTCGTCGTCTTCGACGAGGGTCAGGCGGCCGTCGACCAGGCGAACGCGGTCGACCGCGGTCTTGGGGCCGCTGACGACCACGCCGGGCTTGTCGCCCTGCACGTAGGTCACATCGGCGGACAGATCGACGGTCAGGTTCTGGCCGCCGGTCCAGGCGAGGGTGCGGGTGGCGGCGGGGCTGACCTTGCCGCGTTCGAAGCGCAGGTCGTTGTCGCCCGTGCCGTCTTCGGTGACCACCCAGGTCCAGTCGTTGGCCGCGAGGTCGCGGCTGCCCAGCGCGGCGGCGCCGCCGAGGCAGGCCAGGCACAGCACCAGCGAGGCGCCGGCGATGATGAAGAGGGTGCGGGTCATGCCAGGTCTCCCGAGGCGGGCGTCGAGTTGGATTGCAGGGCAGGCTTGAGCAGGCGGTAGTGCAGGCGGGCGAACCAGACGAGGCCGTTGACCACCCAAACGGTGACCACCGCCACCAGGGCGCCGACGGTGACCGCCCCGGCCATCAGGCCCAGGCCGGCAAGCACGGCGGCGAGCGGGCCGCCCGGGGCTCCGGCGAACGGCAGGGCGACCATGATCGCGCCGCCGCCGATGAAGACGCCGATGGCGGCGATCATCATGCCGAACAGGGTGCCCAGCACGCCCAGGATGAAGGGAAGCAGGAACAGGATGTCGATCGCGCCCAGGCCCAGCACGGCCAGGATCGCGCCGGTGGCGGCCGACGGGTTCTGCTCCTGTCGCCAACGCTGGATGCCGGCCTCGGCCTTCAGCTCGCGGGCCAGACGCGTGGGATCGCCCAGGGCCTGGGCCACGTCGGCCTCGGCGCGGCCGGAGGCGGCGGCGTCGGTGAAGTGGGCCTCGTAGTCGGCCACGATCTCGGCGGCGGCGGCGGTCGGCATGCCGACCAGGCCGCTGCGCAGGCGGGCGATGAATTCGGCGCGGGTCATGAGTGGGATTCCGTTTGGGGCTGAGCCGCGGCGGGCTCAGCCAGGATGGCGTTGACGGCGTCGGAGAAGTCGCGCCAGTCGGCTCGCTGGATGGTCAGGGCGTCCTGCCCGGCCTGGGTCAGCCGGTAGTATTTGCGCGCCGGGCCCGAAGCGGATTCGACGTGGTAGGTCTCCACCAGTCCGTCGGTCTGCATCCGCCGCATCAGCGGATAGATGGTGCCCTCCCCCATCCCGATGGCCTCGGCCAGTCGGCTGGAGATCTCATAGGCGTAGCTGTCTCCACGGGAGAGAAGCGCCAGGACGCAAAGGCCCAGCACCCCTTTCTTCAGCTGCGTGTCGATTGTCCCGGTCGGCCCGGTTTCAGTGATCATGGCCGAGTGGATATCGCATGGTATCTGTTAGTGCAAGGTAGCTTGCATAATCTAACCGAGATTTAATCTGCACACACTTGCACCCTCTCCGCCGTCATCCCGGAAAGCGCGCAGCGCTTGTCCGGGACCCAGCAGCGCCGCCCTCGCCGTGAAGGCGCCCGCTTCAAGCTCACGCTTGCTGGGTCCCGGACAACGCCTTCGGCGTTTCCGGGATGACGGCATTGGGGGAGGCCGCGATAGCCGCAAAGCGAATGTGCATTTCGCGGTGATGGCGCCGCCGCTATAGGCTGCACCTCATGTCCGATTCCGCGCCTGCGAAGATCATTGACGGCAAGGCCTACGCCGAGCGGCTGCGCGAGCGCGTGGCCCGTGGCGTCTCCAACCTGGTCGACACCCATGGCCTCAAGCCCGGTCTGGCGGTGGTCATCGTCGGCGAGGACCCGGCCAGCCAGATCTATGTGCGCAACAAGGGCGAGCAGACCGCCGCCTCGGGCATGCGCTCCGACACCCACAAGCTGCCCGACACGACGACCACCGAAGAGCTGCTGGCGCTGATCGGGACCCTGAACGCCGACCCGGGCATCCACGGCATCCTGGTCCAGCTGCCCCTGCCGCGCCAGGTCGACTCCGCCGCCGTTCTGGACGCCATCGATCCGGACAAGGACGTGGACGGCTTCCACGTCATCAATGTCGGACGCCTCGCCGCCGGACTGCCGGGGCTGGTCCCCTGCACCCCGCTGGGCTGTCTGATGATGCTGCAGGACGAGCTGGACCTGTCGGGCCTGAACGCCGTGATCGTCGGGCGCTCCAACATCGTGGGCAAGCCGATGGCCCAGCTGCTGCTCAGCCAGAACTGCACCGTCACCATCGCCCACTCGCGCACGAAGGACCTGGCGGAGGTCTGCCGCGGCGCCGACATCCTTGTGGCCGCCGTCGGCCGGCCGGAGATGATCAAGGGCGACTGGATCAAGCCGGGCGCCACCGTCATCGACGTCGGCATCAACCGCGTTCCCTCGAAGGACCCGGTCAAGGCCGCCGAGGGCAAGACCCGCGTGGTCGGCGACGTGGCCTACGCCGAGGCCGCCCAGGTCGCCCGCGCCATCACCCCGGTGCCGGGCGGTGTCGGGCCGATGACCATCGCCTGCCTGCTGGCCAACACCTACACCGCCGCCTGCCGCTCGGCCGGCCTCGATCCGACGCTGCCGGACTGACGCCGTGAGCAAGGTAGTCATCGTCGGCGCGGGCCATGCGGGCGGATCGGCGGCGGCCTTCCTGCGCCAATTCGGCTTCGACGGCGAAATCGTGCTGGTCGGCGAGGAGCCCCTCGCCCCATACCAGCGCCCGCCGCTCAGCAAGGCGTGGCTGAAGGGCGAGGCGGACGGCGATTCCCTGCTGCTCAAGGCGCCGGAGTTCTACCCGGAAGCCGACATCGACCTGCGCCTGAACACCACCGCGACGGCCATCGACCGGGACGACCGGTTCGTGACGCTCAGCGACGGCTCGACCGTTCCCTACGACTGGCTGATCCTGGCCACCGGCTCGGTGACCCGCAAGCTGCCCATCCCCGGCGCAAACCATCCAGCGATCCTGGAGCTTCGGACCGCCGCCGACGCCGACCGCATCAAGGCTCAGCTGACGCCCGGCAAGAAACTGATCGTCGTGGGCGCGGGCTATATCGGGCTCGAGGTCGCGGCCTCCGCCCGTGCACTCGGCTGCGAGGCGGTGGTGATCGAGCGCGAGGCACGGGTGCTGGCCCGCGTCGCCTCCCCGCCCCTGTCGGCCTTCTTCGAACGCCTGCACCGCGAGCACGGCGTGGACATCCGTCTGAACGTCCAGGTCGATCATTTCGAGGACGGCCGGCGCGTGGTGCTGGCCGGCGGTGAGGTGCTCGGAGGCGACGCCATGCTGCTGGGGGTCGGCGCCATGGCCAATGACGCCCTGGCCGCCGCCTCGGGCCTCGGCTGTTCGAACGGGATCATCGTCGACGGCGAGGCGCGCACCTCGGACCGCAACGTCTTCGCCATCGGCGACTGCAGCTTCCGTCCGCTCCCGTTCTATGACGCCGAGGCGCGGCTGGAGAGCGTGCCCAACGCCCTGGAACAGGCCAAGCAGGCGGCCTCGGCTATCGTCCAACGCGCCGCGCCGCCCGCCGAAGTCCCGTGGTTCTGGTCGGACCAGTACGACATCAAGCTGCAGATCGCCGGCATGCCCTATGCGGTGGACCGGCTGGTCGTACGCGGGAACCCGGACGAGAACCACTTCGCCGTCTTCCACCTCTCCGACGGCCTGATCCAGGCGGTCGAGGCGGTGAATGCGCCGCAGGAATTCATGGGCGGCAAGCTGATGATCGGCCGCCGCGCGCCGGTGGACGTCGGCAAGCTCGCGGATGTGGGCGTGTCGATGAAGGACGTGATGGCCGGTTAGGACCGTGTGTGGCGCCCCGGTTCTGGCGCGACTCGTCAGGGCTTGGCATCTAGGGCGGCGCAACGCGTCGGGGGATGCCAGATGACCAATTCGATTTCGCGGCTTCTCGCCGTCGCCGCGGGCGTCGCCCTGCTGGCCGCCACGCCGGCGCTCGCCGACGAGGCCGAGCGCGATTTCTGCGCCGACCGGCCCGGCAAGGGCAGCCCGACCTGCACGCTCGACCCCGGCCGCTTCCAGGCCGAGGCGGGCTTCATCGACTACAGCCGCTATGACCACGGCGGCGTCGAGGCGACCGAGTACGGCTACGGGACCATGACCCTGCGCTGGGGCCTGACCGACAGCCTGGAGGGGCAGATCCTCTGGACCCCCTATGTCGTCGCCCGCGAGAAGATCGGCGCGACCACGTTCGAGGAGACCGGGACCGGCGATGTCGGCGTCTCCCTGCGCCAGAACCTGCTCAGCCCCGACGGCTCGGGGACCTCGGTCGCGCTCCAGGTCATTGTCACCGCCCCCACCGGCTCAGACGGCATCAGCGCCGATGTCTGGGAAGGCGCCATCATGCTGCCGGTCTCGTTCGAGGTCGCCGAGGACACGGCGCTCACGGGCATGATCGAGCTCGACGTGGTCGGCGACGCGGCGGGCGGAGGGCATCACGCGGCCTGGGCCGGAGTCATCGGGGTCGAGCACGGCTTCGGCGACGTCACCCTGGCCGGGGAGGTCTGGGCCCAGCGGGATGACGATCCCCTGGGCGCCACCACCCAGGCCTCGGCCGGCGTGCAGCTGATGTGGACGCCGGCCAGCCTGGACGACGTCCAGTTCGACATCGGCGTCGACTTCGGCCTGAACAACGAGACCCCGAACGTCGCCTTCGGCGCGGGGATCGCCAAGCGGTTCTAGGAAATTTCTTCCCCAACCCCGCCGGGAAGGACCTAGGCGACCGTCAGTACGCGCACAGCCCGGACCAGGTCAGCGAGTTGCGTCGCGTCCGCCCGTCCATGCTCGATCAGGGCGTCATCCACCTCCCCCGCCAGCCGGCTGAGGTCCGGATAGCCGAACGTCCCGGCCGCGCCCGAGAGCCGGTGCACGGTCGCGCGCAACACCTCGGCCTCGACCGTCCCCGAGAGCGCATGCTCCAGCACCGCCAGGTCCAGGCGGCAGCGCTCGACGAAGCGGCGGCGCAGGGCCTGGTAGCGGTCGTCGAATTCGCTCATCGCGCCGCCCGGGCCATGACCGCGCGCAGCTCCAGCGCCAGGGTCATGGGGTCGAAGGGCTTGGTGATCACCCCCTCGGCCCCGATCTTGAGGTAATGGGCCAGTTCGTGGGACTGGGCGCGCGCGGTGATGAAGATCACCGGCATCCGGAACCCGCGCGCGCGCAGTTCGGCCAGCACCGCCGGCCCGTCCTTGCCCGGCATCATGACGTCCAGCAGCACGACATCGGGCTGGAACCCCTCCTGGGTCAGGATGGTCATGGCTTCGGGGCCGGAGGCGGCCGCGCGCGCCTCGATCCCGCCGTCCAGTTCAAGCGCCATGACCGCCACCTCGCGGATGTCGGGCTCATCGTCGACATAAAGGACTTTCAGGACGCCGCTCACGGGACCTCGGGTTCAAGCAGGCCGCGCACGGCGCCGACCAGGCCGCTCAGCGGGGTGCGGGACTTGATGAGCACCGCGGACACGGCCGGCCCGAGATCACGGTTGGTGTCCTGAGCGGTGAAGACCACCACGGCCGGGGGCGCCGGCATGGCGTTGAGTTCGTCCAGCAGGTCCGCGCCGTCGCCGTCGCGCAGTTCAAGATCCAGGACCA
This sequence comes from uncultured Caulobacteraceae bacterium, assembly GCA_964600375.1. Classification (GTDB taxonomy): domain Bacteria; phylum Pseudomonadota; class Alphaproteobacteria; order Caulobacterales; family Caulobacteraceae; genus JAEZEZ01. Next base: position 2,917 of record CAZRKY010000128.1, on the reverse strand, counting down.
CGAGATCGGGATGGCGGCGCGCCATGATCTCGCGCGCCTCCGCCAGGCCTTCCGCCGGGGCCACCTCGCCCCAGCCGGACAGGGCGGTGGCGACCACCTCGCGAATGTCGCGGTCATCGTCGATGTGCAGGATCAGGCGCGGGGGCGCATCGACTCGCGCCAGGGCCGCGCGCACCAGCTCGGTGAGCCGGTCCGGATCGACCGGCTTTTCCATCCAGTCGGCGACCTCGAGGGTGCGGACCTCGGGGTCCTTGCCGCGGCGGGCGTCGGCGGACACCACCACGATAGGGGTGCGGGCCAGGCGCGTGTCGGCGCGGATTTCCTTGGCCAGGTCGACGCCGTCCCCGTCCGGCAGGCGCAGGTCCAGCACCAGGGCGCCGTAGCGGCCGTATTTCTCCAGCAGGGCGCGGGCCTCCGCCAAGGTCCCGGCGTGGTCCACCTTCAGCCCGTTGTCTTCCATGATGGCGCTGAGCAGGGCGGCGGCGGCGGGTTCGTCCTCGACCAGCAGGATGCGGTCGGTCGCCGACAGGGCGGACGGGGCCTGGGACAGGGTCGGCAGCTCCAGGTGGAAGGTCGCGCCCCCGCCCTGGGGGCTTTCGAACCACAGCCGCCCGCCGTGCCGCTCGACGATCTCCTTGGCGATGTAGAGGCCCAGGCCGGTGCCGCTCTTGCCGCGCGCGTCGGTGGCGTCGGCCTGGGCGAACCGGCTGAAGATGCGGTCGCGGAAGGCCTCCGGCACCCCGGGCCCGCTGTCGGAGACGGTCAGGTGGGCGCTGGCGCCGTCGCCCTCGACCCGCACCCGGACCGCCTCGCCGCGGGGGGAATACTTGGCCGCGTTGGACAACAGGTTGGTGACCACTTGGATCAGGCGGTCCGGGTCGCCGCGGACGGCGAGGCCCGCCTCGCCCGCTTCCAGCTCCAGCTCCACGCCCAGCTGGTCGGCATAGCCCCGGGTCATCTCCATGGAGCGTTCCGCGACATCGCGCAGGGACGTCTCGACCATGTGGAACGGCAGCGAACCGGAGGTGAGCTTCTCCATGTCCAGCACGTCGTTGATCAGCCGGACCAGCCGCTGGCTGTTGGACTGGGCGATGGCGATCAGACGGGAGGCCTTCTCGGGCAGGGCTCCGACCGCGCCGCCGGCGATCAGGCCCAGCGAACCGGCGATGGAGGTGAGCGGGGTGCGGAGTTCATGGCTGACGGTGGAGACGAACTCGTCCTTCAGCCGCTCGGCGTCGCGTTGGCGGGAGATGTCGCGGATGAAGACCTGGGTGAACCAGTCCTCGCCCGCAGGCGCATAGGTCAGGGAGACCTGCATCGGGAAGGTCGCGCCGGTGGCGTGCAGCCCGGCGTACTCGGTCTGCAAACCGCCCTTGGCCATGTTCTGCGGGTCGAGCATGGCCTTGAGCGCCCGGTCGCGGTCGTGCGGCGCCAGGGTGTCGGCGCCGGAGATCCCGATCAACCGCCCCTTGCCGTAGCCGAACAGCCGATGTGCGGCGGGGTTGGCGTTGCGGATGATCCCGTCCCGGTCAAAGGTCATGATGCCTTCGGGGGCGGCGTCGAACAGGGCGCGGTGGCGGGCCGCCTCGGAGTGTAGCGCCGCGACCAGGTCGCCCCGGCGCCGCACACGGCTCCCGATGATCATGGCGGTTACAGTCGCGCCGACGGCGATGCCGAGGATCACGCCCAGGAGGATCAGACCCCAGACGCCCAGGGTCATCCCGCGACCGCGGCCCTGAGGTCGCCTTCGCCGATGGGCTTGGTCAGGCTGGCGTCGGCGCCGACCTGCTTGGCCAGGGTGAGGTAGACGTCGGGACCCACCCGGCCGCCCCCGGAAATGGCGATGATGCGAAGATCGGGACGCGTGCGGCGGAGCTGGCCGATCGCCTCCAGGCCATCGCGGTCGGGCATCAGGATGTCGACGATGGCGACGTCGGCGCGCTGGGTGCGGATCAGTTCGATGCCGCGATCGGCCGACTCGGCTTCAAAGACCGTGTGCCCGTCAGCGCGCAGCATGTCGCCCAGTCGCGCGCGAACGAGCTCGTCGTCTTCAATCACGCAGACAGTCTTGCCCACATCCCGCTCCGTAGCCCGGATCGTCACTGCCCCCCTGCGTCGCATCCTACTCGTCAAACACGTTCAGCCAAACCGATCTTTGCCTCTTCAGGTAGTTTCGCAATCGCAAGGATTTAAGGGGTCGGGCGGGGGCTTCCGCGGCGCGCGACGCCTCGTCCGCCCTTGTGTTCGTTGCGCCCATTACCTAGGACACCCGCGCACCTTTCGGAGACACAGAAGCGATGCAGAAGGTCTATCCCGACACGCGCGCGGCGCTGGACGGTCTGTTGTTCGACGGCATGACCGTCATGAGCGGCGGCTTCGGCCTGTGCGGCATCCCCGAAAACCTGATTCTCGCCATTCGCGACGCGGGCACCAAGGGCCTGACCGTCATCTCCAACAATGCGGGCGTGGATGATTTCGGCCTGGGGCTGCTGTTGCAGACCCGCCAGATCGCCAAGATGGTCTCGTCCTATGTCGGCGAGAACAAGGAGTTCGAGCGCCAGTACCTGGCCGGTGAGCTGCAGCTGGAGTTCAATCCGCAGGGCACCCTGGCCGAGCGCATCCGCGCAGGGGGCGCCGGCATCCCCGCCTTCTTCACCGCCACCGGCGTCGGCACCCTGGTCGCCGAGGGCAAGGAAGTGCGCCGGTTCGGCGAGCGCGACTATGTGATGGAGACGGGCCTCGTGGCCGATCTGTCCATCGTCAAGGCGTGGAAGGGCGACGCGCGCGGCAACCTGGTGTTCCGCAAGACGGCGCGCAACTTCAATCCGATGATGGCCACCGCCGGCAAGGCCTGCGTGGCGGAGGTCGAGGGCGTGCCGGTGTACTGGTTGTTCACGTGGCACTGGTCGCAGGCGGT
>CAZRKY010000127.1:0-9320 GCA_964600375.1 uncultured Caulobacteraceae bacterium | reverse complement strand
CAACTACGCCGAGCGCCGCAAGGACGTCATGGCGCTGCACGTCGCCGCCGCCGAGAGCGATTTCGGCGCCGGGCGGGTCTACAGCCTCAGCACGCCCGCCGGCTGGCAGGGCGGGCGGTTCCAGCGCGAGGCGATGCGCCTGCTGGCCCCCATCGGCCTGACGTTTGATCCCCGTCCCGTCGCGGCGGCCGGGGGCGACTTCGGACCGTCAGGCGCGCTGGGCGTGCCGGGCTTCCGCCTGGCCCAGGACGGCTCGGACTACTTCGACTACCACCACACCCCCGACGACGTGCTGGAGCGGATCGATCCCAAGCTTCTGGACCAGAACGTGGCGGCCTATGCCGTGATGCTGTGGCTGATCGCGGATTCGGACGTCGACTTCCGCAAGCCCGCGCCCGACCTGCCGCCCCCGTCGGCGACGAAGTAGCCCCGGACAGCGAACGCGGTTCGACAGGCTTGCCAGCGCGGGCGGGTCACGGCACGGTCAGGCTTCACGTCTACCGGCTGGGGAAGCAAGATGACCGACGAACACACGCCGCCGCCCGCGCCCGAACCCGCGCCGGCCTATGCCGCCCCGGCGGCCGCCGCGCCCAGCAACGAAGGTCAGGGACTGGGGGTCGCCTCCCTGGTGCTGGGGATCCTCGGCGTGCTGACGGCGTGGATTCCGATCATCGGGTTTGTCGCCTGGATCTTCGCCCCGCTGGGTCTGATCTTCGGGTTCATCAGCCTGGGCAAGCCGGCCGCCAAGGGTCTGGCGATCGGCGGCCTGATCACCTCGGGCATCGCGCTGGCGATCTGCATCGCCTGGGTCGTCGGCTTCGGCGCCCTGGTGAACCAGGCCCAGAAGGACGGCCTGCTGGATGAAATGCCGACGTCGTCGTCGTCGAGCGCCGAAATCAGCTCAGACGGCGCCACCACCACGATCACCACGCCGGAATCGACCACCACGGTCACCACCACGCCCAGCGACACGGCGGCGGCGAGCGATGACGCCGCTCCCTCGGGCCACGACCAGACCCCGGGCCTGCCGTCCAACTAGCCGTCGCCGTTGCGGCGGGTTTGACCCGCCGCCAACGACGGCCTAGGCCACAGCCGTTGCGGACGTGGCGGAACTGGTAGACGCAACGGACTTAAAATCCGTCGCCCGAAAGGGAGTGTGGGTTCGACTCCCACCGTCCGCACCAACCCTGGTTCAGGCCCTGGCCTTCGCCACATAGGCGTCGATCACCCGCTCCAGCACCGTGATCGGCACGTTGCCGCTGCCCACCACGGCGTCATTGAAGGCGCGGAAGTCGTAGCGCGCCCCCAGCGCGGCCTGGGCCTTCTGGCGCAGACGGTTGATGGAGCTGTGGCCGACCTTGTAGCCGCAGGCCTGGCCGGGCCAGGAGCAGTAGCGGTCCACCTCGCTGCGCACCTCCTCGGGCTTGGAGCCGTTTTCGCGCACGAAGAAGTCGACGCCCTGGGCGCGGGTCCAGCGCTTGGCGTGCAGGCCGGTGTCGACCACCAGGCGGCAGGCGCGGAAGGCCAGCGACTGGAGGTAGCCGAGCCGCCCGACCGGGAAATCGTCGTAGACCCCCAGTTCGTCGGCGATCTGCTGGGCGTAGAGCGCCCAACCCTCGGAATAGGCGTTGAAGCCGAGGATCGAGCGCAGGAGCGACTGACGGAAGGTGTACTCGCCCTGCCAGACGTGGCCCGGGATGGCTTCGTGGTAGGTCAGGTCGGCCAGGTCGAACTTGGTGTGGAGCTTGGGCGTACGAAGGTTGATCCAGAAGTGGCCCGGTTCGCGCCCATCGATGGTCCCGGGCCCGCCCGACCCACCGGGCGCGCCGTCTTCAACCTCGGGCGAGACCCGCACGACCTCGAGGAAGCCGCGCACCGGGTTGTTGAAAGCCCGCGGAATGCGGGTGCGAATGTCAGCCAGCCGGTCCTGGATGAAGGCCATGATCTCGGCGCGGCCGGCATCGCCCTCGGCGAACTGGTAACGGGGGTCGGCGCCCAGGGCGGTCATGCGCGCGCCGACGGTGCCTTCGGTGTAGCCGATGGAGCGCAGGATCGGGTCCATGCGGGCGTGCAGGGCGCGCAGCTCGTCCAGGCCCGTCTGGTGGACCTCCTCGGGCGTCATGGTGGTGGTGGTGCCGGCGCGCAGGGCCCAGGCGTAGTACTCGTCGCCGCGGGGCAGCTTCCAGGCGCCCGCATCGGCGGTGGCGCGCGACTGCAGACTTTCCAGCACGGCGATCTGGCGGTCGAGCGCCGGGGCGATGCGCTGGGCGGCGATCCGCGCGGCGTCGGCAGCGTAGCGGGGCGACAGCCCGGCCTGGCCCGCGCGGGTCGCCAGCGAGGCCACGACGCCCCACTGGGCGATGGGGGCGGCCCGGCCGGCGCGCATCTGCTGCAGGGTCTTGGCCAGCAGGAAATCGGGCAGCACGACGCCGCGCCCGGCGTCGGCCCGGACCCGCTCGGTTTCGCCGTCCAGTTGGCGGGCGTAGGCGTCCATCCGCGCCAGGTAGGCGTCCGCGTCGGCCGCCGTCGTGATCGAGTGGCTGGAGTCCATGAAGGAGGGGATGTCGAAGAAGGCCCCGACATTCTGGGCCACGGCGTAGGGCGTGTTGCGGTAGGACCAGTTGCCGTTGAGGATCGCGACGTCGCCGTAGGGGAAGGCGAACCCGTCGACCGCCAGTTCGTGCACCGTGCGCACCACGTCGACGTCGAGGCGTTTCTCCGCGCTCAGAGCCTGCGTGTCGACGCGGCGCAGTTCGGCGAGGCTGGTGCGGGCGTGGCGCGCGATCGCGGCCTGGCCGGCGCCGGAATGGTCCGACAGCTTGCTTCTGAGACGTGCGCGGGGGCCCTTGTCGACGCCGGACCCCGTGGCGGTCTCGGGATAGTCGGCCAGCAGTCGCTCGGTGATTCGGCCAAGCACGCGATCGGCGGCGGCGTCCGGGGTCGCCGCGGCCGCGGCGGGGAGGGCCTGCAGCGCCAGGGCGGACGCGCCGCCCTGCAGGATGGCGCGGCGATGAAATGACATGTGGAGCCCCCGAGTTACGCGTCGGCGCGATTACGGCCGCTGGCGACGCGCGGGTCAAGGTGAAGCGGGGCCGCGCTGTCCCGCGCGGCTCCGCCTCAGCGGCGCCCTGATGTGGGCGGACTGTCGGCGCGTATCGATCGGGGACCGCCATGACGCCGCTGACCTGCACCGCCTTGAAGTCCATCGGGCTGGGGGTCCTCGCCGCCCTTGCCGTGGGGCCGGGGACCCGGGCCGAGACCTGGGAGCCGGACCCCTACATGCTGGGGCGCGCCCAGGCCCTGATGGACCAGGCGGATCAGGTTCTGGACCGGCTGGACCAGGTCGAGACCGTCGAGAACCAGGTCTCGGCGGCGCCGCGGTCCGACTATGCGCGCCTCTACAACGCGACGCTTGAGCTGGAGCGGCTGCGCGGCCGGGCCTGCGACGGCGGCCGCCTGACGGGACGCTGGTGCGCGCGGCGCTATTCCGCGCGCTGGCTGAAGGTCCCGACCGCCGTCCATCCGACCCCTGAACAGGTCGTGCGCTGGAGCGCGGCCTTCGCCGGGCCGGCGATCGAGCTCTCCATGGCGATCTGCGCGCTGGCGCCCCGGGATCCCGAGGGCGCCCTGGTCTGCTCGACCGAGTAGCGATCAGTCCTTCAGGCCGTCTTCCGCGAGGCTGCGCATCAGGTTGAGGACCGCCAGGCGGCGGGCGGGTGGGATGGCCGTGTAGGCCTTCAGCGCCTCGATGGCGCCCGGCTGCATCATGTCCGCAACACTGCCGGCCGGAGTCTCGGCGAGCTCCTGCTCGTCAACGAAATAGGACACCGGGCAGTCGAGGAAGCGGGCCGTCTTGACCAGCATGGACGCCGAGACCCGATTTGCTCCGCGTTCGTACTTTTGCACCTGTTGGAACGAGAGCCCGAGAGCCTCGGCGAGGGCCCCTTGAGTCAGGCCCAGGGTCTTTCGCCGCATGCGGATTCTGAGACCTACAAACACGTCAATCGGATCAGGCCCAACTTCCTTGACCGGGGCCCTGCGGTTGCCTGCTCTCGTCATATCCAACCTCTAAACCGTAACTTGCGTCGTTACTGGCGCAAGTGAACACCGGCAAGCAATCCAGCGTTGTTATTTGAAACTACACCCCCTGCGAGGGCGCGACAAATGCGACGCAATCTATGCAAGGGTACAAATATCGCTGCGCCGCATCGGCTCGCCCGTCGCGCCGATGCATCCGCACCCGGAAATGGCGAAAATCGAATCGAATTCGGGCTCGACGCCGTTGATCGGCGGGAGAAACCCGGCCGTCGGCGAGGACGGCCGGGCTCCCCGGCGAAGAGCGACATGGCGGCGCCAGTTTGCGGGTGGACGACGTCAGAACGTCGCCGCTCTTCGGCAAGCTCTAGGGACGCGGCCGGCGGTGATCGCGCCAGGCGGCGCGCCGCTCGTCGGCCGTCAGGGACCCATCATGGTTGGCGTCGGCCTGCGCGAAACGCGTCGCGGCCGCCCGGTCCAGTTCCGCGGCGGAGACCGCACCGTCGTTGTCGGCGTCCAGGGCGGCGAAGCGCTCGCCCGGTTCGCCGCGCGGGCCCCGGCCGCGATGGCCCATGCCCCTATGCTCTGCGCCGCGCGCCATTCGACGCTCGCGCATCTGTTCGCGGCCGGCGGCGAACTCGGCCTGGGAGAGCTGGCCGCTGTGATCGGTGTCGAGGCGGGCGAAGACGTCCTGGGCTCGCTCGGCCCCACGCTCGGCGCGGCGCTCCTGGGCCTGCTCGCGGCGGGCGTCCATCTCCGCCCTGGTGATCTTGCCGTCGCGGTCGGCGTCGAGACGCATCATTCGTTCGCGCATCGCCGACTGGGACTCCTGCAGGCTGACGGCGCCGTCGCCGTTGGCGTCCGCGCGCTCGGCGCGGCCCCTGTGGTCACGGTCAGGGCGGCTGGGACCGTCCGCCGCCAGGGCGGCGGAGGCGAGGGTGAGGGCGGCCGTGAGGCCGAGGGTGAAGGCGGTCTTCATGGCGATGCTCTCCCGAATGCGAGGCCTGCTTCGAGAGGTGAAACGGCTCCGCCCGGGAATTCCGTCGCGCCTAGGCGAACAGGCCCTTCAACTCACCCTTCAGGATCTTTCCGTTGGCGTTGCGGGGCAGGGGCTCGCTGCGCACAAGGATGGCCACCGGAACCTTGAATCCGGCGATGCGCTCAGCGACGAAGGCCTTCAGCTCCGCCTCGGTGGCGGTCGCGCCGGGCTTCACGGTGACCACCGCGCAGGGCTCTTCGCCAAGGGTCTGGTGGGGGCGGCCGACCACGGCGGCGTCGACCACCGCGGGGTGCTCGTAGAGCGCGTTCTCGACCTCGACGCAGTAGATGTTCTCGCCGCCGCGGATCAGCATGTCCTTGGCCCGGTCGACGATGAACAGGAAGCCCTCCTCGTCGATCTTGGCCAGGTCGCCGGTCCGCACCCAGCCGTCGACGAAGGTCTCGGCCGTGGCCTCGGGCTTGTTCCAGTAGCCCTTCAGGATGTTGGGCCCGAACGCCCAGAGCTCCCCCACCTCATTGGGGCCCAGCTCGCGCCCGTCCGGATCGGTGATCTTGATCCGGTAGGGGCCGAGCACCGCGCCGCAGCTGTCGGGGCGGTTCTGGTAGTCGTCGCCCTGGTGGTGGGTGTGGGTGCCGCCCGTCTCGGTCATCCCCCAGCCCGTGCCGGGGATCGATTTGGGGAAGGTCTCGACCAGCCGGCGCACCAGCTCGGGCGAGGCCGGGGCGCCGCCGTAGGAGATGCTCTCCAGCGACGACAGGTCGTACTTCGAGGCGTTTGGATGCTCGAGGATCAGCCAGGCGATGGCGGGCACGCCGCCGGCGCTGGTCACCCGCTCGCGCTCGATCAGCTTCATGGCGTCCTCGGCGTCGAAGCGGCGCATCAGGATCAGCTTGGCGCCCTGGATCATCGCGGGGATCAGCAGGGCGTGGCAGCCGGTGGTGTGGAAGAAGGGAATGCCGACCAGCCCGACCTTCTGCGCCTCCTGGGGATTGCCGCGAACCGGCGGCGTCTCGCCGCGACGGACGAAGTTGCGGTCGTAGGAGAAGGCCAGGGCGAGGATGTTGCCGGTGTTGTTGCGGTGGGTCGCCAGCGCGCCCTTCGGCTTCCCGGTGGTGCCGGAGGTGTAGAAGATGGTGGCGTCGTCTTCCGGATGGAGCGGAACGTCCGGCAGCGGACGATCCTCCAGGCCGGCCCAGGCGGCCGGGGCGCCGATGACGTCCTCGAGCCGGATCAGCCGGGCATCGGGGCTGGCGGGCAGGCGGGTGACATAGACGCTCTCAAGGTCCGGACAACCGGCCAGCAGTCCCGCCACGCGCGCCAGGCGCTCCGGGTCGGTGATCAGGACCTTGGAGCCGGAATCCTTCAGCCCGTATTCCAGCTCCGGCCCGGTCCACCAGGCGTTCAGCGGGGTGGCGACGGCGCCCACCAGCACCGTGGCGTAGAAGGCGACGGGCCATTCCGGCAGGTTGCGCATGGCGATGGCGACGCGGTCGCCCTTCTTCACGCCGCGGCGCTGCAGGTCCTCGGCGAGCGCCAGGGCGGCGCGTCCGAAGGCGTCGTAGGTGATCCTCTCGTCCTCGTGGATCAGGAACTCGCGGGCGCCGAACATGCCGCGGGAGAAGAGGAACACCTCCTTGAGCGTCGGCGGCGCGTTCTTCCAGACCTTGGTGGGGATGCCGCGGATGACCACCTCGTCCAGCTCGAACAGCGATCCCGGCGCCGTCATCAGGGCGTGCGCCTCCGACAGCGGCAGGGCGGGCCAGGGCTTGGACGCGTTGGTCATGGGATTACTCAGTACGATCCGAGGCGGGCGATCCGGTCGGTGTGGAAGTTGGCGTCACCGAACAACTCCTGACCGACGCGGGCGCGTTTCATGAACAGGCCGATGTCGACCTCGTCGGTCATGCCGATGCCGCCGAACATCTGCACGGCCTCCTGCACGGCGAGGGTGGCGGTGGCGCCGGCGCGGGCCTTGGCGACCGAGACGTAAGCGCCGGCCGCGTCGGGCATCTCGTCCAGCATCTGCAGCGACTTCAGGACCGCGGCCTTGGTGATCTCGACTTCCGACCACAGGTGGGCGGCGCGGTGCTGCAGGGCCTGGAATTCGCCGATCAGCTTGCCGAACTGCTGGCGCTGTTTCAGGTAGTCGACCGTGCGGGTGAAGGCCTCGTCGCCGACGCCGGTCAGCTCGGACGCCACGCAGGCGCGGCCGGCGTTGAGCACGCCGTCCAGCAGCTTCCAGCCGCCGTCCACCTCGCCCAGCACCGCGTCGGCGTCGACCTCTACGCCCTCGAAGGTGATGCGCGCGGCGTTGTGGGCGTCAAGCATGACGGTGCGTTCGATGGAGACGCCTTTGGCCCTGGGATCGACAACGAACAGGGTCAGGCCGGCTTCCTCGCCGGGGCTGCCTGCAGTGCGGGCCGCGACAATCATCAGGTCGGCGACATGGCCGTCGACGACGAAGGCCTTGGCCCCGTCCAGCTTGAACCCATTGCCCGAACGGCTCGCGCTCATGGCGGTCCGCGCCGGGCCGTGCTTGGCGCCCTCATCGACGGCGAGCGCGGTGATCAGGTCGCCGGCCACGATCTTCGGCAGCAGGTCGGCCTTGCGGTCCTCGGCGGCGTGCTTCAGGGCGCTGACGCCCAGGATGGCGGTGGACAGGAAGGGCGAGGGCGTCAGGCAGCGCCCGATCTCCTCCATCACCACGCCCGCCTCGACATGGCCCAGCCCCAGGCCGCCGAAGGCCTCGGGCGCCAGGATGCCGGTGAAGCCCATGTCGGCGAACGCCTTCCACAGGTCCCGGGAGAAGCCTTCGGGGTCGCGGGTGTCGCGCACGCGGCGCAGTTCCTTGACGCCGCTCTCGGCCAGGAACCCGCGCGCGGAGTCCTGCAGCATCGTCTGTTCGTCGGTGAGGATCAGGGCCACGCGTCAGGCTCCCGGCAGGTTGAGGATACGCTTGGCGATGATGTTGAGCTGGACCTCTGAGGTCCCGCCCTCGATCGAGTTGGCCTTGGTGCGCAGCCAGGTGCGGGCGTCGTCTCCCTTGCGGGAGCGCTCGCTCTCCCACTCCAGGGCGTCGGCGCCGCCGGCTGACATGATCAGCTCGTACTGACGCTTGTTCAGTTCGGTGCCGTAGTACTTCAGCATCGAGGCGGCGGCGGGGTTCACCTGGCCGCGCTTGATCTGGTCGACGGTGCGCTCCATGGCCAGCTTGAAGGCCATCATGTCCACGTCCATGCGCGCGATGTCGGTGCGCAGCAGGGTGTCGGACAGCTTGTCGCCGTCCATGCCGACGGTGTTCTTGGCGATCTGGCCCAGCGGCCGCACGCCCGCCGCCTGGCCCATGGCGCCGATCATGGTCCGCTCGTGCTGCAGCAGGTATTTGGCCACGTCCCAGCCGCGGTTCATCTCGCCGACCAGGTTCTCCTTCTCGACGCGGACATTGTCGAAGAAGGTCTCGCAGAAGGGCGAGTTGCCCGAGATCAGCACGATCGGCTTGGTGGTGACGCCGGGCGTTTCCATGTCGAACAGAACGAACGAAATGCCGTCGTGCTTCTTGGCCGTCGGGTCGGTGCGGACCAGGCAGAAGATCCAGTCGGCCTTGTCGGCGTAGGAGGTCCAGACCTTCTGGCCGTTGACGATCCAGTGGTCGCCCTTGTCCTCGGCGCGGGTCTGAAGGGACGCCAGGTCAGAGCCGGCGCCGGGTTCGGAATAGCCCTGGCACCAGCGGATTTCGCCGCGCACGATCTGGGGCAGGAACTTCAGCTTTTGCGCTTCGGTGCCGTACTTCAGCAGCGCCGGGCCCAGCATCCAGATGCCGAAGCTGTCGAGCGGCGAGCGGGCGTTGATGCGGCTCATCTCCGAGCGCAGCACCTTGGCCTGCTCGCGGTCCAGCCCACCGCCGCCATAGGCCGCCGGCCACTCCGGCGTGGTCCAACCCTTGGCCGCCATACGGTCGAGCCACAGCTTCTGGGCCTCGTTCTTGAACTTCCACTTTCGGCCGCCCCAACAGCGGTCCTCGACGTCCTTGAGCGGCTCGCGCATCTCAGGCGGACAGTTCTCCGACAACCAGGCGCGAACCTCGCTGCGGAAGGCTTCCAGATCATCGGCCATTTTCGGCTCCGGGCGTTTCCTGGATAGGGTTCTTATCGACGTTCAGGGTGGAGTCTAGGTGACGTTGGGGAAGGCACTCTCAAATCCTCCCCCGATGGGGGAGGTGGCTCGGCGCGGAGCGCCGAGACGGTGGGGGCCGGGCGCCAGCGCGGTCGGTTCGCCGACGCCTGCC
>CAZRKY010000126.1:7489-9342 GCA_964600375.1 uncultured Caulobacteraceae bacterium | reverse complement strand
CCTCACCAGCCTGTCGCCCATCAACGCTCTACCGACCGAGGTGCGCTATCTAAAGCACAACGCCGACTCGGGGGTGATCGCGCAAGCGCTGCGGGCGAGCGGCATCCCCTTTGCGTCCTTCTATGAGCTCCTCATCACCTTCGCTGGATTGGAGGAGATCAACGCCGCCTTGCCGACGCCGATGGTCGCTGGGCTCCGCGCCCACGCGCCGCTGGAGAGCTTCTTGTCGGGCGCGGTCCCTGACGTGACCACGCCCCGCCGCGGCGACGCTTCGAACATCGCGACCGCGCTGCTACGGGAGCACATCGAGCGACATCTGACGCAGCGCGGCTTGAAGGCGCTGCCGCAACGCGGGTCGAGCGCCTTCTACTTCCCCGACGGCTTGGTCCCGAACAACAAGGTCCCATACACGGCGGCGTCTGGTCGACGGACCAACAAGAACGTCGTTGGTCGTAGCGAGCGCAACAAAGTCTATTGGCACTTGGCGATGAAAGTCAGCGTAGTCCTGGGGCCGCCGGCTTTCGTACGGTTCAAGCCCTACGTGGCCTTTTCCGAGGACGGCCAGACGGCCATCGTCGATCCCAAGCGGACCTCGCCCATCCGCCGCAGGTTCTGCAAGAATTGGTGGAACCAGCATTGGCGTCAGCTTCAGGAAGCCTTCGCGGTTTGGTTGGCCGAGGGAGAGTTAGAGCACGCCATCCCGTTGGACGGATCTCAACGACTCGCCCTGAGCGGTCGGCTCCTTCAGCTAACGGCCGAACGTCACATCGTCGGCGACCTGCAGTTTCAGGATGTGGCCGAGGAGCCCGAAGAACCCGACGATGACGACGACGAGGACTTCATCGTCGAAATCGCAGATGAGGGCGAAGAATGAGCGAGTGGACCCTCATTCATGTCGATGAGCCGATGTTGAGCTTCGGCTTCAATCAACAGACGGAGCATCCAAAGGACGGCCTGTTCCTCTACGGGCCGCCCGCTTCCAACCAGAACCCCGCGCGTATGGACGTCGGCGTGATCGGCACGGCGGACGGCATCCGGCGGTACGAGACGTGGATCAAGACCCTGTCGTCGACGATCGCGGCGGCGGCCACGGGCCGAGAAGAGAACAAGACGATGTGGCCGGGGTTCGAGGCCACCTTCGGGGTGCCTTGGTCTGCCAAGCCGTTCGCCACCATCACCATCGATGGTGATCTGCTCAGCCGCCGCATTCGCAACGAGGATCGACATGAGGGGATATTCCGGGCCGTAGACGTCTACAGCGACGCGCTGCGGAAGTACTTGCGCGAACAAGAGGCGCGGCCTCAGTTCTGGTTCGTCGTCGTTCCCGAGGAGGTCTATCGCTACGGCCGGCCCAAGTCCGTGATCCCGCGCGATCAGCGCGAGCGGGCCACGGGGACCATCGGTCGAAAGGCGGCAAAGTCCATCCTCTCGCAGGGCTCCATGTTCGTCGAAGAAATGGAGGCTGCGGCGCTCTACGAGTACGAGCTGAACTTCCATAACCAGCTCAAAGCGCGGCTGCTCGATACCGGTCAGGTGCTTCAAGTGGTCCGGGAGACCACCCTCACACCCGGAGACTTCGAGGAAGGCACGCGCCGCTCGTTGCAGGATCCCGCGTCGGTCGCCTGGAACTTGGCCACAACCAGCTTCTACAAGGCCGGCGGACGTCCTTGGCGCGTCGCCGACGTGCGCGAGGGCGTGTGCTACGTCGGCTTGGTTTTCAAGCACATCGAGAACGCCAAGGGTCGCGACAATGCCTGCTGCGGCGCGCAGATGTTCCTCAACTCGGGCGAAGGCATCGTCTTCAAGGGTGCGGTCGGTCCCTGGTATTCCACGACTGATCACAGCTTCCACCT
>CAZRKY010000126.1:0-7479 GCA_964600375.1 uncultured Caulobacteraceae bacterium | reverse complement strand
CTTAGCCGCGAGAAGGCGGCCGAATTAATGGGAATGGTGATCGCCTCCTACGAGGAGATGCACGGCCGGCCACCGGACGAACTCTTCATCCATGGCAAAACGTGGTTCGAGAAGGGTGAGTGGGAGGGATTCCAGTCCACCGTACCCGCTCAAACCAAGCTCGTGGGTATCCGCATCCGACGGCAGAATGAGCTGAAGTTATTCCGATACGGCAGCCGCCCTGTGCTCCGCGGGACGGCGATCCTCGCGTCGCAACGTCGGGCGTATTTGTGGACCACCGGCTTTACCCCGCGCCTCAACACCTACCCTGGCCGAGAAGTACCGAATCCGATCACTGTCGATATCGTCAACGGCGAAGCTGACATTCGGCAGGTGCTGCAGGACCTGATGGCTCTAACGAAGCTGAACTTCAACAACGCCGGTTTCTCCGACGGTCTACCGGTGACGCTCCGGTTTGCGGACCTCACGGGTGAAATTCTGACTGCGGGACCGACCACTGTGGCGGCACCTCTGCCGTTCCGATTCTACATCTAATTGGTGGTCAGCGCGTCCCTAGCGACAAGGAGATCAGCACGGCTTCTGATGAACGAGCGCCGTGCGTCAGGCCCGCAACCGATCCAACCCGGCTCGCTTCCCCTGAAGATCCAGAATCATTAGGACCCAGCGGCTGATCTCCCGTGGCCAAGCTCGGATAATCGGCCGAGAGCCGACCTTCCGAGGGTTAGTTAGGAGTGAGGAGCGGACCGCGGCCCAATAGGCGGCCCTCTCATCGGGCAAAGATGACCAAGGGCAGGTGCTTCGGAACGTTCGCGTCCGGATCGTTGCCTTGGCAAAGGTGGGGCATGAAAGTGCTCAAACGCCACTGGTTTTCAAATGGGCACTGCCCTCCAAACCGCGGGAGAACGGCTGGCCAGGAATGCGGGCACCGCAGGCTCACGCGTCTCCAGAGAACGACCGAAGAGGCACGAGATCCGTCGCAACCGGCGGAATAGTCGGGCCTATTCGGCCCGGCTAAAATGCTAGTAAAAACAAGGGGTTATCGCTGGCGGAGAGGGTGGGATTCGAACCCACGATACCCTCTCGGGTACGCCGCATTTCGAGTGCGGTACTTTCAACCACTCAGCCACCTCTCCAATTGCCCCTTGCGGGACCGGTCGCGAGCGAGGGCGCTACCTAGCGAGCGGCGCGCCCGCGCGCAAGACCCTTGCACGCGTCACGCCGTCCCGCCGCAGGGGCCGCCACGGACCGGGGTGAGAGGCGTCTCCGCCCGCGACCGCCCAGCACGGCTGTTTACAAGCCTGGCCGTGGAGTTTAATAACTGACTGGTCAGTTATTAATTGGAGAGCCCATGCTTGCGGCCGGTCAGCCCAAGTGGCGCAGACGCAAGGACGCCCGGCCCGCCGAGATCGTCGGCGCGGCCTTTGATGTCTTCGCCGAAAAGGGATTCGCCGCCGCGCGGCTCGATGACATCGCCGCACGCGCCGGAGTCTCCAAAGGCGCCCTCTACCTCTACTTCGAGACCAAAGAGGCGCTGTTCCAGGCCGTGGTGCGCGACCGGGTCGCCCCCAATGTCGTCGCCATCGCCGGCGTCGCGTCCAGCTTCCCCGGCCCCTTCGCCGATCTGGCGCGCATGCTGCTGCCGCGCGCCGCCCAGGTGCTGGAGGCCTCGGGGGCCGGGCGAGTGGTCAAGATGGTGGTCGGCGAGGGCCGCAACTTCCCGGAGCTGGCGCGCTACTGGCACGCCGAGGTGATCACGCCCGCCCTGGGCGCGCTCTCGGCCCGCATCGAGAAGGCCCAGGCCGAGGGCGAGGTCCGCCCCGGCGACCCGCGCTACTACGCCTATTCGCTGATCGGGCCGATGTTGCTGGGGATCATCTGGCGCGAGGTCATGGAGCCCATCGGGGCAGAGCCGGTCGACCTGCAGGCCCTGGCCGCCCAGCACGTCGAGACGGTGCTGCAGGGCATGCTGGTCCACGGAGGAGGCGCCCATGCATAAGCTGCGGCCGATCATCATCGTTCTGGTCCTGATAAGCTTGACCGGCCTGGCCTGGCGGTTCTGGCCGCGCAGTCACTGGCCCGAGACCCTGTCGGGCTACGTCGAAGGCGAGACCCTCTACCTGTCGGCGGCGGCCTCCGGGACCGTGTCGACCCTCGCGGTCCAGCGGGGCGACCGCGTCCGCGCCGGCGCCGCCCTGTTCCAGATCGATCCGGGAACCGCCGCCGCGGTCACCGCCCAGGCCGCCGAGGCCCTGCGCGCGGCCGAAGCGACCGCGCGGGACGCCGCAAAGGGCCAGCGCGCGCCCGAACGCGCCATCATCGAGGCCCAGCGCTCCGCCGCCCGCGCCCAGGCCCACGAAGCCGAGCTGGGCTACGGCAGGGTGCGCACCCTGTACGGCCGAGGCTTCGCCGCGAAGGCGCGGCTGGACCAGGCCCAGGCCGAGCTGGACACGGCCCGCGCCCAGCTGCGCGAGACAGAGCGACGGCTGGACGTGGCCGAACTGGGCCTGCGCGAGGACCAGGTCGCGGCCGCCGGCGCGCGCGCCGGGCAGGCGCGCGGCGTCCTGACCGAGGCCGAGGTGCGCGCGCGGCTGCTGGCGCCCGTGGCCCCGATCGACGCCCGGGTCGAGGACGTCTTCTTCCAGCGCGGCGAATGGGCGCCCGCCAATCAGCCGGTGGTGGCGCTGATCCCCGACGACCGGGTCAAACTGCGGTTCTTTGTGCGGGAGGCCGAAGTGAACCGCTATCGCCCGGGCGCGCGCGTATCCTTCTCCTGTGACAGCTGCGGCGGCGCCCAGGCCGCCACCGTCACCTGGGTGAGCCCCCGTCCGGAATTCACCCCGCCGGTGATCTACAGCCGCGACAGCCGCGACAAGCTGGTGTTCCTGGTCGAGGCCCGCCCGGACAGGCCGCGCGCCCTGACGCCGGGCCTGCCGGTCGACGTCTCGCCCCTGGCCGCGCGGCGATGACGCCCGCCGCCGCCGACCTCGCGGTCGACGTCAAGGGGCTGAACAAGTCCTTCGGCGACAAGCACGTGGTCAACGACGTCGCCATCCAGGTCGGCACAGGCCGGGTCACCGGCTTTCTGGGTCCTAACGGCTCGGGCAAGACCACTTGCCTGCGCATGTTGTGTGGCTTGCTCACGCCGGACTCCGGCGAGGGTTCGGTGCTGGGCTACGACTTCCGCGCCCAAGCGCGCGAGATCAAGCTGCGCACCGGCTACATGACCCAGAAGTTCTCGCTCTACGACGACCTGACCATCGCCGAGAACCTGCAGTTCATGGCCCGTGTTCACGGCCTGGACGACATGGCGGGACGGGTGAACCGGTCGCTCGAACGCCTGGGGCTGGGCGCACGGCGCGGCCAGCTGGCGTCACGGCTCTCGGGCGGATGGAAGCAGCGCTTGGCGCTGGCCGCCGCCATCCTGCACGAACCAAAGCTGCTACTGCTGGACGAGCCCACCGCAGGGGTCGATCCCAAGGCGCGGCGCGAGTTCTGGGACGAGATCCACGGCCTGGCCGCCGAGGGCCTGACCGTGCTGGTCTCCACCCACTACATGGACGAGGCCGAGCGCTGTCACGACATCGCCTACATCGCCTATGGCCGCCTGATCGCGCGCGGGACGGCCGAGGAGGTGATCGCGGAGTCGAAGCTGGTCACCCTGCGCGCCGAAGGGCCGGGCGCCGACCGGCTGGCGACCGAGCTGGCGGGCAAGCCCGGCGTCGAGATGGCCGCGCCCTTCGGCCTGGCGCTCCACGTCTCGGGGACGGACCGCAAGGCGCTGGAGGCGGCCATCGCGCCCTATCGCAAGCCGCCGCTCAAGAGGGCCGAGGTCGAGCCGACGCTCGAGGACGTGTACATCCACCTGATGAGCCGCCAGGAGGACGTCTGGTGAACGGCCTGTCGTGGACCCGCATCTTCGCGGTGTTGATGAAGGAGTTCGTGCAGCTGTCGCGCGACCGGCTGACCTACGCCATGATCCTGGCGCTGCCGATCGTGCAGATCCTGCTGTTCGGCTACGCCATCAATTCCGATCCCCGACATCTGCCCATGGCGGTCTACGTCCAGGACCATTCTGCGTTCTCGCGCTCGATCCTGACTGCGCTGCAGAACTCCAGCTACTTCGACATCACCGAGGAGGCCCGCTCGCCCGCCGAGCTGGACGCGGCGATGGAGGCCGGCCGCGTGCAGTTCACCCTGACCATTCCGCCGGATTTCTCTCGGCGGGTGGTGCGCGGCGACCGGCCCCAGATCCTGATCGAGGCCGACGCCTCGGACCCGGTGGCCACCGGCGGGGCCCTGTCCGCCCTGTCGGGGCTGCCGCAGCAGGCCCTGACGCGCGACCTGACCGGGCCGCTGGCCCCGCGCGCGGCGGCCGCGCCTTTCGAGGTGGTGGTCCACCCGCGCTACAACCCCGAGAGCATCACCGCCTATAATATCGTGCCGGGTTTGCTGGGCGTGGTGCTGACCATGACCCTGGTGATGATGACCGCCCTGGGCATGACCCGCGAACTGGAGCGCGGGACCATGGAATCGCTGCTGGCCACGCCGGTCCAGCCGCTGGAGGTGATGATCGGCAAGCTCATGCCCTACGTCGGCATCGGCCTGATCCAGAGCACGGTCATTCTCAGTCTCGCCAAGCTGTTGTTCGACGTGCCGTTCCAGGGCGGCTGGCTGGCGCTGGGCGCCGGGGTGCTGCTGTTCATCATCGGCAGCCTGGCTCTGGGCTTCCTGATCTCGACGGTGGCGCGCAGCCAGCTGCAGGCCATGCAGATGTCGGTCTTCTACCTGTTGCCGTCGATCCTGCTGTCGGGATTCATGTTCCCGTTCCGCGGGATGCCCGACTGGGCCCAGGCCATCGGCTCGGCCATCCCGGTGACGCATTTCCTGCGGGTTGTGCGCGGATCGCTGCTTAAGGGCCTTGGCGTGGCGGAAAGCTGGCCCAGTATTGTGGCCTTGGTTATCTTTGTTCTGGTAGTCACTGCGCTGGCCATGGCGCGCTACCGGACAACGCTGGACTGATTTGCCGGAACCTTTGCCGTTTTTGGGCCTTATTCCGTCCGGTTCCCGTGGGTGTGTCGCCATTTTGACACTACCGCGTCAAACTGACGCTGCTATAACGAACGTAGGCCGACCGTCTCGGCTGTTGCGCTTTGAGGGCAAAAGAGGGCTCTGAATATGAAAATGAAATGGATGGCGGGCGCCGCCGCCGCCGCACTCTTTGCGGTCGCCGGCGCTGCCCAGGCCGAACCGGATGGCTGGTACGGCGCGATCGACCTCGGCTACCACTGGCCGGACGTGGACGCTGGTTTTACCGGCGGCCCGCTGACGAGCTTTGACGTCAGCAACGACTGGGCTGGCTTCGCCCGTCTGGGCTACCGCTTCAACCCCAGCTGGCGCGTGGAACTGGAAGGCGGCTACCGCCCCGGTGACATCGACGAGACCGGCGTTGACGGTGAAGTGAAGGTCTGGTCGGCCATGGGGAACGTCATTTATGACTTCCTGCCCGACTCGAACTTCCGCCCGTTCATCGGCGCCGGTATCGGCTGGGCCCGCGTTTCGGCTGACGTTCTCGACGCCCCGCTGGTGGTCGTGGACGACAACGATGGTGACTTCGCCTGGCAGGCTCTGGCCGGCGTGGCCATCGCCATCGGCGAGCGCACGAACTTGGACATCACCTACCGCTACTTCGACGGTGGTGAGCAGACCTTCTCGAACCTGGGCGTCGGCCCGGACATCGACACCGAGTACACCGACCAGTCGGTGACGATCGGCCTGCGTTGGGCGTTTGCGGCTCCGCCGCCCCCGCCCCCGCCCCCGCCGCCGCCGCCGCCGCCTCCCCCGCCGCCTCCCCCGCCTCCGCCGCCGCCTCCGCCGGTGATGGAAGCCCGTGAGTTCATCGTCTACTTCCCGTTCGATCAGTACATCCTGACGCCGGAAGCCCAGTCGGTGGTCTCCGAGGCCGCGAACTACGCCATGAGCGGCAACGCCACGCGCGTTGTGGTCGTCGGTCACGCCGACACCTCCGGCTCGGCCGCCTATAACGTCCGCCTGTCCGAGCGCCGCGCCAAGGCCGTCGCCGACTCGCTGGTCAGCATGGGCGTCAACGGTTCGATCCTTTCCGTCGATTGGAAGGGTGAGTCCCAACCCGCGGTCGCCACCGGCGACGGCGTGAAGGAGCCTCTGAACCGCCGCGCCACGATCGACATCGGCTTCTAAGCCAACCGATCGAACGCTACGGACCAAGGGAAAGCCCGGGGGAAACCCCGGGCTTTTCTGCATTTGGACTCGGTACGGAGAGCCCCGCGAGGCCCCAATCCTGGCGTTCGCGGTAACCCGAACCGGATCTCGTGCGTATGACGGGGGAACAACCGGGAGATCCGATCATGAACCGCCGCCTGCTGCTGGCGCTGTGCGCCGCCGCCCTGACCGCCGCGCCCCTGGCCGGCGCGGCCCAGACGCCCCCCTCCAAGGCCCTCCCGGCCCCGGCGACCCCGCGCCTGGAAACCGCAGTGTTCGCGGGCGGTTGCTTCTGGTGCACCGAGAGCGACATGGAGCACATACCCGGCGTCGTGTCGGCCGTGTCCGGTTACACCGGGGGCACGACCCGCAATCCGACCTACGAACAGGTCGGGTCTCAGGCCACCGGACATCTGGAGGCGGTGCGGGTCACCTATGACCCCCGCCGCATCAGCTACCGCCAGCTGGTCGACCGTTTCTGGCGCACCATCGACGTCACGGACGACGGCGGCCAGTTCTGCGACCGTGGACCGAACTACCGCACCGCGGTCTTCGTGACGCCGGCCCAGCGTCCCGCGGCGGAAGGCTCGCGGACCGCCGCGGCCCGGGCCGTGCGCACCGGCCGCCTGATCACCCCGATCCGTCCCGCCGCGACCTTCTGGCCGGCGGAGGACTACCACCAGGATTTCTACAAGAAGAATCCGCTGCGCTACCGCGTCTACCGTCAGGGCTGCGGACGCGACGCCCGGCTGCGGGCGGTCTGGGGCGGCTAGAATCAAGCGCGGCCACTGGTTTGCAGGCCATATTCGCAAACCCGCGTCATGGCAGATTCCCGCGCCCCGGGAATTCCGGTTGATTGCACCTGCGACAATTCGGCCTGCAAGCGAAATTATCAACAGCTTGCCCGCGAAAACCGTGCTGTGGCTGCCACGCCACGCCGCGGATCGCCCTCTGTGCGATCATGCAATCTTCACAAATGTGTCTCGGGCGGCTCTTAAGGGAACCCATACGTGACGGGGCGGACGTGAGACCGCGAATGTACCGGTCAGCGTCCAAAAATGGGGATTATCCGAGATGAACTACAAGCGTTTGGTTTGGGCGAGCACCGCCCTGGCCGGCAGCCTTCTGCTCGCCACCGCCGCCGCCGCCCAGTCGACGGGCACCCAGACCCAGGAATCCACTGTGGTCGAAGAAGTCGTCGTCACCGCCTCGCGCGGCCTGCCGACCATCGACGGCACCATC
>CAZRKY010000125.1:0-9396 GCA_964600375.1 uncultured Caulobacteraceae bacterium | reverse complement strand
CGCCCGCCTGCGCAAGCAGTGGCTGGCCGGCAAGACCCGCATCGGCCTGATCGGCGAGCAGGCCAACCTGACCTACACCTACGACTACCTGGGCGCCGGCCCGTCCAGCCTTTCGAACATCTCCAACATGTTCGAGACGGTTCTTAAAGCCGCGCAGAAGCCCGCGATCATCATCGGCATGGGCGCCCTGGCCCGCCCCGACGGCGCCGCGGTGCTCAAGGCCGCCGCCGGCTTCGCCGCGAAGTACGGCGTCGTGCGCGACGGCTGGAACGGCTTCAACGTGCTGCACACGGCCGCCGCGCGCGTCGGCGGCCTGGACCTGGGCTTCGTCCCCGGCCAGGGCGGCAAGGCCGCGCTGGACATGGTCAAGAAGGGCGCGCTGGACGTGCTGTTCCTGCTGGGCGCCGACGAGATCGACACCTCGAAGTCGGGCGCCTTTAAGGTCTACCTCGGCACCCACGGCGACAACGGGGCCCACGGCGCCGACGTCATCCTGCCCGGCGCGGCCTACACCGAGAAGCCGGGCTTCTACGTCAACACCGAGGGCCGGGTACAGCTGGCCGAACGCGCCATCTTCCCCAAGGGCGAAGCCAAGGAGGACTGGGCCATCATCCGCGCCCTGTCCGAGCGCCTGGGCAAGACGCTGCCCTACGACAGCCTGGCCGACTTGCGCGCCGCCCTGCTGAAGGATCACCCCAGCTTCGGCGCCATCGACTACGTCGCGCCCGCCCGCCCGCTGGACCTCAAGGCCCTGGGCGGCGAGGGCAAGGTGGCTGACACGCCCTTCGCCAATGCTGTGAAGGACTTCTTCCTGACCAACCCGATCGCGCGCGCCAGCGTGACCATGGCTGAATGTTCGGCCGCGGCGTCCGGCGTCCGTGCGCTGGCGGCGGAGTAGACGATGGACTGGGCTTCTCCCCTCGGCTGGACGCTGATCACCGTCGGCCAGATCTTGCTGGTCACCGTCGGCATCTTGTTGTCGCTGGCCTTCCTGCTACTCGCCGACCGCAAGATCTGGGCTTCCGTCCAGATGCGGAAGGGCCCCAACGTCGTGGGCGCCTTCGGCCTGCTTCAGTCCTTCGCCGACTTCTTCAAGTTCGTGTTCAAGGAAATCGTCATCCCGGCCGGGGCCGACAAGGTCGTGTTCCTGCTGGCGCCGCTGATCACCTTCATCCTGGCCTTCGTGTCCTGGGCGGTGATCCCGTTCGCGCCGGGCTGGGTGGTCGCCGACCTGAACGTCGGCATCCTCTACCTGTTCGCCATCAGCTCGCTGGGCGTCTACGGCATCATCATGGGCGGCTGGGCTTCGAACTCGAAGTACCCGTTCCTGGGATCGCTGCGCTCGGCGGCCCAGATGGTCTCCTACGAGGTCTCCATCGGCTTCATCATCATCACAGTGATCCTGCTGTCGGGGACCATGAACCTGTCGGGCATCGTCGAGGCCCAGGGCGGCTGGTTCTGGAACTGGAACGTCTTCGGCAACGGCGCGAAGAACTGGCCCACCATCGTCATCATGTTCCCGATGATGGTGATGTTCTTCATCTCGGCGCTCGCCGAGACCAACCGCCCGCCCTTCGACCTGCCCGAGGCCGAGTCCGAGCTCGTGGCCGGCTACCAGGTCGAGTACTCCTCGACCCCGTACCTGCTCTTCATGATCGGCGAGTACGCCAACATCGTGCTGATGTGCTCGATGATCAGCCTGCTCTTCTTCGGCGGCTGGAACTCGCCCTATCCGGCGGAGATGCTGTTCGAGCCGGGCTCCATCTGGTTCAACCTGCACGCCCTGCTGTGGTTCTGCATCAAGACCGTCGCCTGGTTCGTGATGTTCGCCCTGATCAAGGCGATCGTGCCGCGCTACCGCTACGACCAGCTGATGCGGATCGGCTGGAAGATCTTCCTGCCGACCTCGCTGTTCGCGGTGATCGCCGTGGCGGCCTGGCGCGTGTTCGGGGCGGGCGGCGCATGAGTGCGACCGCGCTCGTCTTCGCCTACCCGAACGGCTCGCAGCCGGCTTTCGTGATGCGCGACGTGCACGTCTACACCTACCCGGAGCAGGACCTGACCTACTGGGTCAACGGCGAGTTCTGGTATCGCTATCCCGACGGCAAGGAGCCGGTCTTCTTCCGCAAGGACGACTACCTCTACGACTACCCCCAGTCGGGCGAGGCGAAGTATCTGATCCGTTCCGGGAAGCTGGCCTGATGCGCGCCCTGACGCTCATCGCCGAGACGGTGATCGCGCTCGGCGGCTGCGCCAGCGACGACGTGGCGAGCCAGGACGAGACCCCCGGCGCCCAGGCCGAGCGCGCCGCCCGCGCCCGCGCCGATGAGGACGCCAAGGCAAGAGAATGCGCCGCAATCCGCGATCCGGATCTGCGCGATGCGAGAGGCTGCTAGCGATGTTTGCGAGAATTGGTCAGGCCGCCAAGGGCGCCATGATGCTGGACTTCCTGGGGGCGCTTGGCCTTGCGGCGAAGTACATGGCGCGCCCCAAGGCGACGGTGAACTATCCGTTCGAGCGTAACCCGCAGTCGCCCCGCTTCCGCGGCGAACACGCCTTGCGCCGCTATCCCAACGGCGAGGAACGCTGCATCGCCTGCAAGCTGTGCGAAGCCATTTGCCCGGCCCAGGCCATCACCATCGAAGCCGAACCCCGCGCCGACGGCTCGCGCCGCACGACCCGCTACGACATCGACATGGTCAAGTGCATCTACTGCGGCCTGTGCCAGGAGGCCTGCCCGGTCGACGCCATCGTGGAAGGCCCGAACCTCGAGTTCGCCACCGAGACCCGCGAGGAGCTCTACTACGACAAGGAGCGCCTGCTCGCGAACGGCGACCGCTGGGAACGCGAGATCGCGAAGAACCTGGAGCTGGACGCGCCGTATCGGTGACGTGGTGCGGCGTCCTCGTCCTTCGACAGGCTCAGGATGAGGACGACTGAGAGGGCAGCGCGCGCATAACCGTTGCTTCGGACGCCGAGGCGCGAGCCTGTCAGAGCCCTGTCTTGTGACGGAGCGCCAGGGCGTCCGAGGCCACGCCAGCCCCAAACGCCCCACCCAAAACTAGCCTCATCCTGAGCTTGTCGAAGGACGAGGCGGTCCCGCGGCGTTGGCCGCCGCCTCCCGCTCGGCCTCGCGCACCGCCAGCATGTTGAAGCGCTCTTCGAATGTCATCGGCGGCCGGTAGTTCGCGCCCCGCGACAGCCGTGAAATCTCGTCCCAATCGCCCCGGACAAGCGCCTCTTTCTTGGCCCGTCCCCAGCCCTTGAGCTGACGCTCGAACCCGATGGCGTCAGTGATGAGTTCAAACCCGCCCACCCAGACGAGAACGACGGGCCGGCGTTTGGCCGTCCAGGCCTTGGGATACACCGCGTCGTTGTGCTCCCGCACCCGGCCACGCACATCATCGCCCCGGTGCGAGCCGACGTAGTATCTCCCGTCTCGGCAGAGCAGCATGTAGACGCAGGCGGCGGTCATCGCTGTGGCGCGTCCTCGTCCTTCGACAGGCTCAGGATGAGGACGAGCGAAGCGATTTCGCAAGCTTTGACGTCGCTGCGGACGGCGAAGTGCTCGCGCAACCAGGATGCCCATCCCTGGCCGCCCCGGCGAGGCCAATGACGCGGCGGCCCCGCCGGTCTATCGCCCCGCCATTCGCACCGGGTTTGGTCAGGCCCCGTTCAGGCGCCATGATCAAGTTGGGAGTTCACCCCGAGGAGACCCCCATGCGCGCCGCCATCCTTAGCCTGAGCCTCGCCGCCGCCCTCGCGGCGCCCATTGTTGCTGAAGCAAAGCCCGCAGCCGTCTGCCCTCAGATCCAGCGCACGCCGGTCACCCGGCTGGCCCAGCTGCCGCCATCGATCCGCAAGCAGCTTGGGGCCATCGCTGAAATCAACGGCCGCTGGAACGCCGGCGACGCCATTGGCCCGGGCGAGACCCATCTGCCGTTCCGCCATCTGATCGCGGCCGGCGACATGGGCCGGGGGCGCTGGCTGGTCATCTGGGAGCAGGGCGGCATCGCCCTGTTCTCCAATGTCGAGGTCTTCAAGGTCACCCCGGGCGCGGGCGGCCGGGCCGCCGTGACCCGACTCGTTTCCGTCCAGGGCGGGCCGGTCGAGCCGCTCTGCCGGCAGGCGGCGGCGAAGCTGCGCTGATTGGCCCCTACGGCAGGTCGGCGAGGACAGGGATGGTGTGGATGGTCTGCAGGTATTGCAGGCCTTCAGCGAGCGGGATGAAGAGCAGCAACAGGAGCCCGCTCAGGAAGGTGCCGATCAGCACGCGCGGGCGGACCTGAACCTCGGCGCTGTCGTGCCAGTGGCTGAGGTTGGGGATGAAGCGGGGCGTGGTCGCCATGTAGTCGGCGTAGGGCTTGCCCAGGCTCGCCAGCAGGGCGCGCTCCTCGTTCTGCACCAGCAGCCAGATCGCCAGAAACGCCACCACCAGGAAGATCGCCCCCACGGTGATGCTGCCCGATTGGGCTCCGACCCCGGCCGCGCCGATCATGGTGAAGAGATGCAGCGGGTTGCGAACGATGGAGTAGGGCCCGCGCGCCGCCATCTCGCTGCTGGCCGCACCGCTTCCGTAGAGCGAGCACCAGACGCGGCCCAGGATCCAGGTCAGGATCATCACCCGCCCGATCGCTTCCACCATCTCGTGCGTTTCGACGCCGTACTCAAAATCGCGGGTGAAGGCGAAGCCGGCCGCGGCGACCGCCGCCATGATGATCAGGAGCCACTTCAGGGCGTCGCCGCCGAGACGGGCCGGCGTCATCTTGCTCATCCTTGGGTCCCCCGACCGTTACATGCGCGCAAGCTGTAGCAAACCTCACGGCGTGAGCCAGAGAATATCCCTGAAAGGCGACGCCGGTTTGACCCCGGTCAATTCTTCTCGGCGATGATCTCCAGGACCAGGGGCGTCACCATCACGGCACCGGAATCCGTTTCCGCCAAGTCGAATTCAGAATGCAGCCGGTCCACCCAGGCCCGGTCCACCTGCCCGGTCTCGATCAGGTGTTCCGGGTAGGTACGGATGAAAGACGCGGGCCACTGCCACCGAGCATCGGCCGGCCTGATTACATCGACCAGGGGACGCAGCGACTTGATCCGCAGCCCGCAGGCCGGCAGCAGGGCCGGCAGTTCGCGCGCCGCGTCAGGGTCCCCGCCGCTGGCGCGCCAGCCGTTGATCACGACCTCGAGGAAGGCCTGCTGGGCCGGTCGCCGCGGGGCGTAGGAAAAGGTCCGGTAGTCGAGGTATTCGTGGATGATCGCCACCCCGCCCGGGCGCAGCGCGGCCGCGAGCTTGGCCAGCACCTTGGCCGGGTCGCTGACGAAGGCCAGGACCCAGCGAATCCATAAGGCGTCGACCCCGTCCAGATCGACCGGATCGAGCATGAGGTCGAGCTCACGGGTTTCGATGTTGGCAAGGCCTCGCTGGCCGACGGCGCCGCGCAGGAATTCCAGGAAGCGGGCCGACCGCTCCAAGGCGTGCACCCGACCGCCCGGACCGACGATCTCCGCCAGGTCCAGGCTGGCCCAGCCCGGTCCGGCGCCTGCGTCGATGACCTTTGATCCGGAAGCGATTCCTGCCCGCCTCCAGGCGTCGTGAACCCGGTCTCGCCACAGCCTGTGCTGCAGCCCCAGGCGCTCGACCTCCGCATCGTGGGTGCCAAGGAGATAGTCGCGTTCCTGACCGCTCATCGCGTCCTCGATCGGGGTTGTTGCCAAGGCGGAGCGAAGATGGGCCGCGGGGGCGCCGGACGCCACCCCGTTTCTTGCCGTATCAGGCCTTTGCAAGCCGGGTTTCGGGGGCTAGAAGGGCGCCGGTTCAAAGGGGCTTTGGCGTCGCGGATTCGCAGCGCCCGACCCATCAACCGCAACCAGTGACCAGCGTCCGTTTTCAGCCGTTCCGACGGCGCGGACCGACGGAGCCGACGGCCGGATGCTTCAGGCGATCGCCTTCTACCTCATGGCCGCCGTGACCCTGGCCTCGGGCCTGTTCGTCATCAGCGCGCGAAACCCGGTGCACTCGGTGCTCTGGCTGATTCTGGCCTTCTTCTCGGCCGCCGGCCTCTTCGTCCTGATGGGCGCGGAGTTCCTGGCGATGCTGCTGATCGTCGTCTACGTCGGCGCCGTTGCGGTGCTGTTCCTGTTCGTGGTCATGATGCTGGACGTCGACTTCGTCCGGCTGCGCGAGGGCTACGCCCAGTACCTGCCCATCGGCGGCGTCGTGGCCCTGGTGCTGCTGGTCGAGATGGTGCTCGTGGGTGTCGCCGTCGCAGACCGGGGCGCGGCAGCGGGCAAGGCGCTGGTCGCCGCGCCGGCCGACGCCACCAACGCCGAGTCGATCGGCCGGGTGCTCTACACAGACTACGTCTACTTCTTCCAGGCCGCCGGGATCGTGCTGCTCATCGCCATGATCGGGGCCATCGTGCTGACCCTTCGCCACAAGACGAACGTCAAGCGCCAGGACATCCACACCCAGGTCACGCGTCGCCGCAAGGACGCCATGACCGTCGTCACGCCCAAGAGCGGCGAGGGGATCGTCGACCAATGACCATCGGGCTTACCCACTACCTGACCGTGGCCGCGGTGCTGTTCACCATCGGGGTGTTCGGCATCTTCGTGAACCGCAAGAACGTCATCGTCATCCTGATGTCGATCGAGCTGATCCTGCTGGCGGTGAACATCAACCTGGTCGCGTTCTCGACGCACCTGGGCGACGTCTCGGGGCAGATCCTGGCCATGTTCGTGCTGACCGTCGCCGCGGCCGAGGCCGCCGTCGGCCTGGCCATCCTGGTCACCTTCTTCCGCAACCGCGGCGACATCGCCGTGGACGACGCCTCGGTCATGAAGGGCTGACGCGGTGAACCTCGAGACCCTTCTCGTCCTGGCCGTCTTCGGCCCCCTGGTCGGTGCGGCCATCGTCGGCCTGTTCGGCAAGCGCCTGGGCAATGTCGTGTCCCAGTCGATCACCACGGGGCTGCTGTTCCTGTCGGCGATCATCGCCTGGTACGCCTTCGCCCAGCACGCCTGGGGCGGGCAGGAGAAGTTCGTCGTCGAGCTTCTGCCCTTCATCCAGATCGGGGACTTCCAGTCCACCTGGTCGATCCGCTTCGACGCCCTGTCGGCGGTGATGCTGGTGGTGATCACGACCGTCTCGGCCCTCGTGCACCTCTACAGCTGGGGCTACATGGCCGAGGACCCGGGCAAGCCCCGCTTCTTCGCCTACCTGTCGCTCTTCACCTTCGCCATGCTGGCCCTGGTGACCGCCAATGACTTCATGCAGATGTTCTTTGGCTGGGAAGGCGTGGGGCTGGCGTCCTACCTGCTGATCGGCTTCTGGTTCCACAAGGCCAGCGCCAATTCCGCCGCCATCAAGGCCTTCGTGGTCAACCGCGTCGGCGACTTCGGCTTCGCGCTCGGCATCTTCACCATCTACGCGATGTTCGGGACCATCCAGTTCGACGAGCTGTTCCCGCTGATCCCGACCATGGCCGGCAAGAGCTGGTCGTTCATCGGCTACGAGTGGTCGGCGCTGAACCTGGCGGGCTTCCTGCTGTTCGTCGGCGCCTGCGGCAAGTCGGCCCAGTTCTTCCTGCACACCTGGCTGCCGGACGCGATGGAGGGCCCGACCCCGGTGTCGGCCCTGATCCACGCCGCGACCATGGTCACCGCCGGCGTCTACATGGTCTGCCTGCTGTCGCCGCTCTACGAGCACGCGCTGGTCGCGCGCGACATCATCTGCATCACCGGCGCGATCACCTCGCTGTTCGCTGCAACCGTCGGCCTGGCCCAGAACGACATCAAGCGGGTCATCGCCTATTCGACCTGTTCGCAGCTCGGCTACATGTTCTTCGCCGCCGGCGTCGGCGCCTATGACGCCGCCATGTTCCACCTGTTCACCCACGCGGCCTTCAAGGCGCTGCTGTTCCTGGGCGCCGGCTCGGTGATCATGGGCATGCACCACGAGCAGGACATGCGCGGCATGGGCGGCCTGCGGAAGTACATGCCGTTGACGTTCGGGGCCATGACCATCGGCACCATCGCCATCACCGGCCTGGGCTGGCCGGGCGTGGGCGGCTTCGCCGGCTTCTACTCCAAGGACGCCATCATCGAGGCGGCCTATGCGGCGGGCGAGCACAACGATGCGGGCATGTTCGCCTTCTGGATCGGCGTGCTGGTCGCGGGGCTGACGGCCTACTACTCGTGGCGCCTGGCCTTCATGACTTTCGAAGGCTCGAAAAAGTGGGCCGGAGGCCACGCCCACGTCGCCGACGATCACGTCAGCCACGCCCAGATCGAGACCCACTCCGAGCCGGACGGCCACGACGATCACGGCCACGGCCATCACGGCGTCGATGCGGCCCATCCGCCGCACGAGAGCCCGGCGACCATCCTCATCCCGCTGGCGGTCCTGTCCGTGGCGGCCATCGCGGCGGGCTTCGTCTTCGCGCCGTATTTCCTGGGCGAGCACGCGGCCGGCTTCTGGCGCGGCGCCATCTTCGGGATCGGCGGGGAGGGCGCCCACGCGGCCGCCGAACACCACGAGCACCCGCCGCAGTGGGTCGTCTTCGCGCCCCTGGTGGTCAGCGTGCTGGGCCTGCTGGCCGCAGTCTGGTTCTACCTGGTGAAGGAAGGCCTGGCCAAGCGCATCGCCGACAACGGCGGACCGCTGCACAGCTTCTTCTACAACAAGTGGTACTTCGACGAGCTGTACGACTTCGTCTTCGTGAAGGGCGCCAAGGCCATCGGCGACCTCTTCAAGTGGGCCGACAAGAACCTCATCGACCGCCTGGGTCCGGACGGGTTCGCCTGGACCTCGCTGTTCTCGGCCGGCCGCCTGTCCAAGGTCCAGTCCGGCTACGTCTATCACTACGCCTTCGTCATGCTGCTCGGCGTCGCCGGCCTGCTGACGTTCGCCTTCTGGCTGATCGGCTGATCCGATGCCCTACATCCTCAGCATCGTCACCTTCCTGCCGCTCGTCGGAGCCCTGCTCATCACCCTGTTGAAGGTGATGACGGGCAAGATGGAAGGCCCCGACCGCAACCGCGCCGCCAAGTGGGTGGCGCTGCTCACCACCCTGGCGACGCTGGCGGTGTCGGTGGTCATGGTCATGGGCTTCGACAACACGCGGGCGGACTACCAGTTCGTCGAGCGCGTCGCCTGGTTCGCCGGGGCCGAGTACCACATGGGCGTGGACGGGATCTCGATCCTGTTCGTCCTGCTCAACGCCTTCCTGATGCCGCTCTGCATCCTGTCCAGCTGGAACACCATCAAGGACCGGCAGATCGAGTACATGATCGCCTTCCTGGTGCTGGAGACCCTGGTCAACGGCGTGTTCACGTCGCTGGACCTGTTCCTGTTCTACATCTTCTTCGAGGGCGGCCTCGTCCCGATGTTCC
>CAZRKY010000124.1:0-9489 GCA_964600375.1 uncultured Caulobacteraceae bacterium | reverse complement strand
CCAGCTCCAGAACGGCGCGCCGATCAGTCCGGCGACGAAATAGAAGACCATGAAGAGTTGGCTCTCGCCGCGATCAAAGCCCTTCACGCTCTCGAAGAAGAAAAACAGCAGCGCTCCGGTCACGCCGGGCGCGATGCCCAGGTAGAGATCGCAGAGCAGCACCTTGCGCACCGTCTTGCGCTGGAACAACGCAAGGTAGGCCGACAGGCCTCCGTGCGGCGTCGCTCCGGTCGGCTTGGGCTCTGGCACCACCAGCAGGTTGATTAGCAGTGTCACCGGCAGGCCGATGAGGATGAACCACCCCATCGCCCGCACCCCGTCCTCATAGGTCCCCATGCCGGTCTTCAGCACGATGGTCGGGATGAAGAGCGCGATCAGCACGCCCACGATATTGGCCGCCTGCCACCAGCCGTAGAGCCGCGACCGCTCGTCGTACTGCGGCGCCAGGACCGAGCCCCAGGCCAACTGGGCCAGGGTGCAGATCGAGAAGCCCAGATAGAGCACCAGCAGCCAGAAGAAGAGATAGGCGAAGTCGGCGCCCGGCTGGACGAAGAAGATGGCCGCGATGGCGGCCATCAGGATCGGCGTGCCCGCCGTGATCCAGGTGCGGTAGGGGCCCCATTTGTTGCGGGTCCGGTCCATGCCCCAGCCGACGATGGGATCGAAGAAGATGTCGATCAGCCGCACGGTCAGGAAGGCCGTCCCGACCAGCGCCAGCGAAAGCCCGACATACTGGCTGTAGAAGGCCGGCAGGCTGACGGCCAACGGCAGGCCGACGGCGGCATAGGGCAGGCACGGACCCGCGAAGGCCGCCAGGACGGCGTTGGATCGACGAGGCGCAGTCTCGGTCATCGGCCGGCTCCGTGGGCCACGAGTCGCCCCGGCCCATGTGACCGCCGCTAGGGTTGTCCCGCAAGCCTCCTGAAGGGCGCGGGCCGGCCGAGGGTGAGGGAGCGCCAGATCCACTCGAACGGGCCGTAGCGGAAGGCCGCTAGCCACAACGGCGACCAGATCAGCTGGGCGGCCCAGATCGCGATGACGACGGGCGCGACCTCGGCCAGCGTCAACGCGCCGAACAGCTCAAGGCCCCGGCCGCCATAGAAGACGCCGGTCATGATCAGGGACTGGGTCAGGTAGTTGGTGAAGGCCATCTGGCCGGTGGCCGCCAGCGGCCGGAGCAGCGCGCGCAAGGGCGTCTTCATCGCAAGGCAGACGAGGCCGACGTAGCCGAGCGTCATGACCGGGGCCAGCACGCTGTTGATCGACCCGCGCCAGGCGGTGTCCACCGCATCACCGAAGCCGCCGGCGATCTCGCGGCTGGTCGCGCCCGCCAGCAGCGCCATCGCCACCACGCCCGCGGCCGCCATCGCCAGATAGAGGCCGGCGCTGCGACCGGCGCCCAGCACCCCGGTCTTGAACAGCCCCATGCCGATCATCATCAGCCCCAGCGTCGAGGGCACGAAGAAGACGGTGTAACCGGCCATGACGATCCAGTGCTCGACGTTGGCCTGGAGCGACGTCTGAAAGGTCCCGGAGAAGGCCGCGATTTCCTGGCGCGCGGACTCCAGCGAGGTGAAGGGCAGGGCGGCTGAGTCGGCGCCGCCCAGTGCGCCCGCCCAGTAGTCCGCCGCCTCGAAGCCGGCCGTCGCCAGGGTCATCAGCGCCCCGGTGATCAGCAACCGCTTCGCCGACCATCCGCGGAACAGCGCCGCCACAAAGCCGCTCACGGCGTAACAGAGCAGGATGTCGCCGTACCAGATCAGCGCGCCATGGATCAGGCCGAACAGCGCCAGCCAGCCCAGCCGGCGGTACAGCACCGGCGTGCGATCCCGGTCTCCGGGCTCGCCGCCCACCAACAGGATGGAGGCGCCGAACAGCATCGAAAACAGGGTCACGAACTTCCGTTCGAAGGCGACGTGGACGACGCCCCAGAGGGTGGTCGAGTCCGGATCCATCGGGCCCAGCAGGACCGGGTCGAACTGCAGGGCGAAGGGCTGGGCGAAGACCGAGGCGTTGACCGCCAGGATGCCGAGGATGCCCAGGCCGCGCAGCACATCGAGGCTGGCGATGCGGTCGGCCTGCGAGGTCATGCGATTCCCTTTCGCGCCCATGCTAGCGCGGCGTGGCCGACTTCTTCAAAACGGGGAGGGCGCTTGCCTATCCGCGTCCGGCCGTGGTTCCCTCCCGATGGGCGTCTGGCTTGGGTGAAACCCGTGCGTGAGAAGTTGGGAATAGCGGGCCTGGGGGCGGCGTTCTGCGGCGTGCTGATGCTCGCCCTGGCGGGGCCGGCGGCCGCCCAGCAGGGCATCCTCCAGCGCGATCCGGCCGTCTGCGGCGGGGCTGACTCCGCCTTTTCCGAAGCCGCGTCCAAGAACGCGGAATCCCTCACGACCGCCCAGTGGTCTCCGTTCGGCTCGCCCGAGAAGGGGTGGGAGATCTACCTGCCGATGATCCAGCGCGAGCTGGGCACCGCCTGCGGCCCGGGCACGCCCGAGTTCGCCCGGCGGCTGGCCGACCTGCAGGCGGCGCATGGCCTGGAGGTGGATGGCGTGTTCGGCTCTGGCACCTTCCAGGTGCTGAAGGGCCTGTGGCAGGAGCGGCGCCCCTTCATCCTGGCGCGCCTGCGCGGCGAGTGCCCGGTGGCGCCGGTCGAGTACATCATGACCAACCTGCCGGCGCGCGAGGACACCTACAATCGCGAGGACCGGCGCCTGCGCGGCGACGCCCTGAAGGCCTATCGCGAGATGTACGCGGCGGCCCGGCGCGACGGGGTGTTGCGCGGCGACGACAAGCTGCTCACGATCTTCTCCGGCTACCGCCAGGCCGACGTCGACTCCGAGCGCTGCGCCAGCGAGGGCAATTGCGACGGCAAGCGCCGCGCCACCTGTTCGCCCCATGCGACGGGTTTCGCCGTCGACCTGAACCTGGGCTTCGCGCCCGGCTCGCGGATCGATTCCACCGCCGCCGCCAACCGCCTCTACCAGAGCCGCACCGCCGCCTATCGCTGGATGGTGCGCAACGCCGGCCGCTTCGGGTTCGTGAACTACATCTACGAACCCTGGCACTGGGAATGGGTGGGCGAGCCGCGCGACGCCGCCTCCACCGCCCAACCCGCGGCCTACACCGGACAATGATCCCGGCGGGACCTTCCCGACGCGCCTTCGGCATGATGCTGGGCGCCGGCGCCCTGTCGGGTTGCGCCACCACCGGGTCGGTCGGCGCGCCCGCGCCGAGCTTGCTGCGGCCGGGCCTGATCGGTCCGGACCGGCTCTATCCGATGCGCCTGACGGCCGACCGCGTGGCCCGGGTCGTGGTGGGGCTGCGACCCTATCGGCCCGCCGGATTCGTGGTGAAGGCCGAAGCCCTGGGCGCCAAGCGGCTGGTGCACAACTATGGTCACGGCGGCGCGGGTATCACGCTCAGCTGGGGCACGTCGCACCAGGCCGTCGACATCGGCTTCGCGGGGGCAGGGAGGGCGCACGCGGTGCTGGGATGCGGCGCCGTCGGCCTGGCCACCGCACGGCTGATCCAGCAGCGCGGCGGACAGGTGACGGTCTACGCCGAGAGCCTGCCGCCCGATACGACGTCGAATATCGCGGGGGGGCAGTGGCACGCCGCCTGGTCCTACGAACGCAACGCAGTGGACGATGCGTTCGTGGCCCGGTTCAACCAGGCCGCCCGGCTGTCCCATCGCCATTTCCAGAACCTCCTGGGCGGACCCTACGGGGTGACCTGGCGGCGCAACTACTTCGTCTTCGACGAGCGCCGCGAATTCGGGCCGCGAGACCTGGCGCTGCAGGACCTGGAGCCGGAGATGGCGGTGCTGGAGCCCGGCCAACACCCGTTCGGCCGACACTGGCTGCAGCAGTTCAGCGCCATGCAGATCGAACCGCAGATCTACCTCCAGGCCATGCTGGAAGATGTCCTGACCGCCGGCGGCAGGATCGTGGTGCGCAAGTTCAACTCGCCGGGAGAGGTCGCGGGCTTGCCGGAAGAGGTGGTTTTCAACTGCACAGGCCTCGGCGCGCGGGCGCTGTTCGGCGACGCCGCCATGATCCCGGCGCGAGGGCAGCTGGTGGTTTTCCTGCCGCAGCCGGAGCTGGACTACAACCTGACCTACGGCTCGACCTACATCTTCCCACGCAGCGACGGCGTCATCACCGGCGGCACGTTCGAACGCGACCTCTGGTCGACCGAACCGGATCCGGAAACGACGAAGCAGATCCTGGCGGGGGCGGCCCAGACGACGGCGTTAATGCGGGTGCGGTGACCGGGGAAGCGGCTGCCCGCTCACCTATGCAGGATGCGCCTAAGATAGATTATGGGAAATCCAAGGCAGGCGAAACCCAAACAGGCTTGGGAATCCTCGCCTACAGCCCCCTAGTCGTCCAGAGTCACGCTCAGGCCGTCGTAGGCCGGCTCCACGCCCGACGGCAGCTTCGATTTCAGGTCCTCGTAGTCGAGGTCGATGTGCAGATTGGTCAGGACGGCGCGCTCGGGCCCGATCCTGGCGATCCATTCCAGCGCCTTCTCGACGTTGGCGTGGGTCGGATGCGGCGTCCACCGCAGGGCGTCCACGACCCACAGCCGGACCCCCTCCAGCGTCGCCATCGCCGCCTCGTCCAGTTCAGACACGTCGCTGGAATAGGCTGCGTCGCCAATGCGATAGCCGACTGACTTGATAGGCCCGTGCACCTGTTCGAAGGTCACGACCGGGATGGCGCCCGACGGTCCGTCAACCGACCAGGGCTCGCCATGCGGCGGGATCAGGCGGGGCTCGGCGATGGCCGGATAGCCCAGGCCGCCCTCGAAGATGTAGCCGAACCGGCGCGTCAGCAGATCGTGGGTGTAGGCGTCCATGAAGCATGGGGCGCGCTTGCGCATGCGACCGGCGAAGACGCGGATGTCATCGATGCCGTGGGTCTGGTCGGCGTGGTCGTGGGTGAACAGCACGGCGTCCAGCCGGGTCGCTCCGGCGCCGGCCATCTGAAGCCGGAAATCCGGAGATGTATCGAGAACTACAGTCGTTTCTTCATTTTCCGCATTAACCCGATCACGCCGGACCAACATCGAACAGCGGGACCGGCGGTTGCGCGGATTCGCCGGATCGCACGCGCCCCATGCTCCGTCGGCGCGCGGCACGCCGCCGGACGAGCCGCAGCCCAGGATCGTGTAGGTCAGGCTCACGGCCGGGGTATCCGGTCGAACAGGGCGAAGAAGGCGTCCCCGGCCCTCTGCTCCGTCTCCTCGCAGGTCCAGCCGCGGACCTCCGCCAGCTTGTCGAAGACATGGGTGACGTAGGCGGGCTCGTTGCGCCGGCCGCGCATGGGGACCGGCGCCAGATACGGACAGTCGGTCTCCACGATGATCCGGTCGCCGGGCATGTCGGCGATGATGGCCCGGACGTCCCCGGCAGCCTTGAAGGTGGCGATCCCGGAAACCGAAAACCAGCCGCCCAATTCTGCTGCAGTTTTCGCGAGTTCCGCTCCTGACGTGTAGCAGTGCATGAGGAAGCGGAAGGCGCCCTTGCCCATCTCGTCGGTCAGGATTTCTGCCATGACGTCGTCGGCCTCGCGGGTATGCACCACCAACGGCAGGCCGCTTTCGCGCGCGGCGGCGCAGTGCACGCGGAAGACCCGCGCCTGCACGTCGCGCGGGCTCCAGTCGTAGTGGAAGTCCAGTCCGCACTCGCCGATGCCGACGACCTTGGGCCGCGTGGCCAGGGCCAGCAGGTCGGCGACGGTCAGGTCCGGGTTCTCGATCGAATAGTGCGGATGGGTCCCGGCGGTGCACCAGATGTCGGCATGCGCCTCCGCGACCGCCCAGGTCTGGTCGAAGGTCGAGACCTTGTCGGAGATCTCGACCATCAGGCGCACGCCCGCCTCGCGGGCCCGGGCGATGACCTCGTCGCGGTCGGCGTCGAAGTCCGGATGATGCAGGTTCACGTGGCTGTCGATGATCACGCGGCGCCTCGTACGGTCTTCAACTCGGCGACCAGGGACCAGAACACGTCGGCGCGGTCCAGGTTGAGGGCGTCCGCCTCCCCCGGCGCCAGCGCCAGGCGGTCCCAGAGATTGGCCCAGCGCTCGACAGGGCCCCCTCCCCGGTTCTCGGTCACGCGGCGGCGAACCGCCTCGGCCAGGCGGTCCAGGAACAACTCGAAGCGGCGCTGGCCCTCCGCGCCGCGGAACTTGTCGACGACGCTCATCAGTTCGGCCTCGGCGGGCGGCTCGCCGTCCACCAGGGCGTTGGCCTGGGCGTCGTAGACAAGCGCCTCGGAGTTCGCGAGCGTCAGCGCCCGGCCGGGCGCCCCGCGGGACATGGCGGCGACCGCCATGAGCTGGCTCTCCGGCAGGTCGGACCGCACGCGAAGGAAGTTGGCGACAGCCTCGTCGGCCCAGGGCTGGAACGTCAGCCGGCGGCAGCGCGACCGGATGGTGGCCATCAGCCGGCCCGGCGCATGGGCCACCAGGAACAGCACGCCGCGTTCGGGCGGTTCCTCCAAAGTCTTGAGCAAGGCATTGGCGGCATTGATGTTCATGTCGTCGGCGGCGTCGACGATCGCGACCCGATAGGGGGACTGCGAGGGAGTCTTGGCGAAGAACTCCGGCAGGGTGCGGGCGGCGTCCACCGAGATGAACTTCTTGACCTTGTCGCCCTCGACCTCGCGTTCCAGCACCAGGAAATCGGGGTGGGAGCCGGCCTCGAGCATGCGGTTGGTATGGTCTTCAGGGGCGGAGCCCAGCAGGCCGTAGCGGTCGTCCGGCTTCGCGCCCAGCAGTCGGCGGGCTGCCCGGTAGGCGAAGGTCGCCTTGCCCACCCCTTCGGGCCCGCAGAGCAGCCAGGCGTGGTGCAGGCGGCCGCGGGTCAGGGCGTCGAGGAAGGCCTGCTCGGGCGCGTCGCCGCCTTCATAGGCGTAGGTCTCGCGCGGGAGGGTCGGCTGCTCAGCCATGGCCTTCGGATCGGACAGGTTCGGCGGCGAGCTCGGGGAAGCGGCTGCAGACCGCTGCCCAGACCGCGGCGGCGACGGTCTCGGGATCGCCCGCTGCGTCGATGACCACGCACCGCTCTGGCTCGCGCGCGGCGATGGCCAGGAAGTGCTGTCGCAGCCGCTTGTGGAACTCCGCGCCCTTGCTCTCGAACCGCGCCTCGAACATGTCGCGGCCAAAGGCGCGTTCGAGCCCGACCTCGATGGGCATGTCGAAGACCAGGGTCAGGTCCGGCTGGTCAGCGCCGACGACGGCCGCGTCGATGCCTTCGATGATGGCCGGCGCCACCCCGCCCCCGGCGCCCTGGTAGGCGCGGGTGGAGTCGGCGAAGCGGTCGCAGATGACCCAGGCGCCGCGCTCCAGCGCCGGGCGGATCAGGCGCTCCAGGTGATCGGCCCGGGCGGCGTACATCAGCAGGGTCTCGGCCACCGGCGACCAGCGGCCGGCGTCGCCCTTGACCACCAGGTCGCGCACGGCTTCGGCGTTTTCGGAGCCTCCGGGCTCGCGGGTGCGCAGCACCTCCAGCCCGGCCTGGGCGAGGCGTTCGGTCAGGATGCCGGCTTGGGTCGATTTCCCGACGCCCTCGCCGCCTTCCAGGGTGATGAATCTGCCGCGTGTCACGGCCTGCACAATGGCCGCTTCGCCGCGCCGCGCAACCGGCGCCGGTCAGGTTTCTGTGGGCGGCCTCAGCCGGGGCCGACGTAGCGCACCCGCACGCGGGTCACGCCTTGGCGGTCGAACCCCAGCCGTTCGGCGGCGCCGTGGGACAGGTCGATGATGCGGCCGTCCACGAAGGGGCCGCGGTCATTCACCCGAACGCGGATCGACTTGCCGTTCTCGAGGTTGGTCACCTGCACCACGCACGGGATCGGCAGGGTCTTGTGGGCGGCGCTGATCGCCCATTGGTCGAAGATCTCGCCGGTCGAGGTCGGCCGGCCGTGGTGGGCGGCGCCGTACCAGGACGCGATACCGGTCTCGTCATAGTCCGGCTGGGCGCGCGGCGTGTACCAGCGGCCGTTCACCTGGTACGGCTTCATGGTCCCGCGCAGGGGCTTTCCCGAGCGGTCGACCATCGACGGCTGCGAGCGCCCGCCCCGGTCCTCGACCGCATAGCGCGGGTGCACCGAGGCGCAGGCGCACAGCCAGAAGCCGCAGGCGATCAGGATCAGGGTGCGAACGATGCCCGCGCCTTTGATTTCCGAAAACAGTCCGCCCATGGCCCCGACAATTCGTTGTCCGAAGGCGGAAACATACGCTGACAGCCTCAACAGCCCCTTAAACTCGGCGCGATAGGCGGCTATGACGCACCCCGCGTTGGACGGGTGGCCGAGTGGTTTAAGGCAGCGGTCTTGAAAACCGCCGTAGGTGAGAGCCTACCGTGAGTTCGAATCTCACCCCGTCCGCCACCCTACGCCTTCGGCTACGGGTGGCAGGCCACGCCGTGGACCGACAGCCCCTCGTATAATCCCGCGGCTGCGCCCGCGACGGACTCATGCTCCGCTGCACGTTGAACTGAAGCTCGGCGGTAATCCGCCTGGCGCGCCAACGGAGCTTCCACGTGAGCAACCCCGCCCTGTCCCGCCTCATCCGCGAGGCGCACCTCTACATGGGCGTGCTGTTCGCCCCCACGATCGTGTTCTTCGCCCTGACCGGAGCGCTCCAGTTGTTCGGCCTGCACGAGGCCAGCCGCGACGGCGGGTACACGCCGCCGGCCGTCATCGAAAAACTCGGCCAGGTCCACATCCACCAGCGCTACGCCGCCAAGCCCGGCCGCCCGGACGGGCCCCGCCCGCCCCAGGCGGCGGCGTCGGCCCAGCAGGCCGCTCCCGCGGCGCCCGCGCCCCGGGCCGAGCCGCCCAGGCAGCACCCCGGAGTGAAGTGGTTCTTCCTTGGAACGGCGCTGGGACTCGTCGCCACGGCCTTGCTGGGGCTGTGGATGGGGCTGACGCATCTGCGCCAACGCAGCCTCGCCTGGGCGCTGTTCGGCCTGGGCGTCGCCCTGCCGATCCTGCTGCTGGTGGTCTGAACCGTAGAACACCGGGGTTGTCGCGAGGTCCGGAAGGGCCCACGCGACAGGCATGACAAATGCGGCCGACACCATTCTCGAGAAAATCCGCGCCCTGGAACTGGAGCTCGAAGCCGAGTTCGCCCGGCAGCGGGCCGGCCTTCGGTTCGGCCTCGAGCGCGGGGGCGCGGCCTTCGAGCAGGAGGTCGTGCGGCGCCAGCGCGAACTGCGCAGGCACGTCGCCACCTACCTGCTGAAGGCCCCGCCGCTGTTCGTGATCACCGCCCCGGTGATCTACTCGCTGTTGATCCCCTTCGCGGTCGTCGACCTCTGGGTCTCGATCTACCAGGCGATCTGCTTTCGGGTTTACGGCATCCCCCAGGTCAGGCGTCGCGACTACATGGTCTTTGACCGCGCCGGCCTCGCCTATCTGAACGTCATCGAAAAGGTGAACTGCGCCTACTGTTCCTACGTGAACGGGGTGATCGCCTACGT
>CAZRKY010000123.1:0-9494 GCA_964600375.1 uncultured Caulobacteraceae bacterium | reverse complement strand
GAAGTCAGGCGGCGCCTGGACGTTGCGGACGCTCAGCATGCGGCCCGGCACATAGGCCTCGACCCGGTTCTTGATGTTGGCCGGCGAGCCCTGGGTGGCGGTGTCGCCGTAGCTTGTCTCGATCATGCCGCCGATGCGGAAGTCGACCCAGGCGTGCTTGACCGCCCAGGTCTTCCAACCTTCCGCCGTCGACAGCGCATTCCAGATCTTCGCCGCGGGGGCCTTGACCGTGGTGGACAGGCGGATGACCCCCGATCCGTCGGCCTCGCGGTAGGAGGTGTCGCGCACATCGGGGAACTGGGCGCTGACCTTGCCGGGGGCCGGAACGCGCTGGAAGCGGACCTTGAACTTGGTCTTCCAGACGCCGCCCTCCTGCGCCTCGGTCAGCGCCTCGTAGGCGTCTTCGCCGGCGCGGGTCCAGGTCGCGCGCATGACCAGGGCCGCGCCATCGGCGCCGGCGTAGCGGTCATCGAACACCAGGGTCCCGTCCACCGCCCGCGCCGTCCCGTCGCTGTGGCCGCCGTCCGAGGCGTAGTAGGCGTAGCGGATCGTCCGGGTCGCCGCGTCCCAGCGATAGAGGGTCTCGCCGGCGTAGGGGCCGGGCGCGCCTTCAACGACGTGCCGGTCACGGATGAAGGTTCCGCCATAGACCGGCTCGAAGCAGTGGGTGTCGGTGACATTGCCGCCGCCGGGGAAGGCGCCTTTCCAGCACGATCCCACCAGGAAGCTCATCGGGGCCAGCGGATCGTCCGCCGCCACGCTGGGGGCGCCGCCCAGGGCCACGGCCGCCGCAGCGGCCCAGATTACGCGTTTCATGCCGCCGTCTCCTTGATTGTCAGGGCGTTGAAGTAGTCGCGAAGCGAGGCCACGGCCTCGTCGAAGGCGTCGAGCGTGCGGTAGGTGCGCGACTGCATCACGCCCCCTTCCATCACGGTCAGGGTAAAGCTCGCCGCGCGCCTGGGATCGAAGTCCGGCCCGAACCGGTCCTTCGCCTGTTGGAAGCATTGCTCCACATGGTCGCGCCAGCCGTCGAAGTTGGCGGCCAGCAGGTCGCGGACCGGCGGATCGGGCTCGTGGATTTCGAGCGCCAGGCTGCCGATCGGGCAGCCGTAGGTGCAGTCGGTGTTGGCCAGGTGGCCGCGGTAGCAGTCCAGCAGCGCAAAGACCTTCTCCACCGGGTCCTCGACCGCCCCCCAGGCCGGCTCCAGCAGCATCGGCTCGATCCCGGCCTGGTAGGCGCCCAGCACCGCCAGCAGCACGTCCTGCTTGGTGGGGAAGGCGTGGTAGAGGCTGCCGGAGTTGGCGTCCGCCTCGCGCAGGATGTCGGCCACGCTGGTGGAGCCATAGCCCTTCTCGGAGAACAGCTTCATGGCCGCGTAGACCAGCCGGTCGCGGGTGGAGGGGGGGGCTCCGGTCACGGCTTGACGAAGATCCGCGTGACCGCCGCGCCGATGAACCCGGTCGCAGCCGAGCTGACCGTGCCGAGCAGCAGCAG
This sequence comes from uncultured Caulobacteraceae bacterium, assembly GCA_964600375.1. Taxonomy (GTDB): domain Bacteria; phylum Pseudomonadota; class Alphaproteobacteria; order Caulobacterales; family Caulobacteraceae; genus JAEZEZ01. Next base: position 7,999 of record CAZRKY010000123.1, on the reverse strand, counting down.
GCTCGCCGGCACGTCGCCCAGCAGATGGCTGATCGCGATTCCGATGAGGCCCGAGAGCCCGCCCACCAGCGCGCCCATGCCGATGGCTTCCTTCCAGCCGGGCTTGGCTAACAGGGCGTAGATCACCCCTCCGACCAGCGAGAAGCCCATGCCGCCGAAGGCGAACAGCCCCGCCACCGCCGGTGAGAAGTGTCCCGCCACGACCATGGCGACCTGCAGGATGGTGGCGATAACGAGCGAAATGGTGAGCGCGCGGCGGTTCATTGGAGCCTCAGTTGATTGATCGTTCAATCAAGTGACGGGACAACGCTGCTGTTGTCAAGCCAGGCTCCTGCTCAATGGCTATCGGTGGTATTGCAATCGCTATCGACTCCCCCTTAGGTAGCGAAGTCGCGTGCGCCGAGTCTCAGCCCCATGCCCCATGAATCCTCCAGCGAAGCGGGCAGTCCCATCGCCCGCCGGGTGGCGGGGGTGCATGGCGACGCCTTCCGCCTGGGGATCCAGCAAGACCGGGTGATCAGCCTGTCCTCGTCAGGGACCGTGATCGGCTGGCGCTTCGAGACCGCCCTCTTCGACGCCCACGGGCCGGTGAGGCCGGACTCCCTGGACTGGCGCGATGCGGAGCAGATCGACTTCGCGGTTGTCGATGCTGCGCTGGAAGAACGCGCCAGTCTGGAGAGCCAGCCGCTGCTGCTGTTGCCGGCAGCCTTCTCGACCCTTTCGTCGCGGCAGGGCCGGCGCAACCTCGGCGACCGCCTTCACGCCGCCGCCAGACTGCTGGAGCGGCGGCCGGCGCTCGAGATCTACGGCCTCGCGGGCGTGCCGCCGGCCCGCGTTTCGGAAGTCGCCTCCTTGATCCGTCCCGCGTGCGCCGGTGTGATCGCGCAGGTGTCCGCCGACCGCGCGGAACTGGCGGTCCTGGGCCATTGCGGACTGGCGGGGTTCTTTATCCGGCCCCAGTCGCCCTGGTCGAACGAGCCGGCCCTGCTGGTCCGCCTCCAGGGCCTGACCGAGCTGGCGCGCGGCATCGCCCCCATCTGCATCGGCCGGGGCCGTGAGGCGGACCGCGCGCTGCTGTCAGCCGCCGGCTTTTCCCACGCCGCGCTCAGCGGATAGCGGTCAGTCCTTCAGCTGCACGCGCCAGTCGTCCACCAGCGAGAACAGGAACCCGCCCGACCACGCCAGCAGCAGAATGCCGTTCAGCGGGCTGATCGCGGCGATCAGGCGCAGGTCGCCCGTAGCCGTGATGTCAGCGGACCCCAGGGAAGCGTAGGCCTCGGCCGCATAGTGGAAATAGTCGGCCGCGCTCATGGCCGCGCGCCCATCGAAGCGCCCGAGGTCCAGCGGCCCGTCGGCCAGGGCGAAGACCCCTGCGTACAAACCGATCTCAGCCAGATGCATCAGCACCAGCAGCAGGATCACCGAGATCAGCGCCAGGCGCAGGCGACGGTGCGGCTTGCGGGCGTAGGTGTCGAGCACCCGGATGGTCTCGTAGTGGATCAGCGTCGTGCCGATCAGCACCGCCGCGGCCAACGCCATCGCCAGAAAGTAGGACATGCCGCGCTCCCCCGTCGGTCTGGAATGTGAAGCCGATTGCCGCGGCCGCGCAAGGCTCGCGACGGCCTCGCCCCGCAAGCCAACGGGGCCTGCTCCCGATCAGCCCCGCAGCGCCGCAGCCACCAGCGGCGCCAGCCCCACGCCGTTGGTCGGATGCGGCACGGAATCGGTCGAGACGATCCGGCCGCTCACCGCCGCCACCTGTTCATAGGCGCCCTCTGCGAACAGGGCGTGGACCACGAGGCAATCGGGCGGTTCGAAACCCAGCGCCCGCAGCGCCTGGGCCGCGGCCGCCAGGGTGAGGCCGGACGAGGCGATGTCGTCGATCAGCACCGGCCGCCGACCCCTGTGGGCGCTCATGTCCGGGAGGGTGACCTGCACCTGGCGGTCGCCCAGTCGCGCCTTGGTCATGACCACGTGGGGAACGCCCGCGCCGGCGCCGATCTCAGCGGCCCACTGCTCGCTCTCGGCGTCCGGCCCGATCACCAGGGCGTCGGGGACGTGCTCGCGGATCCAGGCCGAAAACAGGGGCGCAGCGCTCAGCGCCTCGGCGGCGACGCGGTAGACCGCTGAAAGCTGGCGGTAGCGGTGCAGGTGCGGATCCACGGTCACCAGCCGGTCGAAGGTCGACGACACCAGCCGCGCGAAGGTCCGCGAGGTCACGGCCTCGCCGTCGTGGAACCGGCTGTCCTGGCGCATGTAGGCCAGGTAGGGCGCGACCAGGGTGACGGACGCCGCCCCCAGGTCCCGGGCGGCGTCAGCGGCGAACGCCAGGCGCAGGAAGCCCTCGTCCGGGTCCGCCAGGGTGCACACCACATCCACGATCCGGCCCTTCGGGTCGCTCAGCAGACGGACATAGCTTTCGCCATCGGGAAACCGGCGGGTCTCGATCGCGCCCAGCTCCGCGCCCGAGGCCTCGGCCAGCCGGGCGGCGAAGGCCTCGTTGCCGGGCATGGGCAGGATCAGGCGCACCTCAGGCCTCCACGGTGAACAGGTCGGGGTGGGCGGCGGCGTAGTCGAGCGCATAGGCCAGTTCGCCGCGCGCCTCGGCGTGGATGGTCAGCAGCGGCTGGCCCGCCTCCACATCGTCGCCCAGCCGCACGTGCAGCTCGACGCCGGCGGCCTTGGCGTCCGGCGCTCCGGCCAGCTTGGCCAGCCGCGACAGGGTGCGGTTGTTGACCTGCAGCACCCGGCCCGCGCACGCCGCGAGCCAGGGGCTCGAATGGGCAGCCACCGGTGGCGTGCGCATGCCGCCCTGGGCCTCGCAGATGGCCTGGAACCGGGCCCACGCCCGGCCATCCGCCAGGGTCGCATCGGCCATGGCCAGGCCCTCGCCGTCCGCGGCCACGCCGGCCAGCTCCAGCGCCGCGCCGGCCAGGGCGCAGGCGCGCCGGCGCAGGTCGTCGGGCGCATCGGGCCGGTTCTGCAGCACCGCCAGCACGTCCCGCGCCTCCAGCGCCGGACCGACCCCGCGGCCCACCGGCTGGGCCCCGTCGGTCAGCACCGCCTTGATGGTCACTCCGAAGGCCGCCGCCGTGGCCGCCAGCTTGGCCGCCAGCTCGGTCGCCGCGTCGTCGGAGCGCACCTTGGCGGTGGCGCCCACGGGAATGTCGATCACCACGTGGGTCGATCCCGCCGCGATCTTCTTGGACAGCACCGAGGCGATCAGCTGGCCCTCGGCGTCGATGTCCAGCACCCGCTCGACGCGGATCAGGATGTCGTCCGCCGGACTCAGCCGCACCGCTCCGCCCCAGGCGATGCAGCCGCCCTGCTGTTTCACCACCCGGCGCATGGTGGCGAGGTCCAGGTCCACCGGCGCCATGGTCTCCATGGTGTCGGCCGTGCCCGCCGGCGAGGTGATGGCGCGCGACGAGGTCTTGGGCATCCACAGGCCGTGGCAGGCCACGATGGCCACGATGATCGGGGTGGTCCGGTTGCCTGGCAGGCCGCCGACGCAGTGCTTGTCGATGATCAGCGGGCGATCCCAGGTCAGCCGGTCCCCGGCCTCGACCATGGCGCGGGTCAGGTGGATGGTCTCCGCGGCGTCGAGCGGCAGGGCGGAACAGGCCGTCAGGAAGGCGGACAGGTGCACGTCGGTGTACCGCGCGGCCGCCACGTCGGTGATGATGGCCTGCAGGGCCGGGCCGTCCAGCCGCTGGCTGTGGATGCGCCGCCGCACCGAGGCCATCGACGCCAGGGCCGGCGGGTGGCGCACCACGATGCGATCGCCGGCCTTCACCCCCAGATGCGCCCAGGCCGCCTCGGAGAGCCCCGCCTCATCCACCTGAAGCAGGCCTTCGCCCAGCTGGTAGAGGGTCGCCAGCACCTGTCGGCCATGGGCCTTCAGCAGCACCTGCGAGCGTGGCGCCAGGCCCTCGGAGCGACAGACGTGGCAGTCGGCCCGCATCAGCACCACCGCGTCATCCTGGGTATAGAAGCCCAGCCGCCGCGCCCGCACCGTCGGCGGGCTTCCGGCCGCCGTGGGCGGCGGGCTGCGCCGGGGCCTGGTCATGTCAGGGTGTAGGTCTCGCCCATCACCGGCACGGTGCAGGGCCAGCCTTTCTCGGCCTCGATGCGCGTCTTCAGGGCCAGGGACGCATCGGGTTCGCCGTGGACGATGAAGGTGTGCGCCGGCGCCGCCGTAAAGCCGCCCAGCCAGCGCATGATCTCGTCGGCGTCGGCGTGGGCCGACAGCATCGGCAGGTCGCGGATCTCGGCGTGGATCGAGACCCAGTGGCCGTGAATCTTGACCTCGGTCTTGCCGGCGACCAGGTCTGCCCCGCGCGTGCCCGCCGCCTGGTAGCCCGAGAACAGGACGGTGTTGCGCCGGTCCGGCCCGAAGGCCTTCAGGTGGTGCAGCACCCGCCCGCCGGTGGCCATGCCGCTGGCCGAGATGATCACCTTGGGCATGGAGTTGTGGCTGAGCGCCTTGGATTCCAGCACGTTGCGGACATAGGTCACGCCCTCGCAGGACCTGCGGACCTCTTCGGGGCTGAGGCGGATGTCGCGGATGTGCCGGGTCATGATCTCGGTGGCGCTGATCGCCATGGGGCTGTCGAGGTAGACCGGGATCAGCGGCATCCGTCCGGCGCGCTTCATCTTCCAGAAGTGAAACAGCAGCGCCTGGGCGCGGCCGACCGCGAAGGCCGGGACCAGCACCGTCCCGCCCCGTCGCGCCGTCTCCTCGATGATGTCGGCCAGGGCGTCCTCGGCCGGCAGGGGATCGTGCTTGCGGTCGCCGTAAGTGGACTCCACCACCAGGTAGTCGGCGGGACCAGCCGCCTCCGGATCGAGCGTAACCGGATCATCGTAGCGCCCCAGGTCCCCGGAGAAGACCCCGCTCTTGCCGCCCCAGTCGATCCGCGCGGTGGCGGCCCCGAGGATGTGACCGGCATGACGGAAGGTCAGGGTCGCGCCGTGGCCGATATCGACAGGCTCATGGAAGGCGTGGGTGGTCAGCCGCCGCACCGCCCGCTTGGCGTCTTCCTTGGTGTAGAGCGGCAGGGCCGGCGTGTGCTTGGAAAAGCCGTGCTTGTTGGCGAACTCGGCGTCGTTCTCCTGGATCTTGGCGCTGTCCAGCAGCAGCAACTCCACCAGGTCCGCGGTTGCTTCGGTGCAGTGGACCGGCCCCCGGAACCCTTCCTTCAGCAGCCGGGGCAGGTAGCCGCAGTGATCAAGGTGCGCATGGGTCAGGACGACCGCGTCGATGCTGCCCGCATCGATCGGCAGCGGCGCCCAGTTCTGCAGGCGCAGCGCCTTGAGGCCCTGGAACAGGCCGCAGTCCACCAGGATCCGGCGGCCGTCGCATTCCAGCAGGTGCTTGGATCCGGTCACGGTTCCCGCGCCGCCCAGGGAGGTCAGGCTCAGTCTGCTCACCGGGTAGTCTCCCTCAGAGCGAGTCAGCGGCCACGGACCGCAACACCCCTGTATGGATCAAGCGCGCCGCCGAGTCCTCTCCGGGACAGCCCCAAGGCCGCTCACGCCGCGGCGGCGGGCGTCGGCCCGACCCGTCTACTGGCCCTTCCTCAGGTAGTTGAAGAATGCCCGAAGGTAGGCCCCCAGGATCGAAAGCCCCAGCAGCCAGGCAACCGCCGCCCCGCTGAGGGTGGCTGCGTCGGCATGAGCGAAGACGGCGGGCATGGCGGATCGTCCTGTGCCTTCACAGGCTCGGCCAGACGCCTTGAACCGGCGATGAACGACCTGTGTGGGCTCGCCTCAAAATCCTTACCCCTTGGGTAAGGTGGATCGCGGCCACCGGCCGCGAGACGGATCGGGCCCGTCCCGTCAGGGGCGGGTCGGAACAACCCCGCCGAATGGACCGGCGCGCCCTCATTGCAGACCGCCTCGCGCCGACCGCGCTTGCGCGCGGCCCGATCCGTCACGGCGCGTCCCGCGCCGCGCCACCTTCCCCAATGGGGAAGGATTGAGGGACGGCGCCCTACCGCCCCGCCACCGTCGTCGGCCCGCCTTCCAGCCGCGTGCCGCCGTCGCCGATCAGGACGAAGCCTGACCAGTAGAACGGGTGCGCCGTCTCGGCGGAGTCGTAGAGCTTGGCCTGGGCTTCCGACAGCGCCTGGGACAGGGGCTGGCCGGTGCCGACCGCGGAGGTCAGCAGCGCCTGGGTCTGCAGCGACGAGGTGGCGGCGTCGATCTTCCAGTGGGTGGCCAGGACCGAGGAGGCGCCGGCGTAGATGAAGGCCCGCGCCAGGCCGGACAGGGCCTCGCCGCCGTCGGCGAAGCCGGTGCGCGCCGCGTCCGAGCGTCCGCCGCCGGCCGTGTCACAGGCCGACATGACCACCAGCCGCGCGTTCAGCTTCACGTCGAGGATCTCGGACGCCTCGATCAGGCCGTCGCCGTCCGCGCCGGGCGAGGCCAGCAGGGCCGGCTCGGCGAAGCAGTTGGACAGGCCCAGCACCCCATGGGTGGCCAGCACCAGCACGCCCGCCTGGCCCACCGCCGGATCGCCCAGCACCGAGGCGTCGGTAAAGGCGTCGCGGGTCACCGAACGGCCGTTGGAGCCGAACACGGCTGCCGTCGAGACGGCTTCCTGGTTGGTCTCCGGCAGAGCGGCGAGGCGTTTCAGCACCGCCTCCAGCTCGTCGCGGCAGCGTTCCGACAGGCCCTGGCGCTGGGCCACCCGCTCGGCCACCAGATGGGCGTCGGGCTGGAAGTCACCGAAGGTCACCGCCGCGGTGGCGGTCACCGGGTTGGGATGTGTCCGGGTACGGACAAACGCCGCCGGGCCCAGCGAGGCGGCGATCGCCCTGCCGCGCCCGAACCAGGCGACGCCCGAGTAATCCTGGTCCTCGCGGATGCGTCCGGCCGTGGCGGCGTTGGGCGCCTCGGTGACCAGGGCCGCGAAGGGCACGCCCGCCAGGGCGCCGCCGGCGTCGATCTGCAGCCGGTTCAGCCCCGCCAGCTGCCCCTCGATCGGCTTGAACAGCTTGGCGTAGAGGGTCTGCGCCGCCTCCATGTCGTAGTCTGGCAGGGCGCCGCGGCGCAGCTGCACGCTCTTGCGGATGCGGTCGGTCAGCGCCGTGGCCTCCTCGGCGCCGATGTCGGCGGAGAAGGGCGTGACGCCCTCGCGGGTGACCAGGGCGCCGTAGACGCGGTCCTCGGCCACCACCAGGCGCACATAGCCTTCGCCCTCGGTCAGCACCCCGCGCAGGTCCGAGGTCTTCAGCTGCGGGCTGAGCAGTTCGATGTAGCGGGGCGAACGCGAGCGCAGGTCGCCTTCGGTCGCCGCCAGCTTGCTCGTGGCGCGGGCCAGTTCGGTGTCGGCGACGCGGATCAGGCGGACGTCGGCGTCCGAGGTCGCCGACAGGCGTTCACGCCGCGCCAGGGCCGCACGATAGCCGCGCTCGGCGTCCTGGTAGGCGCGCACGCTGTCGCCGCCTTCGCTGGCGGCCAGGCGCGCAGCCAGCTGGGCGGCCGAGCGCGCGGCCGCGCCGTCCCAGACCATGGCCAGGGTCTGGAAGTACTCGTCGGCCAGGGCCGGATCGCCCGAACCGGCGAAGGCGGCGTTCAGGGCCTCGAGGTGCGACCCGGCCACGTCGGCGGGCATGCCGGGGGACTCGCGGTGGTGCGAGAAGATGGCGACGGCGGCGCGGCTGTCGACCAGGGCGCCGGCGGAATCCCCGCCGCGGCGCTTGGCGTCGGCCAGGGCCAGCAGCAGGTGACCTTCCGCCCGGGTGCCAGGCGCGTCCCGGCGCAGCAGGGCGATGCCCGCCCGCGCCTCGCCGATGGCCCCGAAGGCGTCGCCGCCCTCGGATTTGAGGCGCGCGCGCTCCTTGTAGATCTGGGCGACCAGCCAGCCCGGCTGGACCTCGCTGGCGGCCAGCCGCTCGGTGGCGCGGCCCAGGTGGGCCAGGGCCTGGTCGCGCTTGCCCATGCCGCGGGCGGCGGCGGCGGCGACATAGTCGGCCTGGGCCGACAACACCGC
>CAZRKY010000122.1:0-9558 GCA_964600375.1 uncultured Caulobacteraceae bacterium | reverse complement strand
GAGTCCGAATCCTGGCTGACGTAGCCGGCGGAGACGCCGACGTAGGGGCCGGACAAATCCTGGGCGTGGACTGTGCCGGCGATCGCCAGAAGCAGGGCCGCAGAGCCGGCGGAGGCGAGAAGTCTGGTCATGGGTGTTTCCTGTCGCTGAATGCGCGAACAGCCGAGACGCCCCCGTCCCCTTCTGATCTTGCTGGTGTGGCCGTCTATCTAAGCGGGTCTATTCGCCCGCAGATCGCACTACGCGTGAAGGTCGCGATCGGTTCACGGCCGCCCCGAAAAATTCGCCGCGGCTGGTGGATGGGGTGCCTCGTCAGGGCTCCCACCGGAGCCGGCGCGTGACCGCGCAGGGGATTGTCAGGGGCTGTTTCCCATGATCACCCACTAATTCAGTAGCTTAGAATCCAATTCGAGCGGGCCCGGGGCATGCTCAGGCGGCCGCACCTTGACTGGCGGCTTGCCGCGACGGTCGCGCTTCCCGATAAGACGCCGTGGCCAAACACCAGCTGATCATCGATTGCGACACCGGGGTGGACGACGCCGTCGCCCTGCTGCTTGCGTTCGCGAGCCCCGAGTTCGACATCCTTGGGGTCTGCACCACCGACGGCAACGTCTCGGCCGAGCGGGTGGCGCGCAATACCCGCATCATCCGCCAGATCGCCGGGCGCGAGGATGTGCCGGTCCACATCGGCTGTCCGCGCCCGATCGTGCGCGACCCGGTCCAGGCGGGCCACTTCCACGGCGAAAGCGGCCTGGGCGACCTCGAGATCTTCGAGCCCTCCGCCCCAGCCGCCGACGGCCACGCGGTCAATTTCATCATCGACCAGGTCATGCGCCGCCCACCCGAGAGCGTCACGCTCGCCGTCACCGGGCCGATGACCAACCTCGCCGTGGCCATGATCATGCAGCCCGAGATCATCGAACGGCTGGGCCCGGTGATCATCATGGGCGGCGCCCGGTCCGAAGGCGGCAACATCATCGCCTCTGCCGAATTCAACGTCTTCGCCGACCCGCACGCGGCCCAGGTGGTGTTCACCTCCGGCTGTCCGATCACTGTGCTGGGCCTGGACGCCACCCACCAGGTGCGCGCCACGCCCGAGCGGATCGCCGCCATCGAAACCCTCGACACCGCGGCGGCGCGTACCGCAGGGCGGCTGCTGCGCTTCGCCTCTAAGGTCTCGGCGGAGTTCATGGAAGGCGAGGACTCCCCCCTCCACGACCCCTGCACCATCGCCTTCCTGCTCAGGCCCGAACTGTTCACCACCCGGCCCTGCGCGGTGCTGGTGGAGACCGGTTCGGCGCTGACCATCGGCCACACGGCAGTGGAGTTTCGGGTCGACCCCAGGACCGCCGCCGTCCACTGGGTGACCCGCGTCGACGCCGATGGCGTGTTCGACCTGCTGACCGAACGCCTGGCCCAGGGGGCGCCGGCGTGAGCGTCCGCATCACCGTGGTGGGGTCCGTGAACCTCGACTTCGTGGCGACCGCGAAGACCCTTCCAGCGCCCGGCGAGACCGTCAGCGGCGCGACCCTGGCCCGCCACCCGGGCGGCAAGGGGGCAAACCAGGCGTTGGCGGCGCGGCGGCTGGGAGCCGAGGTCAAGCTGGTCGGACGCGTAGGCGCCGACGCCCTGGCGGACGAAGCGCTTGCGCTGCTGCGGCTGGAAGGCGTGGACCTGACCGATTGTGCGGCCATCACCGGGATCTCCACCGGGGTGGCGCTGATCGCGGTGGCCGAGGGCGGTGAAAACCAGATCGTGGTCGCGCCCGGCGCCAACGCCGCCTTCGAACCCGGCCACCTCCACGACCTGGGCGATGACGCCCTGATCTGCCAGCTGGAACTGCCTGTCGCGACCGTTGCGGCGGCCGCGGCCCGGGCGAAGGGCTTCGTCTGCGTCAACGTCGCGCCGGCCGCGCCCTTGCCTGACGCCGTGTTCGCCCGCGCCGACCTGATCGTCGCCAACGAGACCGAGGCCGCCTTCTACGGCGAGGCGTTGCACCGCTCCCGCGGCATGGTGGCCGTGACTCTGGGCGCGCGGGGCGCGAGGCTCTATAGCGCCGGCGCGCTGATCGCCGAGGCCGTGCCGCCGTCCGTCGCCGCCGTCGACGCCACCGGGGCAGGCGACAGCTTCGTCGCCGCCCTGACGGTGGCCCTGCTCGAGGGCCAGGACCCGCAATCGGCGCTGGCGTTCGCCTGCACGGCGGGCGCCCTGGCGGCGACCCGGGCGGGCGCCCAGCCGTCCCTGCCCCGGCGCGAAGAGGTCGAGGCCCGGCTGGCGGGGCTCGCCTGACGGACGCGCGAGGACTATCAATCCGCCATGACCGACCGCGTCCCTGAACTCAGCCTCAAGGCCTTCACCCACGGCGACAGCGCCGCCCGCGAGGCCTTTTCCCGCGACCTGATGCGTGGCCTGCAGCGCTTCGGTTTCGTGATCCTCAAGGACCACAACGTGCCGGAGGCCCTGCTGGACAAGGCCTACAGCCTGGCCGAGACGCTGTTCGCCCTGCCCGAGGAAACCAAGCGACGCTGGGCGGGCGGCATGCGCGGCTACACGCCGTTCGGCACCGAGCACGCCAAGGACTCAAGACTGCCCGACCTGAAGGAATTCTGGCAGATCGGCCACGAGACGGTGCCGGCCACCGCCGACCCGGAGATCTTCCCGCCCAACATCTGGCCGGAGGGGATAGAGGGTTTTGACGAGACCTTCCGGCGCCTGTTTGCGGACCTGAACGAGACCGGTCGTTTGCTGCTACAGGCCCTGGCGCCGCGGCTGGAGCTTCCCGAGCACTGGTTTGACGACAAGGTCGAGCATGGCACTTCGCTGCTGCGGGTGTTGCACTATCCACCGGTGGCCGATGACACGCCGGTCGGTGCGGTTCGTTCCGCCGCCCACGAGGACATCAACTTCATCACCATCCTGGTGGCCGCGCGGGGGGCCGGCCTTCAGCTGCTGGACCGCGACGGGACCTGGCTGCCGGTGGAGACCGAGCCGCGCAATCTGATCGTCGATTCCGGCGACATGCTGCAGCGCCTCACCAATGGCGTCATCCCGTCCACGACCCACCGGGTGGTGAACCCCGAAGGCCCCAACGTCAGCCGCTATTCCATGCCGTTCTTCATGCACCCGACCCTGGAGACATCGCTGGAGGCCCTGCCGTCCTGTCTTGGCGACGGCCCGAAGTGGTCTGCGACCACAGCCGGGGCCTTCCTGGACGAGCGCCTGCGCGCCATCGGCCTCAAGCGCTAGATCCGGCCCTGCGGCAGTGCTCTGAAAAGAGCCGGGGGCCGGACCGCTCTCGCGATCCGACCCCCTTGTCGGCCCCTGCCTCGGAAAGGCGGTCTGCCTAGAACTTCTTGCCCAGGCGGATGCCGAACGTCCGCGGACGGGTCGGCACGATGTAGGTCTGGAAGCCGCACACCGCCTCGGCGCACTCGGCGTAGCGGTAGACATTGCCGCGCTCGTCGAAGGCGTTGTTGAGGAACAGCGTCAGATCCCAGTCGCCGCGGCTGGCGCCGGCGGTCAGGTCCACCGTGGCGTAGTCCGGCTGCTGGCCGATGATGGCGCGCTCGGCCAGGCGAAGGTCGGTCCAGGCCTCGCCGACATAGACCACCGCGCCCTGGACGTGGGCCTCGTATTCGCCAACCGGGAACTCGTAGCGGGCCACGAGGTTCGCCTTCAGCTTGGGTGTGGTCGGCAGTTCGGTGCCGGCCGGGGCCAGGGGCGCCGGGCAGTTGGTCTCAGGCTCGCCGCTGGGGCTGAGGTAGCCGCAGTAGTTGTCGGCCAGCTCGGCCTGGGTCAGCGCCAGGCCGCCGGTCAGGGTCAGGCCGGTCACCGGACGCCAGACGATGTCGGTTTCCAGGCCAAGCACGTGCGCCTGGGCCGCGTTCTTGATCTCGGTCAGGCCCTGGGAGCCCAGGATCGAGAACTGGAAATTCTCCCAGCGTTCGGCGTAGATCGCACCGTTCCAGCGCAGGGTGTTGTCGAGCCAGCTGGTCTTCCAGCCGAACTCGAAGTTGGTCAGGAAGTCGGACTGGTAGGGCGGCAGGCTGCCGCGGCGGTTCACGCCGCCCGGACGGTAGCCCGTCGACCAGGTGGCGTAGACCATGCGGTCTTCGTCGAACTTGTAGGTCAGGTTCAGGCGGTGGGTGTAGCCGCTTTCCTCGACGCCCTTGTTGACGTTGGTGCAGGGAGCCGGAGCCATGGTCGATCCCAGCGCCGGCGCGAAGCAGGCCGCCACTCCGGTCGATCCGGAGTAGCCGGTGCCGAACCCGAAGAAGCCTTCAAGCGAATTCTGCGACTGGAAGAAGCGCAGGCCGCCGGTGACCGACACGCGGTCGGTCAGGTCGTAGGTGACTTCGCCGAAGATGGCCCGGTCCTGGTCGACGCGAAGCTGTTGCGTCAACCACAGGGTGTCGTCCCAGCCCGGAACCTCCAGCACCGAAGCGAGGCCGTCGATCAGGTAGCGCTGCTCGATGCCGTGCTGCTGGCGCTGGTAGAAGGCGCCGACCACCCAGCGCAGGGCGCCTTCGGAATCGGACAGGCGCAGCTCGTGGGTCTGGCGGCGGTAGCGGTCGCGGCCCTCGATATACTGGGACGGATTGTCGAGCGTGACGTAGGCGTCGTCATACCAGTAGCTGCCGTAGCCGCAGCACGCATCATAGAAGTAGGAGTAGTCCGAGTAGTCCTGGTTCACCTCGTCATTGCGGTTCAGATAGGACCCTGAGTAGACCAGGTCCCAGTCGCCGAGCTTGCCCTCGATGGTCAAGGCCGCCTGGTACCAGCGGTCGGTGCTGCTCTCGGGATAGAAGTGGCTGACCTCGAGGTCGCCGACACTGGGATCGAAGGCGAAGATGCCGTTGGCTTCGGTAACCTGCCCCATGATCTGCGGCGTGATCGTCCAGTCGTCGTTCAGGTCGATACGCAGCGAGGCGCGGCCGCCGTAGACATCGACGTCATTGTAGTCGTCCTCGACCCGGTTGGCGTTGTCGATGGTGGCGCCCGAGGTCGCGAAGGTGCGGGTGCCGAAGACGTTGTCGATGTAGCCGGCGTCATGGCGGTACCAGCCGACCATCCGCACCGCGGCGTTCTCCATCAGCGGGATGTTGACGAAGCCCTCGATCTTGCCGCCGACACCGCCATGATCGACCGTGTTCAGCTCGGCGTCGATCGCCGCGTCGAAGCCGGCCATGTCGGGCTTGTTGGTGATCAGGCGGATGGTGCCCGACTGCGAACTGGCGCCGTAAAGCGTGCCCTGGGGCCCGGCGAGCGATTCGACCCGCGCCATGTCGTAGACGTTGACGTCCAGAGCGCCCTGGATGGTCGTGATCGGCTGTTCGTCGAGATAGATGCCGACGCTGGGCGAGGAGCCGGAGTGGTTGCCGTCGCCGCCCGAGGCGACGCCGCGCATGTAGACGCCCGAAAAGCCCGGCGCGACGGTCTGGTAGGACACGCTGGGCAGATATTTGACGTAGTCGTTGAAGTCGGAAACGCCGAGCTGTTCCAGACGCTCGGTGGGCAGGGCCTGGACGCTGATCGGCACGTCCTGCAGGTTTTCGTCGCGCTTCTGGGCGGTGACGATGACTTCGTCCACCGTCGTGGCCTGGTCGCCTGGCGCGGCGAAGGCGTTGGGCACGCCCGCCAGCATGGTGGAAGTCAGAAGCGCCGCCGACCAGACGGCACCGCGCGCCAGTCTGCTAGTTGCGATACGCATAGCCATTTCAGCCCCCGGAGCAAAAATCTTCGTTATCGGATGCTGACTTCGCGGGACCCTTTGTCAATCCGGAACACTTGCAATTGCGCAAGAACGGCGACGCGCCCAACGGGGTGTGGCGCTTCCGCCACCGGTGATCAGGCGCCTTGCCAGCGATCGAGCACGGGCGCCACGGCCGTCTGCAACTCGCCGAGCCAGGGTTCGTAGTTGCGCCAGTGGTCCAGCCCCTCAGTGAAGATCGGGCGCCGGACCTGTTCCGAGCTGGCCGTACGAACCGCCCGCTCCGTCTCGTGGAACTTGAGGCAGGCCGCTTCGAACGGCAGGCCGCAATAGTCGAGCAGGGCGCGGGTCTGGCCCTCGGGATCGGCCACCATCTCCTCATAGATCACGCGGTGGATCCGGCCCGGCAGCACGGCGTCGAAGTGATCCATCAGGCGCACGTAGTCCGCGTAGAACCGGCCCAGTTCCGTGAGGTCGTAGGTGAAGGCCTGGCCGCGGGCGAAATGCTGCTTGTAGGCCGAGAAGCAGCAGCCCATCGGGTGGCGGCGCGCGTCGATGATGCGGGCGTTCGGAAGCGCCAGGTGAATGAGGCCGATATGACTGAAGTTGTTCGGCATCTTGTCGATGAAGAACGGCCGTCCGAGTTTGCGCTGAACCCGCGTGCCGTCGAGGTATTCGCGCCCCAGCGCCGCCAGCGCCTCGGCATCCAGCCCGGCGAGAACCTCGGGATAGGCAGACTGCGCGCCCCTGTGCGCGCCGCCGCCCAGCCGCCTTGCGATGGCGATGATGTCGGGCAGCTCCATCGTGCCCTCCACCTGTGAGTGGCTGGAGAGAATCTGCTCCACCAGGGTTGAGCCGGCCCTGGGCAGGCCGACCACGAAGATGGGATCGCGGGCCGGGTCGCCCTGGCCCGCGCGGGCGGCGAAGAACTCAGGCGTCAGCAGCGCGCGCGAGCGCTCCAGATGCTGCGAGACGGTCTCGGGATCGTAGACGACCTGCTTGCGGCGGATGCCGGCGCCCTGGCGGTAGTGGGTGAAGGACTCCTCATAGGCGCCGGCGTCCTCAAGCGCCTTGCCCAGCGCATACTCGAGGTGCAGCCGGTCGTCGGCCGACAGGTCCTTGCGGTCCAGCTGCGCCCGGATCACGGCCACGTCGGCGTCTGTGAAGCGCCAGGTCTTCAGGTTGGCCAGGCTCCACCAGGCCTCGCCGAGGTTGGGGCTCAGCCGCGTGGCCTCGCGATAGGCGGCGACGCTTTCGTCCTGGCGGCCTACGGTCTTGAGCACGTGACCATAGCTCATCCAGGTCTTGGGTTGCTCGGGATGCCGGGCCAGCACAGCCGCGTACAGGGCGATCGCGTCGTCATAGTCGCCGATGCGAACCAGGGCGGCCGCCTTCAGGATGCGATAGCCCGCGTTCTCCGGGTCCCGGGCGAGCAGGAGGTCGGCCTGACCGATCGCCTCGACCGGTTTGTTCTGGCGATGGAGCACGAGCGCATAGTTGTGCCGGGCTTCGACGAACCCCGGCGCCAGCTCCACAGCCCGGGCAAGCAGCGCCTCGGCGTCCGCCATGCGCCCCAGGCGCCCGCCGACCTCGGCGAGCATCCGGATGGCGGGCACCGCGAAGGGGTCGCGCTTGAGGTAGTCGCGCAGCAACCGCTCGGCGACAGGCAACTTGTTTTCAACCAAGGCCGTCGCCGCCCGGATCAGAATCGGATCGGTGACGGAAGCCCTGATCTCCGAAGCCGTGGCCGCCTCCGCTCCCGCCTCATCGCCCAGAAGAGCGAGCTGGTCAGCAAGGCCGCGCCAGGCGGGGACCAGCCGCGGATCCATCGCCACAGCCCGCCGCAATGCCGCAATGGCGGCGCCGCCCTGACCCAGCACGCCCAGGGCCAGTCCGGCCTCCATGTGGGCGGCCGGCCAATCGGCGTGAGCGCGCACCAGCGGCTCCAGCAAGGCGATGGCGGCCGTCGCCTGGCGTTGACGGCGTAACGCCGAGGCCAACAGCAGGACCGCCTGGGGATGATCGGGGACGACACGCAGGATCTCGCGCGCCTGCGCCTCGGCCATGGCCGGTTCGGGGCCGAGCAGGGATGCCGTGTGGGCGAGCGCGGTCGCCAGATCGCCGGTGGTTTCCGCCTCGCTCAAGCCGTCGCTTCCTTCCTGCCCTGGAGCGCCAAAGGGCGCCGGGCGACGGGAGCTTGTCAATCGCCGCCTGCGCCATTTGGTCCGGGCGATATTGCATTGAGTTTTTACCCGGATGTATATTGCAGCCCGAGGAGCTGCCCGTGACCGACCTTCCGCTACCTGTCTTCGCCGTGTTCGACGGTCACCGCCTGATCGCCAGAGGCTCCGCCGGCGAAGCCGCCGTCGCCATCCGGCGCGCTCAGGAGGCCGGCGCGGCGGGCCCGTTGCTCGCGTTCGACGACCAGGGGCGGCAGACGGACTTCGACCTGCGCGGGACCGAGGTCGAGATTGCGGCCCGCCATGCGCCACCCGCCGCCGAACCAAGGGGCCGCGGCCGCCCGAAGCTCGGCGTGACGGCGCGCGAGGTCACCCTGTTGCCGCGGCACTGGGACTGGCTGGCGAGCCAGCCGGGCGGCGCGTCGGTGGCATTGCGCAAGCTGGTGGAGGCCGCGCGGCAGGATGGCGAGGGGGACCGTCGCAGGGCCCGTGACGCCGCCTATCGCTTCATGTCCGCCATGGCCGGCGACCTGCCCGGCTTCGAAGACGCAGCCCGGGCCCTGTTCGCAGGAGATGTTGAGCGGTTGAAGGATCTTGCCGCCCCATGGCCAGCGGACATTCGCGGCCACCTCCTCCAACTTCTGAATTCACCGGAAGCGTCGGCTTAGGCGGCCTGCGACGCGGCGGCCGGGAACCCATCGACGCCGGCCAGGCCGCGATTGAGTGCGTCCAGCAGGCGATCCTGGTTGATCGGCTTGGGAACGTGACCGTTCATCCCCGCCTCACGGCAGCGCTCGATGTCATCGCGCATCACATCCGCGGTAACGGCGATGATCGGCGTGAGCGCCGCAGGTCCGGCCAGCCGGCGGATCGCCCGTGTCGCCTCAAGGCCATCCATTCCGGGCATTCGCACATCCATGAGGATGATGTCGAAGGGGGTGGTGCGTGCAGCCTCGACAGCCTCCGCTCCGTCTTCGCACTCGGCGACTTCGCAACCGCAGGCCGACAGGATCAGGCGCGCCACTTCGCGGTTCACCGGATGGTCGTCGACGATCAGGACACGCGGAGCCCGGTCGAGCCCGTCCAGAACTGCGTCTGCCTCGGTCGTCGCCTCGCCCGCGTTCGGAAGCGTGACCTTCATCCAGAAGTCCGATCCCCCCTCCGCCCGAGGCGCATACCCCGTCTCACCGCCCATCAATTCCGACAGCGAGCGGCATATGGCGAGACCCAATCCCGTGCCCGCGTGCTGTCGGGTCAGGGTCGGATCAAGCTGGGCGAAAGGCTGAAAGAGCTCTCCCCGCCGTTCGGGGGGCACGCCCACGCCCGTGTCCAGCACGTGGAAACTGAAGCAGTCGCCGTCACGGGCGGCTCGCAAGCCTATGGAACCCTCGCTCGTGAACTTGATGGCGTTGTCCGTGAACGTCTGAAGCACCTGGCGCAGGCGACGCGCATCGACGCCGTGGAGGTCGGTTCCAAGATCGGGGGCGTCCAGGCTGAAGCCGAGACCCTTGGCCGCCGCGCCCAGTTGGGCTGCCGCCGCCGCCTGTTCGACGACATCTGCGATCCGGGTGGGGGCGGGGTCGAGTTCGAAGCGGTTCGCCTCAAGGCGCGAGAAGTCGAGGATGTCCTCGACAATCGTCATGAGCACCTCGCTGGATCGACTTATCT
>CAZRKY010000121.1:0-9588 GCA_964600375.1 uncultured Caulobacteraceae bacterium | reverse complement strand
CGATCGACGTCGGCCTCACCCGCTTCTACCCCCTCGGCGAGGACGTCGCGCACTTCCTGGGATACGTCGCGGCCGTGTCCGAGGCCGAGCTGACGGGCGACCCGCTGCTCGAGCTGCCGGGCTTCCGCATCGGCAAGGCTGGCATCGAGCGCACTTACGACCTGGCGCTGCGCGGGAAGGCCGGGTCGAGCCAGGTCGAGGTCAACGCCTTCGGCCGCGTCATCCAGGAGCTCGAGCGCGACGACGGGCTGCGCGGCCAGGAGGTGCAGCTCACCATCGACATCGACCTGCAGAGCGTCGCCATGAAGCGCATGGCGGAGGAGCGCAGCGCATCCTGCGTCGTCATGGACGTGCAGACGGGCGACGTCGTGGTCATGGCGTCGGTGCCGAGCTTCGACCCGAACGCCTTCGCGCGCGGCCTCGCCTACCGCGAGTGGCAGGCCCTGATGTCGAACCCGCTGGCGCCGATGCAGAACAAGTCGACCAACGGGCTGTATCATCCGGGGTCGGTCTTCAAGATGGTCGTGGCGCACGCCCTGCTCGACGCCGGCCAGGACCCGCGCGAGCGCGTCTACTGCCCCGGCCACTACGACGTCGGCGAGGACCGCTTCCACTGCTGGAAGCGGCACGGCCACGGCCACATGAACATGACCGACGCGCTGGTGCAGTCCTGCGACGTGTACTTCTACGAGATGGCGCTGCGCATCGGCATCGACCGGATCTCCGCGATGGCGAACCGCTTCGCGCTCGGCGGGCGCACGGGCGTCGACCTGCCCGGCGAGGCGGACGGGATCATCCCGAACCGGCAGTGGAAGATCCAGACCTTCGGCAAGGACAAGGGCTGGCGGCGCGGCGAGACGGTGCATGCCGGCATCGGCCAGGGCTACATGCTGACGACGCCGGTGCAGCTCTGCGTCATGGTGGCGCGCATGGCCAACGGCGGCCAGGCCATCGTGCCGCACCTGGCGACCAAGCAGTACAGCCCGGAAGGGACGGCGCCGCGGCCCTACGCCGAGTGGCCGAGCATCGGGCTCAAGCCCGAGCACCTGAAGCTCGTCAAGGACGCCATGGACGGCGTCGTCAACAACGCAGAAGGCACGGCCTTCAAGGCGAAGCTCGTCGGGCTCGACGCGCGGATGGGCGGCAAGACGGGCACCGCCCAGGTCCGCCGCATCACCATGGCCGAGCGCGAGAAGGGCGTGAAGAAGAACGAGGACCTGCCCTGGGAAGAGCGCGACCACGCGCTCTTCGTCGGCTACGCGCCGACCGACGCGCCGCGCTACGCCATCGCCGTGGTGGTCGAGCACGGCGGCGGCGGCGGCGCGATCGCGGCGCCGATGGCGCGCGACATCATGACGGCGGTGCTGAAGCGCGACCCCGCGCGCGACCCCGGCGCGCGCAACCTCGCCGCCATGCCGCAGCGCCAGCGCTAGGGCGGGCCAGCGCTAGGGCGGAAAGGCGGCGGAACGGAAGAGGGAAGCGGCGTCGGGATCGGCCCGACGCCCGTCGGCTTGAGCTAGAGCACGAGGCAGCGAGGCCAGGGCATGTCCACCTACGAGCTCTATGTCGTCGACCAGACGAAGTACTCCTTCGCCGACAAGGTCCGCGCCTTCCCTTACGGCATCCTGCTGCTGCTCGCCGCCGTCGCCTGCGTCGGCATCGCCATGCTCTACGCCGCGGCGGGGGGCAACTGGGACCCCTGGGCATCGCGCCAGGCCACGCGCTTCGGCATCGGCGTCGGGGTGATGATCTGCGTGGCGCTGATCGACATCAAGCTGTGGCTCAAATATGCCTACGTCGCTTACGGGATCTCGATCGCGATGCTGGTTGCAGTCGAGCTGTTCGGCACGGTCGGCAAGGGCGCCCAGCGCTGGCTCGACCTCGGCCTCATGCAGTTCCAGCCCTCCGAGCTGGTGAAGCTGATGGTGGTCCTGGTGCTCGCCCGCGTCTTCCACTCCGGCTCGACCGAGGACGTCGGCAAGGTGTCGTTCCTGCTCTGGCCCATGGCGCTGATCGCGCTGCCGGCCGCGCTGATCCTTCGCCAGCCCGACCTCGGCACCACCATCCTGATGCTGATGGTGGCGGCCTCCGTGCTGTTCCTCGGCGGCGTGCGGCTGTGGAAGTTCATCCTGGCCGGGGTCAGCGCCATCGCCGCCGTCCCTGTCGCCTGGCACTTCCTGCGCGACTACCAGAAGAACCGCGTCTACACCTTCCTCGACCCGGAGAGCGACCCGCTCGGCGCCGGCTACCACATCATCCAGTCGCGCATCGCACTCGGCTCGGGCGGCGTTTGGGGCAAGGGCTATCTTCAGGGAACGCAGGCCTATCTGCAGTTCCTGCCCGAACGCCAGACCGACTTCATCTTCCCGATGTTCGCGGAGGAGTTCGGACTCGCCGGCGCGCTTATCCTGATCGGCCTTTATGCGCTGATCATCATCTACGGCCTCGCGATCGCGCTGCGCGCGCAGACGCAGTTCGGCCGCCTGACCGCGGTCGGCCTGATCGGCATCTTCTTCATCTACGCCTTCGTCAACATGGCGATGGTCCAGGGGCTGATGCCGGTCGTCGGCATCCCGCTGCCCTTCATGTCCTATGGCGGCACGGCGATGATGTCGCTGCTGATCAGCTTCGGCATCCTGATCAGCGTCTACGTCCATCGCGACGTCCGGGTCGGCCGTCGCGCCATTGACGACGATTGACCGTGCGTCCGGCGGCCTGGACGGGGCATCGCCGCGGCCGCAGACTCGTATCGACAAGCGGCGGGGGAATTGCTATACCGCCGCTCCCGTTCAGTCGGGCGCTTAGCTCAGTTGGTAGAGCAGCTGACTCTTAATCAGCGGGTCGTAGGTTCGAACCCTACAGCGCCTACCATTCCTCCTCCGAAGGAATGGACCTCGCCGCCGGCAGCGCCCCCTGGGCCTCGCCTTCCCTACCCGACCATCTCGTCGAACATCTCCGTCAACGTCCCGCCGGCGTCGGGGTCGACGTAGAGGCACCTGCGATCGAGCGTGCCGATCGCGTGGCACAGCATGGGCAGCTTGCGGGCGCGGATCGCTGCGTAGTCTTGGGCTGAAAGCCTGGTCGTGATCCCTTCGGCGCCGAACGGAGGGGCGTCATTGGTGGCGCCTACCGTCGCCTTGGCCCACTCGGCCAGAAACGCCGCGACCTGCGTAGGGCCAAAGGCGGGGCCGGCGTGCCCCTCGATCAGGTCCATCCGGGTCATCACCGAGACGTAGCCGTGCAGATAGGCCTTGTCCGACCCGCGGCGGACGGTCAGCAGCACAGTCGCCTCGTTGCAGTTGGGGGCGGCAGCCCCTCTCGGGGCTGCAATCGACCGCGCTTCCACGACATCCTTGGCGTTCGGACCGGTCAGGTTCACCGTCTCGGTGCGCACGAGACTGCAGGTGGCCGGGGACGGAGCCGGCCCCGCCGCCGCTGGCGCCGCCAGGGCCAGACAGACCGCCGTAATGGCCATGAATTGCTTGTGCATGACGCCCTCCCAAGGGGCCGACTCCCTAGCCGGCGGCCCAGGTTCGACCGTAGGCGAAGCCGGGGCGTGCTGTCTAACCTTGGCCGCTACGGCTTCTCGCGGGCGGCGTCCTGTGGTTTCGTCTGATCTGAGGGGACGCCATGCTGACTCGCCGCCGCCGCAAGAAGGCCGTTCGTTACGCCGTCACGATCTTGCGGATGCGCATCCGGCGCTTCGTGGTCACCATCGGCGCGGGCATCCTGACCCTCATCGCGATGCAGTTTCCCATCGTCGAGCAGTCGATCCTCGGCAATCCCGACCGCGCGATGGTCAACACGGCGTTCAAGCTGAGGGCTGATCTGCTGTCGGGCGGCGGCGACCCTGTCCTGTTCATTGATTTCGATGATCGATCGGTGGCTGTTCCGCCGACGGACGCCTGGCCGCGGGCGCCAATCGGCATGACGCCTCGCGAGACGCTGCTGAAGATTCTGGAGTTCATTCGAACCGCACCGCCCCAGGACCAGGCGGGCGCCGTGATGATGGACGTCGACCTCGCCACGTCGACCCCGGAGGACGCCGCGACCGTTGAGGCGATCCGGGCGGAGCTCAAGGCCTGGTCGCAAACGCCAAGCGCGCCGCTGCTGGTCATGGCTCGCGAGGCGTTTCCCGCCCAGGCGCTGAACCTTGAGGGCGACCGGCTGATCATCCCGACCACGGAATACGACGACATCGTCGCCACGGCGCCCAACATCTTCTTCGGGTCGGTAAAGGTGCTGGCCGACCAGTACGGCGTGGTGGGCGATTTCGTGCCGTTCGAGTGCGTCCAGACGCCGCACGGGCCGGATGTGCAGTACTCCGCGGTCCTGCTGCTCTACGGCGCCATGCAGCGCGGCAAGATTCCGCCGGACGCGCCGGTGATGAAGTGGCTGAAGAACGCCCCCGGCATCTGTGCGGCCGCCAAGGGAAACGCGGTCCCGCACGAGCGCGAACAGATCAACTACCATATCTCCATGGAACTGCGGTCGGAGGACCGGGTGTGGCCGGACCTTCCGG
This sequence comes from uncultured Caulobacteraceae bacterium, assembly GCA_964600375.1. Lineage (GTDB taxonomy): Bacteria > Pseudomonadota > Alphaproteobacteria > Caulobacterales > Caulobacteraceae > JAEZEZ01. The sequence continues at coordinate 5,066 of CAZRKY010000121.1, read as the reverse complement.
CTTCCTGGAACGGCGGCGGTCCATGCGTTGACGGAGATCGCGCCATCTTCCGCCGCCTTTCGGCCGCCGACATCGCCGCGGCCGGACCCGACGCCAGCCGCCAGATCCTGTGCGGCCGCCTGGTGATCATCGGGGGCTCGAACCTGGCGCAATCCGACTTCCAGCAGACGCCGCTGAACGAAATGCCCGGCCCGGTCATCCTGGCCAACTCGGTGCGCGGCCTTCAGCTGAACGGCGGCGGGATGCGCAAGCTGTCCATCTGGTGGCAGATCGCGGTGCTGGTGCCCGTCGCGCTGATCATCTCGGGCGGTTTCGCGATCACCCGCAACGCCCGTCGGGAGTACAAGCGCTACCTTCGCCGCCACCCGGAGGGCAATTTCTGGGTCCGCATGCGCGCCCTGCCCTTCAACCCGGTGGTCATGAACTGGGTGCTGGCCGCCGGCGCCCACTACATCGGCGTGGCCCTGCTATTGTGGTCGCTGGGTTGGGGATACTGGGGCTTCCTGTCGGCGCCCGGCTTCGCCGTGGCGGTCGCCGAAACCGCTCAGGAATTCGCCGACGACGATTCCGTCAAGACCAAGCGCAAGAAGCAGCACGCCACGCTGCACGGGATATCGAACCCCGAGGCGCCGCCGCCGGAAGACACCGCCTAGACAGCGAAACGGCGGCCCCGTGAGGAGCCGCCGCCTGCCTGTTCAGTCAGGTTTGTCGAAAACGACTAGAGATCGCCGTAGGTTTCGATCAGCTGATACACCCGCTCGCGGTCCAGACCGTTCTGGGGAGCCGTGGCGATGATCTGCTGGGCCTCGAACGACCACTTGGCCGGATCAGCCTTTGCGATTTCAAGCGCGTAGAGCGCAGCCTGGACTTCCGGGTCGCTCAACTCGGCGATATCCGCCGAAGGCTCCGGACGGCCGGCCGCGACCGCAAACTTGAGTTCCGCCGTCTCGCCGCTGCCGTTGCTGGCGGCCACACGGTATTCACCGGGGGTGAGGTTGAGACCCGTGAAGGTCGCTTCCCCGGTCGAGCTCTCGGCCGACTTGATCTTGGCGCCGGTGGCGTCGAACAGATCGACCCGGATAGCGCCTTCGGGACCGACCAGGCGGACGGTGAGCTGGCTGCGGCCGGGCGTGATGGTCTGGACGGCGTTCGTCGGCACGGTGAAGTGCAGCGGGTCGCCCAGAGCCTTCGTGCGCACATCCCACGGAAGCCGCTTCATGTCGGGCATGACCTGGTCGGACACCGCGCGATAGACGTTGCCTGCGGCGCCGGGACGGCCGCGGCGAGCGCCGACGGTGTAGGGCTTGGCCTTGTCGACACGCACGGCGCCGACGCCGTCGATGGACAGGGTGACGACGGCCGCGCCCTTGGCGGAAACGACATCCCCGGCGCAGACGACTTCAAGGACCCGAGGCTTGGTGACCTGCGCGCCCGCGCGGGTGATGACCACGTCCGTGGGGGTCCCGCCCTGGATGCGGGTGATGACGCCGCTCCCGGCGCAGGCGGCGGCTTGCGCGCCGCTGGCAAGGAGCATGACGCTGAAGGCGGCCGGAACCGCGAAGGAAAGAGCTTTGATCACGTACAGAATCCCCGTTTTTCAGTCTTCGTCGTTCAGTCCGCGCTGCGGCTTAACGGCGTTCATATTGATATATGTACACGCCTATTTAGACGTAACCGTGTTCTCGGGAAAGTGATGGCCTCAATTGCATGAACGCAAGCTGACCGGCCATCCGGGACCTTCCCCAGTTGCGCCCAGCGGGGCGCCGGACTAAAGGGCGCGCGCCCTCCCCGGCCGCTTCACCGACCGCCTCATCCTCGCGCTTTACGCGAGAACGGACCAATAACGCCATGTCTTCTATCGAAGAACTCGCTGAGCGATACCCCGCATTTCATGTCGAGCGTGTGACGTCTGTCCGGCATTGGACCGACCGGCTGTTCAGTTTCACCCTGACCCGCCCGCAGAGTTTTCGCTTCCGGTCCGGGGAATTCGTCATGATCGGCCTGCCCAGCGAGGGCAAGCCGGTGATGCGGGCCTATTCGATTGCTAGCCCGGCATGGGCCGAAGACCTGGAATTCCTTTCCATCAAGGTCCCCGACGGCCCCCTCACCTCACGCCTGCAGTTGATCGAGCCGGGCGATCCGGTGCTGCTGGGCCGAAAGACTACGGGCACCCTGGTGCTGGACGCCCTGAAAGGCGGCAAGCGCCTGTTTCTGGTCTCGACCGGCACCGGCCTGGCCCCGTTCCTCAGCGTGGCGCGCGATCCCGACGCCTACGAGCGCTTCGAACAGGTGGTGGTCATCCACACCGTGCGGGAAGTGGCCGAGCTGGCCTACCGCGACCTGTTTGAACGAGAGATTCGGGAGGATCCGCTGATCGGCGAGATGGCGGCGGCGCAGCTGCGTTACCTCCCGACCGTCACCCGCGAACCGTTCGAGCGCCAGCGCCGCATCACCGACCGCATCCGCGACGGATCCTTCTTCAGGGAAATGGGCATGCCGGCGACGGGCTTTGACCCCGAGGTCGATCGCGTCATGCTCTGCGGGAGCATGGACATGATCAAGGAAACAGCCGCCCTGCTCGACGGCTTCGGTATGGCCGAGGGATCCAACAACAACCCCGGCGACTATGTGATCGAACGCGCCTTCGTCGACTGAGCGGGCCGGCGCAGCTCAACCTGGGGCGGTTCGTCGCTGAGGGCGATTTCCGTTGCCAGCGGGCCATGTGCAACCCAAAGTCCGGTCTGCAAACGCGCCCATGAGCGCGTCAGGGAGCTTGGACATGTGTGGTCTGTGCGAGGGTTTTGTTGATCATCGTGTGGGCGGGCCGCTCGCCTTGTCGGAGCGGTTGACGCTGAGGGACGCACGCCTGGGGGTGGACTACGCCGCGTGGCGGGCGCTGGAACCGACCCTTGGCGACGACGCGGGGGGCCCGAACCTGGGCCTGGCTTCCAACTTCTTCGCCTCCGCCCTGTCCTCTGATCCGGGCCCAATCTCGGCGGTGGGGACCATCTTCACGCCCACGACCTCAGGCAACGCCTCCGCCGACGCTCTACTGGCCGGCACGGCGTGGTCGATGTCGACGATCAACTATGCGTTCGCCACATCGCCCAGCGATTATCCGGGCAACTATGGCTCAGGCGAGCCGAGCAACAATTTCGCGGCGGCAACCGTCGAGTTTCAGCAGGCTGTCCGCTACATCCTCGAGGGCGCAAGCAGCCAGTCCGGCGGTTACAGCTACCTCTACGGGTCCGCCGAGAGCTTCCTGCTGGTCGATTTCCAGGAAACGACTCCGGCCCTGGGCATCATCACCGTTGCGTCGTCAGCCGATCCCGGCACCGCCTGGGGTTACTACCCCTGGACCGACGCAGAGGGCTGCGACGTCTGGTTCAACAACAACTACGCCGGGTCCCGAAACATCCCCTACCCCCAGGCCGGCGACTACAACTGGCTCACCGCGATTCATGAGCTCGGCCATGCCCTCGGCCTCAAGCACGGGCACGAGTCCGATGGCCTCACCGGAATGGCCGTGCCTTCATTCCAGGACAGCCTTGAATTCACCGTGATGACCTACCGAAGCTACGTAGGAGCCAGCACATCCGGTGGATACACCAACGAGACCTGGGGTTACCCGACCACGTTCATGATGCTCGACATCGCCGCCCTGCAACAGATGTACGGAGCGGACTTCACGACCAACGGCACGGACACAACCTACACCTGGAACCAGAACACAGGGGAGATGTCCCTGAACGGGGTGGCCCAGGGCGCGCCGGGCGCCAACCGCATCTTCATGACGGTCTGGGACGGTGGCGGCGTCGATACCTACGACTTCTCGAACTACACCGCCGGCCCCCTGACGATCAGTCTCGCGCCCGGCGGTTTTTCGATCGCTTCGGAAGCACAGCTGGCCGGTTTGGGAAACGGAAACATCGCGCGGGGCAACATCTTCAACGCCCTGCTCTACCAGGGCGACACCCGCTCGCTGATCGAGAACGCCATCGGGTCCCTGTGGGGCGATGTCATGGAGGGGAACCAGGTCGCCAATCGCCTCGAAGGGCGAGGAAACTTTGACAATCTGAACGGTCAGGCTGGAAACGACACCCTCGTCGGCGGCGACGGCAACGACTATCTCGTCGGCGGCACCGGGGACGACACGTTCGTCTTCAGCGCGGGCGACGACATCGACACGATCGCCGACTTCAAGGCCGGTGGCGATCACGACCTTATCCAGGTGTTCGGCTACTCCAGTTACACCCTCACGCAGGTGGGCCTGAACACGCAGGTGACGTTCTCCGCCACCGATCAGGTGATCCTCGCCAACACCCAGATGAACACGGTTTCGGCGGCCGACTTCATCTTTGGCAATCTGATCAACGGCACCGGCAACGGCGAGACCCTCCTGGGCACCACCTTCATTGACCAGATCAACGGTCTGGGCGGAGCTGACACCCTGAAGGGCGACGCAGGCGACGACATCCTCGACGGCGGCGACGGCAACGACATCCTCGAGGGCGGCGACGGCAACGACCAGCTGATCGGCGGGCTCGGTGTGGACAAGGCTGACTACCGCGCCGCCGCCGCTGCCGTGACAGTCACCCTCGCCTTGACGACAGCCCAGAACACCGGCGGCGCCGGGACCGACACCCTTTCGGGGATCGAGCAGATCCTGGGTTCAGCCTTCAACGACACCCTGACCGGGGACGGCCTGGGCAACACCCTGGACGGCAAGAACGGAAACGACTCACTGATCGGCGGGGCCGGCGGCGACATCCTGATCGGGGGGCTGGGCGCCGACGCGCTGGATGGCGGGGCGGACCTCGACTACGCCAGCTACATCAACGCCACGGCCGCGGTCGGCATCAACCTGACCACCGGGGTCCACTCGGGCGAGGCCTTGGGCGACACCTTCGTCTCCATCGAGCGCTATCGCCTGGGCGCCTTCAACGACACCTTCACCGGCGGGGCGGCTACCGACTACGCCTACGGGGCCGAGGGCAACGATACGCTCAACGGCGCGGGCGGCATCGACCGGCTCTACGGCCAGGACGGCGCCGACACGCTCAACG
>CAZRKY010000120.1:0-9623 GCA_964600375.1 uncultured Caulobacteraceae bacterium | reverse complement strand
GCAGCCACACCAGCTCGCCCGCGCGGCCCTCCGCGATCGCTGCGACCCGCGCCTCCATGGCCGCCACGGCCTCGGGGTAGGGGACATACCCATGCGAGACTGCCCAGCCTGCCGCCACGCGGTCGGCGCGCCCGAAAATCGGGCCTTGGGCTTCGGGATTTAACGGCTCGTCAAGCATGAGACACCCAATGTGGCCAAAGGGGTCGCGCGTTCAAGCGCCCTGGGGAACTCCAGTTGTCACAGGTCGAAGCCGTCAACGTCGAAATTTCAGTGGTGCTGGGCCGTTCGGTCCTGCCCATGGCGCAGCTCTTGCGCATGGGCCGGGGCGCCGTGATCCCGCTGGACGCCCGGGAACACGACGAGGTCTGGATCCTGGCCAACAATCATCCGGTGGCTCGCGGCGAGATCCACATCACCGACGACAAGATCGCCATCACCGTCACGCGGCCGGCCGATGTTTACGACTTCATGGCCGGCGCGCGCATGCAGGGCTGAGGCCGGGGCCTGGCCTATTTGCCGCGCGAGGCACTGCAGCCTTTCCAAATCAGCCGGGCCTTGCTATTGGCGCGCCTCCAAAGCGAGCGGTCGTGGCGGAATTGGTAGACGCGCAGCGTTGAGGTCGCTGTGGGGCAACCCGTGGAAGTTCGAGTCTTCTCGACCGCACCATCCTTTGGGAGCATAGGGTAGCTATCGATCGCGGAAGGAGGACGAGCGTGAAAAACGACGCCGCCGACCCGATCGAGAAGCCCGACAAGTCCGCAGACCTGAAGGCCCAGGCCGAAGCCCTCGAGGACTTCGCCCTGCGCGACGACTATGCGCTGAACCCCAAGTTCGTCGCCATGGTCATCGAGGCCGCCGACCGGTCCGACGGCATGCGCCTGCGCGAGCTGCTGGACGCGCTGCACTACGCCGACATCGCCGACCTGATGGGCTTCCTGTCGCCGGACTACCGCGAGGAAGTGATCCCGTGGATTCCACCCGACGTGCTCGCCGACGTGCTGTCGGAGCTCGACGAGGGCATCCGCGAAGAGGTGCTGGAGCAGGTCGCGCCGGACGCCCTGGCCGAGGCCCTGCAGGAACTCGACTCGGACGACCAGGCTGACATCGTCGAGGACCTGGAGGACGACCAGCGCCGCGAGGTGCTGGCCGCCATGCCCGAGAGCGAGCGGGCCGCCATCGAGACCTCCCTGGCCTACGACGAGGACTCCGCCGGCCGCCTGATGCAGCGCGAGGTCGTGGCTGCGCCGCAGTTCTGGACCGTCGGCCAGACCATCGACCACCTGCGCGGCGACGACGGGGACCTGCCCGAGCTTTTCTTCGACATCTACGTCGTCGATCCGGCCTTCAAGCCCGTCGGCGCCGTGCCCGTCAGCCGCCTGCTGCGTTCCAAGCGAGACTCCCTGCTGTCGGATATCATGGAGCCGGTGACCGAGATCGAGGTCGACCTCGACCAGGAAGACGCCGCCCACATCTTCGAGAAATACAACCTGATCTCGGCGCCCGTCGTCGACGCCCACGGGCGGCTGGTCGGCCAGATCACGGTCGATGACATCGTCTCGATCATCCAGGAGGAGAGCCAGGAAGACATCCTGGCGCTCGCCGGCGTGTCCGACATCGGCCGCGACGCCGGCGTCTTCGGCATGATGCGCTCGCGCTTCCCGTGGCTGGTGGTGAACCTGGGCACGGCGCTGTGCGCCTCGACGGTGATCTCCGCCTTTCAGGGCGAAATCGAGAAGCTGGTGGCGCTGGCGGTGCTCATGCCCGTGGTCGCCTCCATCGGCGGCAACGCCGGCACCCAGGCCCTGGCCGTTGCGGTCCGCACCCTCGCCACCCGCGAGGTCAACCGTTCGAACGTCTTTCGCATCGTCTGGCGCGAAATCCGCGTCGGGATGATGAATGGCGCCGCCATCGGCCTGACGCTGGGCGGCGTGGCCTGGCTGTGGAAGGGCGATCAAGGGCTGTCCCTCGTCATCGGACTGGCGGTGCTGATCAACCTCTGCGCCGCGGCCCTGGCTGGAACCCTGATGCCGCTGATCCTCGACAAGTTCGGCCGCGACCCGGCGGTGGCCTCGCCGGTGCTGGTCACCTGGATCACCGACACGGTCGGCTTCCTCAGCTTCCTGGGCCTGGCGGCGCTGATCCTGTTCTAGCTCCTTCCTTCCCTCTTCAGAGGGAAGGAGGTCCCAGCGTGCCGGAGCCGTAGGCGAAGGCCCACGCTGGAGGATGAGTGGGCCGCCGCGCCGCAGGTCGTTCAGCGGCGTCACTCATGCTCCCGCGCAAGAATCTCCGCTTCGCTCCGATGCGCGGGGCCCTCCTTCCCTCAGGGAGGGAAGGGGAAGTACTCCCCAAACGATTGAATCCCGTCGCTCTTCGCCATGGTTTGACCCCCTTAGGAGCTTATCAGCGGAACGTTCCTTGCTCCCTCGCCTTCGAGGGGAAACGCCCCGTTTCGTTTTGGGTCACTTGCCACGATGCGACCGCGCCAGAAGGTCACCCGCGCCGGAATCCTGCTGATCGCAGCCTTTGAGGGTCTGCGTCGGCGCGCCGCGCGGCTGCCCGACGGCCGCTGGACCATCGGCTACGGCCATACGCTGTCGGCCCGGGAAGGGGCGGAGGTGTCCGAGGAGGACGCCCAGGCGCTGCTCCATTTCGACCTGTTGCCGGTCGCAGAAGCGGTCAACAACCTGGTCTACACCCCGCTTACCCAGAACCAGTTCGATGCCCTGACGGCCTTCGCCTACAATGTCGGCATCGAGACCTTCCGGAATTCCGACGTCCTGAAACGGGTCAACGAGGGCCGCCTGACCGAGGCTGCCTGCGCGCTCGACCTGTGGCGCAAGGCCGACCTATCGGGCGAACCGGTCATTCTTGACGCCCTGATCCGCCGCCGCGCGGCCGAGAAGGCGCTTTTCCTGACGCCGCACGAAGGCTTCGTGCCGACGCCGTCGCCGCTGGTCCGCCCCACGGTCGACACCGTGCTGGCCCCGGCGCTGCCCCAGAGCCGCCCCGCCGAGATCGACGTCCCCATGGAGGGCGCGGTCGCCGAGGTGGTCCGCCGCATCCCGCCGGTCGAGATCTCCCACGAGCCCATCGAGGTCACCCGTTCGGACGTCGAGACTCCCGAGACCCTGCCCGAACCGTCGGTGCCGGTCGAAACCGCATACAGCGACGAGATCCCGGTCGAGACGCCGCAGGAGATCGAGACCCAGGCCCTGGAGGCCGGCGAGCCCGGGGCCGAGGCCATGGCCCCGGTCGAGGCCCAGCCGGTCGAACCCGCGCCAGAGCCCCTGGCCGACATCCCGTCCTTCGACACCACGCCGATCATTGCGCCGGTCCTGCCGCCGGTCGCTGCGGAGCCTGAAGCGTTCGAGCCCGAGACGTCCGCGCCGGTTGAACCCGTCGCAGCGGACGTGGTCGAGACCTTCCCGGCGGCTCCGCCCGTCGAGGCGGTCGAAGCCGCCGAGGATCTGGCCCCGGTCGATCCGTTCCCGGCTGCCGAAGCGCCGCAGCCCGAGCCGGAAGCCGCCATCCCCGCCATCGCCGCAGTGGCCGAGCGGATCTATGCGCCGGAGCCTGAAGTCGAGCCTGTGCCCGAGCCTCTTCAGGACGCAGCGCCGGAGCCCGCCGCGGAACAGGCAGCCGCGCCCGAGCCCCTGCCGATCGAACCCCCCAGCGGCTGGTCCCTGACCCCGCCGCCGGAGGTGATCGAGCAGCCGCCCTCGCGCCAGGACACGGCGCCCCCGCGCGCGGCCAACGAGGATGAAGATCAGGTCGCCCTGTTCGATCCGTCCGAGGCCGACCAGGGCGTTGCCGGTCGCATCATCCGCTACGAAGAGATCGACGAAGGCGTCGAAATTCCCGATCGGCCCACGACCGGCCCCTTCATCCTGATGGGCGTCATCGGCCTGGCGGCCTTCGGCGGCGCCATCTCGGCCTTCATCAAGGCGCGCAACGACGTCGATGGACTGGAAGCGGTCGCCTGGCTGCTGGCGCTGATCGGCGCCTGTCTGGTCGGGACCTCGATCTATTTCCTGCTCAAGCGCCTGGGCGGCGTCGACGAGTAGAGCCTGCTTCCAACTCCGGAACGGCAATGCTAACCCCGTTCCATGAGCAATTCCCCGACCATGGATTTCGGCCTCGGCGAGACCGCCGACGCGATCCGCGAGACCACCCACCGCTTCGCCAGCGACAAGATCGCGCCCATCGCGGCCGAGATCGACGAGACCAACAAGTTTCCCCGCCACCTCTGGCCCCTGATGGGCGACCTGGGCCTGCACGGCATCACGGTCGAGGAGGAGTTCGGCGGCCTGGGCCTCGGCTACCTCGAGCACGTCGTGGCCATGGAAGAGGTGTCGCGCGCCTCGGCCTCCGTGGGCCTCAGCTACGGCGCCCACTCGAACCTCTGCGTAAACCAGATCCGTCGCTGGGCGACGCCTGAACAGAAAAGCCGCTACCTGCCGAAGTTGATTTCCGGCGAACATGTTGGATCCCTGGCCATGTCCGAGGCCGAGAGCGGGTCCGACGTCGTCTCGATGAAGCTGCGGGCCGACAAGAAGGGTGACCGCTACGTCCTGAATGGCACGAAGTTCTGGATCACCAACGCGCCGGAGGCCGACACCCTGGTGGTCTACGCCAAGACCGCGCCGGGCGAAGGCAGCCGCGGGATCACCGCCTTCCTGATCGAGAGGGGCTTCAAGGGCTTCTCCGTCAGCCCCAAGCTGCACAAGATGGGCATGCGCGGTTCCGACACCGCCGAACTGGTGTTCGAGGACTGCGAGGTCCCGGAAGAGAACATCATGGGCCCGGAGAACGGCGGGGTCGGGGTGCTGATGAGCGGGCTGGACTATGAGCGCGCGGTGCTGGCGGCCGGGCCGCTGGGGATCATGCAGGCGTGCCTGGACGTGGTCCTGCCCTACGTCCGCGAGCGCAAGCAGTTTGGCAAGGCGATCGGCTCGTTCCAGCTGATGCAGGCCAAGGTCGCCGACATGTACGTCGCGCTGAATTCCGCGCGCGCCTACGTATACGCGGTCGCCAAATCGTGCGACGCGGGTCGCACAACGCGGTTCGATGCGGCCGGAGCGATCCTGCTGGCCTCGGAAAACGCTGTGCGGACCTCGCTCGAGGCCATTCAGGCTTTGGGCGGGGCGGGTTATATTAAGGAATGGCCGGTGGAGCGCTTCGCGCGCGACGCCAAGCTTTATGACATCGGCGCCGGGACGAATGAGATCCGGCGCTTCTTGATCGGAAGGGAGTTACTGGGGGCATGAGCGGTATCGTGATTAGTGGCGACACGCGTGGAGGGGTCGGCGGCCCGCAACGGAGACCGGCGGCTGCGGCCCCGGCGGCCGGCGCCTACAAGGCGGCGGTGGGCGGCGTGCTCGCCAAGCTGCAGGCGGCCTGGAACAAGGGCGACGCCAAGGGCGTGGGCGCGCTGTTCGGCAAGGAAGCCGACTACGTGAACATGGCCGGGGCCCACATCTCCGGCGCAGAGAAGATCGCCGAGGCCCACAAGGCCCTGTTCGCCGCCAACAAGTCGCAGGCGGCCTACCGGGTGCTGAAGCTGAAGCCGCTCTCGCCGGACCTGGTCCTGGCCTACCTCGGCCAGAAGATCACCACGACGGTCGACGGCAAGGAGCAATCGATGGCCACGCGGCCGACGATGCTGCTGCGCAAGGTCGGGGCCAACTGGGCCATCGTCGCCATGCAGGTCACCCGCTTCGCGGGCGCGGCCAAGGGCGCCGGCGGCGGCGCTTCGGGCAAGAAGGACGCGGCCAAGGCTGCGCCCGCCAAGCCGGCCGACAAGAAGGCCGACAAGAAGTAGGTTCAAGCGATGAAGCCAGGCGCGTCCGGGGGGAGTCGATGACGGCTTCCGGCGCGCCTGAGCCTCTTGCGGCGGCGCCTCGCGCGGTCGCGCGTTTCTCCGACATCCTCGAAGGCCTGGGGCAGGGCGACCGGCCGCGGCTGGACGTGGGCGAAGTGCTGGAGGCGTTCGGCGAGCGCGGCCAGGGCGCCATCATGCTGATCTTCGCCCTGATCAATTTCCTGCCCCTGCCGCCCGGCGGCACAACCATCACCGGCGCGCCGCTGGTGGTGCTGTCGGCGGAGCTGGCCTCGGGCCGCGACATCATCTGGCTGCCGCGGCGCATCATGGCCGCGTCCGTGTCGCGCCAGACCCTGCGCAAGAGCCTCGGCTGGCTCATTCCCCTGATCCGGTTCGCCGAGAACCTCTCGCGGCCCCGCCTGCCGTGGCTCACCGGCCGCATCGGCCAGGAGCTGATCGGCATCGCCTGCCTGTTCCTGTCGGTGGTGCTGGTGCTGCCGATCCCGCTGGGCAACATCGCGCCGGCGGTGACCATCGCGCTGTTCTCGTTGGGGGTGATGCAGCGCGACGGGCTGGCGGTGATCCTGGGCTGGATCGCGACCGGGATCAGCCTCGGCCTGCTGGCGCTGGTGTGGCGCGTCGTGATGGCGGCGATCCAGGGCCTCTGGGAGAACGCCGCGAGCTGGCTGCCGGCCTAGCTCCAGATAACCGAAAGGCCGCAGGGCTAGCGCCCCGCGGCCTTTCCATTGTCGACCGCAGGGCGGTCACATGAACTCAGGCGCGGTCCCGGGAGGGATAGCCCTGGCTCATGATCTCGCCACCACGTTTGAGACAATGAGACACGAGATCACCTCCTTTCGTTAGACCGGCCAACTGCCGGCCCTTAAAACCTAGGACGAGTCTCCGCGCCTTCAATGGCTTGCAACTAGACGATGAGGAATTCACGGCCTAGCTGTGGCGCCATGAACACCTCCTGGGACCCCGCCCAATACGAACGCTACAAGGCCTACCGCGACCGGCCGGCGCTGGACTTGATGGTCCAGATCCCCGGGGATTTGGACCCGCACGAGATCTGGGACCTGGGCTGCGGCACGGGCGAACACGCCGCGCTGCTGAAGCGCCGCCATCCGACAGCGGCCGTCCACGGCCTCGACTCCAGCCCCAACATGCTGGCCCGCGGGCGGGAACGGCCCGAAGACATCGACTGGGTGGAGCTGGGGGTCCAGGACTGGTCGCCGGCCACGCCACCTGACCTGATCTTCTCCAACGCGGCGCTCCACTGGCTGCCTGACCATGCCGCCCTGTTTCCGCGTCTGGCCGCAAGCCTTGCGCCCGGCGGTGTGCTGGCCTGCCAGATGCCGATCTCCTACGTCGCGCCGTGGCATGTGCTGATGCGCGAAACCGCGGCCGACGGGCCGTGGGCCGAGGCGCTGGCCAGGGTGGAGGGCGTGCGACCGCTGGGTTCGCCCGAAGACTACTACGGCTGGCTGGCCCCGCTGTGCGACAGCGTCGACGTCTGGAGCACGACCTATCTCCACGCGCTGACCGGCGAGGATCCGATCGTCGACTGGATGCTGGGGTCGGGGCTGCGGCCCTACGTCGAGGCGCTCAGCTCTGACGCCGATCGGAGCCTTTTCCTCGACGCCTATCGGCGACGCCTGAAGCCCGCTTTTCCGCGGCGGTCCGACGGGACGACACTGCTGCCCTTCCCGCGATTGTTTCTGGTAGCTCGTCGTCGAGCGTGATGATCGGCTCGGCGGGCTGGTAGCTCTTCTGGCGCCGGCGCAGCATGGTCACCGGCCCGTCCAGGTGCGAGAGCGCCTCGGTCATGGCCTTGTAGCCGGCGTCCACCGCCAGGTCGTAGGCCTTCCAGTCCCTGATCTCGACGCCGTGCGGCTGGGGGATGACCAGCAGATCGGTCGCCGCCCGTCCCTGGGCCAGTTCACCCGCGTGGGTGATGGTCGCCGAGCGCATCATGATCGAGACGATGGGCGGGCCGCGATGCCAGGCGCCGGAGAACAGCAACCCCCAAAGGGTCGGTGGATGGGCCAGGCTGCGCGGATCGATGCCGCGCGCGCGGGTCACGTCGATGCCGACCACGGTGCCGTTGTGCCAGGCGCGCATGATGTCGGCGGGAAAGGAACGCATCACCGCCCCGTCCACCAGCACGCCGCCGTCCATCAGCACAGGCGGCAGGATGCCCGGCAGCGAGATCGAGGCGCGCAGTGCGTGGCGCAATGAGCCGCGCTTGTGCAGGTGGTAGCTGCCGGTCGTGAGGTTCGACGACACGCAGAAGAACGGCGTCGGCAGGTCCTCGATCAGCACGTCGCCGAAGTGCTCCTCCAGCCGCGCATCGACCTTCTTGCCCTTGGTCATGGCCAGGATGGGGAAGGCGATGTCATCGAGCGGGTTGGTGTCGACGAAGGCCTTGTGCATCCGCCGGTCCATCTCCTCCTGGTCCCAGCCGATGGCCAGGCCGGCGGCGATGGTGGCCCCCATGGAGGCTGCGCCGAAGAAGTCGAACGGCGCCTTGGCGTCCTTCAGGGCCTGGACCGCGCCGATGTGGGCGAAGGCGCGCGCGCCGCCGCCGGAGAGCACGAGGCCCACCGACGTCCCGGTGATCACCCGTGCGATCCGCGCTGCGTCCGGACGGAAGCCGCCCTTCACGTGGAACCAGCGGGCCGGGTTGATCGCGTCCAGCCAGCGCGCCGTGCCCGACGGCTTGTCCTGGCTGGGCTTGCGGATCAGGATCAGGTCGATCAGCCGGTGCTCTTCGAGCGCATCGGCATCCCACCATTGGGCGGGCGGCGGATCGCCCTCGAGGCGGCCTACTAGGAACAGGCGGTCGACCTGGCGCGAACAGAGCCGGGCCCAGTTCACCTCCGCGCTTTCGGCCGTGTAGATGACGAAGTCGTGGGTCTGTTCGACGGTCGAGAACCAGCTGGCGGCCGACCGCAGGGCGGTGGAATCCACCACCTTCACCGAAAAACCCAGGGCCGCGACCTCGGCTTCGACCAGGTCGACGAAGGGCCGGATGGCGCGTTCCGACAGGCCGATGAACCCGAACACCGCCGGCTCCGACAATTGACCGCCGCCGGCGGGGGTGCGCGCCCGGCGGATCATCAGCCGCGCCAGCTCGGTCATCACTTCCGGATAATCGCGCGCCGCCTTGAAGAAGCTCTCGCGGGGCAGGGCGAGGATCTCGGAATCCCTCAGCGCCACCACCGTCGACGTGTGGGCGGTGCCGGCGATCATGGCCATTTCGCCGACCGGCTCGCCCGGCGTCACCACCCCCAGGAACTGGCTCTCGCGGCCTTCCTCGCGGCGGAACACGCCGAGCCGGCCGGCGCGCAGGAGGTAGAGCGTCTCCGCTTCGTCACCCGCCGAAAACAACCGCCCGCCGCCCGGCAACAGGAACCAGCTGGCCTCGCTGGCCGCGCTCGTCTCGAAGATGCGAGCGAGGGTGTTTTCCAGGGTGTCGGGCGACTTGCGGCGGGCCATCGGCGGGGACTGTAGAGCTAACCGGGAGTCGGTCAAAAGGGTTGTTTCGCCCGATCCGAAACGGCGCCTATTCTTGGAACATGACCGATCATCCCGCCTGGCCAGCCATCCCGTATCCGGCGTGGAAGGACGCGTGCGCAGCGCTCCAGCTCTGGACCCAGATCGTCGGCAAGGTGCGGCTCGCGGCGACGCCATGGTTGAACCACGGCTGGCAGGTCCCGCTCTACGTCTCGGCGCGTGGCCTGACGACGGGGCCGGTGAATTTCGGCGAGCGCATCGCCGACCTCGAGTTCGATTTCAT
>CAZRKY010000119.1:0-9766 GCA_964600375.1 uncultured Caulobacteraceae bacterium | reverse complement strand
ACGCCATCGCCGCGATGATCGAGGCTGCGCGCCTGGCGACGCTTGTCACCAACGGACCCGAAGGGCTCTACGCCACCCACCTGCCCTTCCTGTTCGAACGCGAGCCGATGCGCCTGGTCGGCCACGTCGCGCGCGCCAATCCGCATCGCGCGCTCTGCGGCGACGGCGAGGCGATGGTGATCATCAACGGGCCGGAAGCCTACATCTCGCCCAGCTGGTATCCGTCCAAGGCCGCCGACGGAAAGCAGGTGCCGACCTGGAACTACGAGGCGGTGCATCTCTACGGCAGGCTCGACTGGATCGACGACCCGGCGCATCTGCTGGACGTCGTCACACGACTGTCGGACCGGCACGAAGCCGGGCGTGCGCAACCGTGGTCGCTCGCCGATGCGCCGGCCGACTATGTCGAGCGACTGTTGCGCGGGATCGTGGGGGTGACGCTGAGCGTCACGCGGGTCGAGGCCAAGCGGAAGATGGGCCAGAACAAGCCGGAGTCCGACCGCCTCGGAGTCATCGAGGGCCTGGCGTTGTCGCCAGACCCTCGAGACCGTCTCGTCGCGGATGCGATGAAGCCGAAGGGCTAGTTCCCCGGCGATCGTCCGAACTCAGTCCTGCCGGACTCAGTCCTTGTCGAACACCCCGAACAGGGTCGCCCAGAAACCCTTGGGCTTCTTCCTGGCGGGCGTGCTGGCGTGCGTGGACAGGGGCTTGGACTCGCCGACCGGCGTGGGTGCTGGCGCCGAAGACGGCGCGCTGCTCACGGGAGCAGTGGTGGCCGCCGCCGGTTTCGGCGCCGTGCTAGGGCGAGCCTTTGCGGCAGGCTTCTTCGCAGCCGGTTTTTTGGCTGCCGGCTTCTTGGCCGCAGGCTTCTTCGCGGCGGGCTTCTTGGCCGCCGCCGGCTTCTTGGCAGGCGCCTTCTTGGCTGCGGGTTTCTTCGCGGCCGCCGGCTTGGCGGCGGGTTTCTTGGCGGCTGCCGGCTTCTTGGCCGGAGCCTTCTTCACGGCAGGCTTCTTGGCGGCCGCCGGCTTCTTGGCGGGCGCAGCCTTCGTCGCGGGCTTCTTCGCGGCCGCCGGCTTCTTGGCGGGCGCGGGCTTGGCCGCGGGCTTCTTCACTGCAGGCTTTTTCGCGGCCGGCTTTTTAGCGGCTGCGGGCTTCTTGGCCGCGGCTGGTTTCGCCGCGGCTTTCGGTTTGGCCTTTGCGGCCGGACTCTTCACTGGAGCTTTCGCCATTTATCCGAACCCCGATTTAGCGGTGCGTCGAAACGTCATCCGCGCTAGTCCCGACTCAGGAGGATAACCAAACACAACGAAATGTCCGAACCCGCCGAACAAATTGTTGCCCGAGGCCCGCGAGACGCCGCCGAAGCAGCCGCACGCGCGATCGATTCCGATGTGAATCTCGAAGGCGCCACCTACTCGATTCTGGAAGAAGACGAAGACCGCGGCGTGTGGCGCATCGATGCGTTTCCCAACGACGCGGATGAAGCCGACGGAATTGAATCCGCCCTGCGCGCGTTCGACGCGCTCAACGTCACGCGCGAGAAACTCGCCGACGCCGACTGGCTGGCGATGTCGCTTTCGGGACTGCCGCCGGTGCGCGAGGGACGCTTCTTCGTCTACGGCGCCCACGACGAAGGCCGCCGTCCCGCCGGCAAGGTCGCGCTGAAGATCGACGCGGGCGCCGCCTTTGGGACCGGCCACCACGGCACGACGTCGGGCTGCCTGCGCGCCTACGACACCCTGCTGAAGAAGCGCGCGTTCGAGCGCGTGCTCGACGTCGGCGCCGGCACCGGCGTGCTGGCCATCGCCGCGGCGAAGACCGGCACGCGCATCGCCATCGGCACGGACATCGACGAACCGTCGGTGCGAATTTCCAACGAGAACGCCAAGCTCAACGCGGCGAACGCACACTTCGTCCACGCGTCGGGACTCAATGATCGTGAGGTGACGCGTCATGGCCCCTACGATCTGGTGTTCGCCAACATCCTGGCGCCGCCGCTGGTGATGCTGTCGAAGTCGATCCACGACGCGCTCAAGCCCGGCGGGATCGCAATCCTCTCGGGCCTGCTGCGCACACAGGAACGGCGCGTGAAGGCGGCCTATCTGTCGAAGGGCTTCCGCGTGACGTCGCGCATCCACCGCGACGCCTGGGCGACGCTTGTGCTGGAGCGGCGGGGGTGAATCGGGACTTCGTTCGCCACGTCGGAATGGTTCTGGATGCGTTTGTTGCGTTCTTCACGCAGGGCCCAGCGCAACCTCGATTTTTCTACGACTTGGCGGATGCGCCGGATCGGTCGAGCCTAAAACACTGGCGCGAGGTTCCAGCGACGGTCATTGAGAGTCGAACCCAGTTTGTGGCCGAGGGCGTCTTGGACGAAGAAGGCAAGCGCCGGCCAGGTTGGGCACCAATCGTAGCCTGTCGGTTCGAATTCGAAGGGCCCCGCGAAGCTGTCGTAAAGCCAGTGTTCGGGGAGCGACTATCCGACACGCGCCAAGCGGCGACAGCCTTCGTCGATCAGCTTCCAATCGGCGCAGCGTGCACCATCTGGGTCAATCCTGCCAATCCATCGGAAGCGGCATTCTTTCTTGAGCGCCCCTAGGTCGGCCTAGGCCGCGTGCTTCACCAGCAGGTATCCAACGTTGGCCCAGCTCAGCAGCGACCAGAAGATCGAGTCCCAACCGTCGCGGCCGTAGTTCATTCCCGCCGCCATCAACACGCCGGCGCCCCAAAAGGCCGAACCGACCTTGGCCGTCGTCTCCGCGCTGGCCTTTTCGATGCGCTTCAAGGCTTCAAGGATCTCGTCGTTCATGGTCGCCTCCCGGACCCGCCATTGTGACTCATTCAATTCGCCACAGAAATCTCAATAGCTATTGGCGAAGCGCGCACGGGCGCGCTACTTGTCCAATATGCGCCAGACCTTCGACGAACACACCGACCCTTCTTTCGGCTCAAAGCACCTGCCCCGCATTCGCGAGGCCATGGCCGCCCAGGGCCTCGACGGCTTCCTCGTGCCCCACGAGGACGAGCACCAGAATGAGTACCTGCCCGCGGCGAATGATCGCCTCGCCTGGCTGACCGGCTTCACCGGCTCGGCCGGCGCGGCGGTGGTGCTCAAGGACAAGGCCGCGGTCTTCGTCGACGGCCGCTACACGGCCCAGGTGCAGGTCCAGGTCGACAAGTCCCTGTTCGAGATCCGCGACCTCGTCGAGGGCGGCGTGCCCAGGTACCTGGAGGAAGCGCCCCAGCCCGGCGCCGTCATCGGTTATGACCCGCGCCTGCATTCGCCCGACGCGCTCTACTGGCTGCGCGAGGCGGCCGAGCGTCGCGGCGCCAAGCTGACCCCGGTCTCGACCAATCCGCTTGACGCCGCATGGGCCGCCGAGCGTCCGCCGCAACCCGCCGCCAAGGTGGTGCCCCACCCCACCGAATACACGGGCGAGGAATCCGCATCGAAGCGTCACCGCCTGGGCGAGGCCATCGCCGAACTGGGCGCGGACGCCACCGTGCTGACGGCGCCGGCGTCGATCGCCTGGCTGTTCAATGTGCGGGGCGGCGACGTCATCCGCACGCCGCTGCCGATCGGCCAGGCCATCCTCAACAAGGACGGCTCCGCGCGCCTGTTCCTGGACGAGGCCAAGTGGACGCCCGAGCTGGCGCAGTGGCTCGGCAATCACGTTTCGCTTGAGCCCACCGACGCCCTGCCCTCGGCGCTTGATGCGCTGAAGTCGAAGAAGGTGCTGGTCGACCCGTCGCAGTCGTCGAGCTGGTACTTCGACCGCCTCTCGACCGCCGGCGCCGAGGTGATCCGCGGCATGGATCCCTGCACCCTGCCGCGCGCCGCCAAGAACGCGGTCGAGATCCAGGGCGCGCGCAACGCCCATGCCCGAGACGGCGCGGCCCTGACGAAGTTCCTGCACTGGATCGCGACCGAGGCGCAGGAGACCCTGCCCGACGAGATCGAGATCGCCGCCAAGCTGGAAGGCCTGCGCGAGGCCACGGGCGCGCTGAAGGACCTGTCCTTCGACTCCATCGCGGCCGCCGGCCCCAACGGCGCCTATCCGCACTACCACCCGACCCATCGCACCAACCGCCGCATGGAGAAGGGCAACCTTCTGCTGGTCGACTCGGGTGGGCAGTATCTCGACGGCACCACCGACGTGACGCGCACCATGGCGGTGGGCACGCCGTCCGCGGAGATGATCCGCATGTTCACCCTGGTGCTGAAGGGTCACATCGCGCTCGCCCGCGTGCGCTTCCCGGCCGGCACCACCGGCCACGCGCTGGACTGCCTGGCGCGCGCGCCGATGTGGGCGGCGGGCCTGGACTACGACCACGGCACCGGCCACGGCGTCGGCTCCTACCTCGGCGTGCACGAAGGGCCGCACCGCATCTCCAAGGCGCCAAATTCGATCGCCCTGCTGCCCGGCATGATCGTGTCGAACGAGCCGGGCTACTACCAGGTCGGGGGCTACGGCATCCGGATCGAGAACCTGCAGGTGGTGACGCCGGCCGAGGACATCCCGGGCGGCGAGCGTCCGATGATGGGCTTCGAGAGCCTGACCCTGGCGCCCATCGATCGCCAGTTGATCGATCCCGCCCTGCTCGACGCCGCCGAGACGCAGTGGCTGAACGACTACCACGCCCGCGTGCTGGCGGTGGTCGGACCGCAGGTCGACGCCGGGACGCGCGCCTGGCTCGAAGCCGTCACGGCGCCAATCTGACGGCGGCGCCGCCCGCAGTGTCCGACAGGCGAGCGGCGAGCGCTCGCGGACGGCGCGCATTCGCGCTGATCGCGCTGGGCGCCGCCCTCGCGGCCCCGTCGGCGCCGCTGGCCCAATCGGCTCGCGAGCGGCTGCCGCGCGACGTGTTCGACGTCATCGCCCCACGCGACCGGGTCGAAGGCCGCCGCGGGTCCTACCGCATCATCCAGCCCGGCTGCCGCGTCGGTCCGCTGGGGCCGCACACGCGCCGGCGCATCGTCGACCTGGCGGCGCAGGAGTGGGCGGTGTTCGGCTTCCAGTCGCTGGACTACGCCACCACCGAAGACCGCGCCCTGCCGCGCGCCGGGGATCTGCAGATCGTCCCCGACGCGCTCAACCCGCCGCTTTCGGCGCCGCGCCTGGCCCGCCGCACCATGCGGCTCGGCCGCTGGGAGGACGAGACCCAGGTGCTCGCCACCGTCGCCGGCTACTGGTCCGCCACTCCCGACGGGGCCGCGGTGATCGCCAAACAGAACCGCGTCTGGAACAGCTGGTTCGGCGAGGACGTGGGCTGGGTCGAACCCTGGTCCGCCGCCTTCGTCTCCTGGGTCATGTGCGAGGCGGGGCTGGGCGAGCCCGAGACCTTCCAGCGCTCGATCGCACACTGGGAATACGTCGACCAGGCCATTCGCGCCCGCGACTCCGCCGCCCTGCTACCCTCGGCCTATGTCGCCCGCGACTGGGGCGAGGCTCCGGTCAATCCAGGCGACCTGTTGTGCAGTTCACGTGGCGATGCCGACTACCGGACGCTGGAGGATCGTCGCCAACACATGGGCGTCTATGCCCCGCTCCACTGCGACGTGGTGGTCAAGCTTGATGCGGCCCAGGGCGTCATCTTCGTCATTGGCGGCAACGTGCTGAACTCGGTCAGCCTCTCGGCCCTGAAGGCCGAAGGGGGCGCGTCCGGCCTGGCCCCGACGCCGGAGACCCGGATCGGCGGCGCCCGGCGCTGGTTCGCCCACCTGCAGCTGCAGACCGCCGCCATCGAGGCCGACGCGCTGGACCATTCCCCGACCATTGCGGCATTGCAGCGGTAGCCCGCCGCCCCCACCTTCACTGCACCCCACCCGCAGGAGCCTCCCCATGAAAACCCGTCGCCTCGGCCGTAACGGCCCCGAAGTCTCCGCCATCGGCCTGGGTTGCATGGGGATGAGCGCCTTCTACGGCGGGCGCGATGACTCCGAGGCGGAGTCGATCCGCACCCTGCATCGGGCGCTCGAGATCGGCGTCACCTTCCTCGACACCGCGGAAATGTACGGGCCGCACGCCAACGAGGAGCTGCTTGGCCGCGCGCTGGCCGGCAAGCGCGACCAGATCTTCCTGGCCACCAAGTTCGGCATCGGCATCGTCGGCGAAGGCGCGGCGCGCACCACCGTCACCCAGGGCAAGCCGGCCGACGCGCGCAAGGCGATCGAGGGCAGCCTGCAACGGCTGAAGACCGACCACGTCGATCTCTACTACCTGCACCGCGTCGATCCCAACACGCCCATCGAAGAGACCGTCGGCGCCCTCGCCGAGCTGCAGCAGGAAGGCAAGATCCGCCACATCGGCCTGTCGGAAGCCTCGGTCGAAACCCTGAACCGCGCCTCCAAGGTCGCCCAGATCACGGCGCTGCAGACCGAATACTCGCTGTGGACCCGCGACCCCGAGGACGGCGTGCTGGCCGCCTGCCGCGAACACGGCATCGGCTTCGTTCCCTATTCGCCGCTTGGCCGCGGCTTCCTGACCGGCGCCATCAAGTCTGTCGAAGATTTTGACGCCGACGACTTCCGTCGCTTCAACCCGCGTTTCCAGGGCGAGAACTTCGCCAAGAACCTGGCGCTGGTGGACGCCGTCAGCGCCATCGCCGCCGAGAAGCACGTCACGCCCGCCCAGCTCGCGCTCGCCTGGGTGCTGGCCCAGGGCGACGACCTGGTCCCCATCCCCGGCACCAAGCGGGTCAAGACCCTGGAAGAGAACGCCGCCGCCGTGGACGTCGTGCTGACGGGCGACGACCTGGCCCGCATCGACGCTGTCTTCCCCAAGGACGCGGCGGCCGGCACGCGCTACCCGGAAGCCGGCATGCGGGCGGTCAATCGATAGGCCCCGGCCTCAGAACCGCGCCACCGCGCCCATCAGGTCGAAGCGGACGGTCACCGGCTGGCCGTCCGCCGCCTCCACCACCCGGCGCGTGAAGTCCTCGGCGTAACCCGGCCGTTCGCGGCTGACGGTCGTGGCGTAGGACGTCGTCAGCATCAGGCCGGCGGCGTCCTGCGGCGAGAAAGTGCGCTCGAACACCTGGTCGAAGGGCTCGACCCAGGTCGCCAGACCGGTGTCGGTGATGATGTCGGCATAGGAGCGCCAGGTGACCAGGCGCGGGTCCATGTAGGGGCGCCAGACCTTTGCGTATTCGCGGGTCACCAGCCGGCCCGCCTCCGTCTCCGTCCCGTAGTCGAACGGCCCGTAGCCGAAGGGCGCGAACACCCCGCCGAAGCGCAGCGAGCGCTTCGCCATGGCGCAGACCGCCGCCGCGTCCATCCAGTGGAACGAGGTCGCCGCCGTCATGGCGTCCACCGCCGGATCGAACACCGCCGTCTCGGCCTGTTGCGCGCGGACCTCAAGCCGCTCGTTCGCCGGGATGCGCGCGGCCATGTCGGCGTCGGGCTCGACGGCGATCACCCGGTCGAAATAGTCCAGCCACCGAGTCGTCGCCTGCCCCGAACCGGCCCCCAGATCGACGACCACGCCGCGCGGCTCGCCGCAGGCGCGGGCGATGCGCTCAAACACGCTCTCGGGATAGTCAGGCCGAAGGCGCCGGTAGAGGTCGGCCTGCAGGCCGTAGCGCGGGCCCGTGGGGCCACTCACGACGCGCCGACGAGCGCGATCCACTCGTCCTCGGTCATCACCTGGATGCCCAGTTCGGTGGCGGTCTTCAGCTTGGACCCGGCGCCGGGGCCGGCGACGACGATGTCGGTCTTCTTCGACACCGAGCCCGAGACCTTGGCGCCCAGCCGCTCAGCCTGGGCCTTGGCCTCGTCGCGGGTCATCCGTTCCAGCGCGCCGGTGAACACCACCGTCTTGCCGGCCACCGCCGTGTCGGCGCGCGGCTGTTCGGCGTCCTGGATCGAGGTGAGGGCCGCGACCAGCTCATTGACGATCCGGTGGTTGTGATCCTCGGCGAAATAGGCGGCGACCGCATCGACCACGGCCAGGCCGATCTGGTCGAGGTCGTCCATCTCCGACCGCGCGGCCTCGTCGCCCTTGGCCACCGCCTCGCAGGCCGCCAGGAAGGCCGCCGCCGTGCCGTAGCCGCGCGCCAGCGTCACCGCCGTGGTCTCGCCGATGTGGCGGATGCCGAGCGCATAGATGAATCGGTCCAGCGAAATGGTCGCCCGCGCCTCGATGCCGGCGACCAGGTTCTTCACCGAGGTCTCGCCGTAGCCGTCGCGTTCGCGCAGGGCGCTGAGCTTCGCCTCGTCGCGCGCCAGGCGGAAGATGTCGGCCGGCTCGGTCACCCAGCCCTCGTCGTAGAAGGCCTGCAACTGCTTCACGCCCAGCCCCTCGATGTCGAAGGCGCGGCGGGAGACGAAGTGGATCAGGTGTTCGATTCGCTGGAATGGGCAGGCGAACTCGCCGGTGCAGCGCCGCGCCACCGTCTCGGCGCCGCCGCCGGTGGTCTCGCGCACCACCGGCGTCTTCAGCGGACAGGGGCAGATGTGCGGGAAGGCGTAGGGCGCGCCGCGGCCGGGCCGGTCGGCGTCGACCACGCGCAGGATCTGGGGAATGACGTCGCCGGCGCGCTGCAGCACCACGGTGTCGCCCACCCGCGCGTCCAGCCGTTCGATCTCGTCGGCGTTGTGCAGGGTGGCGTTGCGCACCACGACGCCGCCCACGGTGACCGGCCGCAGCCGCGCCACGGGCGTCAGCGAGCCGGTGCGGCCCACCTGGATGTCGATGCCCTCCAGCAGGGTCTGGGCCTGTTCGGCGGGGAACTTGTGGGCGATGGCCCAGCGGGGCGAGCGCGAGACGAAACCCAGGCGCCGCTGCCAGTCCAGGCGGTCGACCTTGTAGACCACCCCGTCGATGTCATAGCCCAGCCCCGCCCGGTCGGCCTGGACGCCCGCGTAATAGGCCAGCAGCGCCTCGACGCCCGTCAGGGTCGCCGAGCGCGGGTTCACGTCGAAGCCCCAGGCGGCAAGCTTCTCCAGCGCCTCGGTCTGGGTGGCGGCGAACTCGCCGGAGGTCTCGCCCCAGGCGTAGGCGAAGAACTTAAGCGGCCGCGCGCGTGTGATCTCCGGATCGATCTGGCGCAGCGAGCCGGAAGCGAAGTTGCGCGGATTGGCGTAGGTGCGCGAGCCGGCCGCCTCGGCCGCCGCGTTGAAGGCCGCGAAGCCCTCGTTGGGCGCATAGACTTCGCCGCGGATCTCGATCAGCTCGGGCCAGCCCGACCCCTTCAGCCGATGGGGGATGTCCTTCAGCGTCTTGAGGTTGGCGGTGACGTCCTCGCCCGTGCGCCCGTCGCCGCGCGTGGCGCCGACCGTCAGCACCCCGTCAACGTAGCGCAGGTTGGCCGACAGGCCGTCGATCTTGGGCTCGGCGGTGAAGGCCACCGCCTCGTCGCCCAGTTTCAGGAACCTCGCCACCCGTGCGGCGAAATCCGAGACCTCCTCGTCGCTCATCGCGTTGTCCAGCGACAGCATCGGCACGCCGTGGGTCACCGGGGCGAACTGGGTGGACGGCGCGGCGCCGACCTTCTTCGACGGCGAGTCCTCGCGCACCAGCTTGGGAAACCGCGCCTCGATGGCCTCGTTGCGGCGTTTCAGGAGGTCGTAGTCGGCGTCGGAAACCTCGGGCGTCTCGTCCTGGTAATAGGCCAGATCATGAGCCGCGATCTCCTGCGCCAGCCGCTGCAGCTCAGCCTTGGCCTCGGCTTCAGTGAGCTTCTCAACGGGGATGGATTCGAGCGCCATGGGACCGGTTTAGCGCGCGGAGCGAGACGCGAGAAGCACGCTAAATCCTCCCCCGAT
>CAZRKY010000118.1:0-9800 GCA_964600375.1 uncultured Caulobacteraceae bacterium | reverse complement strand
CGTTTGCAGAAACCTTCATCTGACTGGCCGCCGCCGAGACCGTTAATGGAGGCGACGATACCGACACGATCTACGGCATTGGCGGCATCGACGTTCTTAACGGCGGCAACGGTGACGATTACCTGTTGGGCGGCGGCGGCGACGATTCCCTGACGGGCGGGTCGGGCGCGGACCAGTTCTGGGCGAACGCGGGGCTGTTCGGCAATGACACGGTCCACGATTTCGAGAACGGGATCGACAAGATCCGCCTGACCACCATCCCGGGTGTCGACGATTTCACTGACCTCGCGGTCAGCGCGAACGGGTCCGGCTGGGCGGTGATCACCTTGCCCGACGGGTCGACCATCACCCTGACGGGGGTGAGCATCGGCCAGGTCGACGCCTCGGACTTCCTGTTCATCTAGCGCCGCATCGGGCTTGGCCGAATCGCTCCGATCCCGGATTTACTTGGGCGCGCGCCGGTCGTAAGCGACGGCGCGGACGCGCGTCCGGTGGAGACCTCCGATGCTGAGCTGGTTCCAGGCCCTGATGCCCAAGGAAGAAGCGTTCTTCGACCATTTCAACGAGCACGCGGCCTTGCTCGTGAAGGGCGCGGAATCGCTGCGCAAGCTGCTGGACGGCGGCGAGGGGGTCGAGGGGCACTGCGCCGCCATCATGGCTCGCGAAGAGGAGGCTGACGCCATCGCCCACCGGGTGACCCTGGCGGTGCGCAAGACCTTCATCACGCCCTTCGACCGGGGCGACATCCGCGGTCTGATCAATTCGATGGATGACGCCATCGACCAGATGCAGAAGACCGCCAAGGCCATCCTGCTGTTCGACGCCAAGACCTTCGACCCCCAGATGCGCGAGATGGGTGATGAGATCGTCGAGGCCGCGGCGGTGACCCGCAAGGCGGTGGGCCTGCTCAAGAACATCAATCGCAACGCCGCCGAACTGGGCGAGCTGACCCACCGCGTGGTCGAGCTGGAGGACCGGTCGGACCGCATCTACGACGAGGGCATGCGCGCCCTGGTCCGCGCGACGCCCCAGAACGACGCCATGGCCTACATCGCCGGGGCCGAGATCTATGACCACCTCGAGAAGGTGATGGACCGGTTCGAGGACGTGGCGGACCGCATCAGCGGCATCCTGACCGAGAACCTGTAGGGGCCGCGCGTGGACCCCTCGCTCCTGATCCTGGTCTTCCTGATCGGCGTGGCGCTGCTGTTCGACTTCCTGAACGGCCTGCACGACGCCGCCAATTCGATCGCCACCATCGTCTCGACCCGGGTGTTGAAGCCGCAGTGGGCGGTGGCCTGGGCGGCCTTCTTCAACTTCATCGCCTTCCTGTTCTTCGGCCTGCACGTGGCCAAGACCGTGGGCTCGGGGATCATCCATCCCGACGCCATCGACAATGCGGTGATCTTCGGCGCCCTCATGGGTGCGATCACCTGGAACGTGGTGACCTGGCTGGGCGGGATCCCGTCGTCGAGTTCGCACGCCCTGGTCGGCGGCCTGATCGGGGCCGGCGTCGCCAAGGCGGGGTTCAGCGTGGTGGTGGTCGAAGGGATCATCAAGACCGGCTCGGCCATCTTCCTGTCCCCCTTCGTCGGCTTCGTGCTGGCCTTGTTCCTGGTGCTGATCGTCTCGTGGCTGTTCGTCCGGTCGCGGCCGAATTTCGCCGACAGCGTTTTCCGCAAACTGCAGTTCGTTTCCGCATCGCTCTATTCGCTCGGGCATGGCGGCAACGACGCGCAGAAGACCATGGGGATCATCGCGGCCCTGCTCTACGCGCACGGCCTGGGCGGCCCGCCGGGCGAGTTCCACGTGCCGCTGTGGGTGGTGCTTACCTGCCAGGCCGCCATGGGGCTGGGGACACTGATGGGCGGCTGGCGTATCGTGAAGACCATGGGTTCGAAGATCACCAAGCTCAGCCCGATGCAGGGCTTCTGCGCCGAGACCGGCGGGGCCATCACCCTGTTCCTGGCGACCGGCCTGGGCATTCCGGTCTCGACCACCCACACCATCACCGGGGCCATCGTCGGCGTCGGCGCGGCCCGGCGGGTGTCGGCGGTGCGCTGGGGCGTCGCCCAGTCGATCGTGGTGGCCTGGTTCATCACCATCCCGGCCGCGGCGCTGGTGGGCGGCCTGTTCTACTGGCTCTGGACGGTGGTGGCGGGTTGAGCACACGGCGCGAGCGCAAGGTCCAGTACGCCGCCCTGCCGTTCCGGCCCGGTCCGCACGGGATCGAGATCCTGCTGATCACGTCGCGCGAGACCAGGCGCTGGGTCATTCCCAAGGGCTGGCCGATGAAGGGAAAGGCGCCGCACGAGGCGGCGCAGATCGAGGCCCACGAGGAGGCGGGCCTGGACGGCTGGATCGCCCAGCGTCCGGTCGGGACCTACCGCTACGCCAAGCGGCTGAAGTCCGGCAAGGAACGCCAGGTCGAGGTCGCGGTCTTCCCGCTGCGGGTCACGGTCGAAGGCGACGACTGGCCCGAGAAGGAGCAGCGGGTGCGCCGCTGGGGTCCGCCCGCCGAGGCGGCCGCCCTGGTGGTCGAGCCTGAGCTGAAGGTCCTGATCATGGCCTTCGGGCGCGTCCGGCTTGACGATCTCGAGCTCGAGGGGCCTATCGATACGCCATGAGCGACAAGCCCGCCGTCCTGATCATGCACCGCCACCTGGCGCCGCTGACCGCGTTCCTTGAGAGCGCCTACACGGTGCACCGCTTCTGGGAGGGACCGCCGGTCGAGGCCGCCCAGGCCATCGAGGCGCTGGTGGTGGCCGGCGAATTCGAGCTCGACAAGCACCTGATCGAAAGCCTGCCGAAACTGCGCCTGATCGCCTGTTTCACCTCCGGCTATGACGGCATCGACGTGGCGTGGGCGCGGGCGCGGGGCCTGCAGGTCACCCACGCGCCGGGCGTCAACCACGAGGACGTCGCCGATCACGCGCTGGGCCTGATCCTGGGCGCGCGGCGCGAGATCGTCTCGGGCGACCGCCAGGTCCGCGCCGGCGGCTGGACCCTTGAAGCCAAGACCATCACCCGCTCCCTGCATGGCCAGAAGCTGGGGATCGTGGGGCTGGGTCTGATCGGCCAGGCCCTGGCGCGGCGCGCCGAGGCCTGCCGCATGTCGGTCTCGTGGTGGGGTCCCAATCCAAAGCCGGAGGTGAGCTGGCCGCGGGTCGAGGACCTGGTCGAGCTGGCGAAGAAGAGCGACATCCTCGCCGTGGCCTGCCGCGCCGACGGCAGCAACCGCGGCCTGATCTCGAAGGCCGTCATCGAGGCGCTGGGACCCGAGGGCCTGCTGGTCAACGTCTCGCGCGGCCAGGTGGTGGACGAGGACGCCGTGATCGAGGCGCTGCGCGCGGGCGCGCTGGGTTCCGCCGCGCTCGACGTCTTCGTTGAGGAGCCGACGCCGGCGGTCCGCTGGCTGGACGTCCCCAACGTCGTGCTGACGCCCCACACCGGCGGCGCCACCACCGAGGCGGTGCAGGGGATGCTGGGGCTGATGATGGCCAACCTGGCGGCCCACTTCGCGGGCGAACCGCTGAAGACGCCGGTCGCCGATTAGGGGCGCGCGCTTGCGCCAACGTCGGCGTCCGCGCCATTGTCCGGCCATGGACAGGCTGCTGAAAATCCTCCTGGGCGTGGAGGCCGTGATCTTCATCCTGGCGTCCGCCAGCCACATGGGCCTGCCGGTCCCCTGGCTGGTGGGGCCGCGCATCCTGCCCGCGGCGGTGATTGAGGGCGTCTGCGGCCTGATCATTCTCTATGCCTCGCTGCACGGGGGCGCGAGGACGGCCCTGCTTTGCCAGGCCATCGGGCTTTGTGGCGTGCTGCTGGGACTGGCGGCCCTCACCCTGGCGGGGGCGCCCCGCTATCTGGTCACTGACCTCGGCGAGCTGGCGCTGATCGCCTGTCTGGCTCCCGGCCTGTTGATCGCCGACCGGCTGTCGCGGGGCGCCTAGCGCGGGCGGCTGTGGCCTTCGAGCCCGGCGCACAGCGCCTCGACTTCGCGCAGGAAGCGGCGCCGGACGTCGGCGGCGTAGGGATTGTCCCGCTCGATGGCCAGGAACAGGTCTTCGGAGTCGCCC
This sequence comes from uncultured Caulobacteraceae bacterium, assembly GCA_964600375.1. Lineage (GTDB taxonomy): Bacteria > Pseudomonadota > Alphaproteobacteria > Caulobacterales > Caulobacteraceae > JAEZEZ01. The sequence goes on along the minus strand of CAZRKY010000118.1, from coordinate 5,721 downwards.
TGGACCAGCGAGGCCCCCTTCATCACCAGGTCGTAGCTGACGGTGGTGTGTTCGCGCGGCAGGGGCTCGAGACGGGTCAGCACCTTGGCGATCAGGTGGGTCAGGCCCTGCACGGCGGCGAGCGCCCGGTCGTGGTTCTCCGGCGAATCCAGGGTCACCCGCAGGCCCAGGGTGGACAGGAAGCCCGTCACCCGCCGCACCCGGCGCGAGCGCACCGGGCAGATCACCACCTCCAGGCCGCGCACGCCTTCACGGGCGCTCTGCGGGCCGAACAGGGGGTGGGCGCCGATCACGTCGGAGTGGGCCGGGATCGCCGCGTCCATCCAGGCGGCGGGTTGGACCTTCACCGAGGCGACGTCGATGACCAGGGCGCGGGGGCGTACGAAGGGCGCGATGTCCTGCGCCAGGGCCTGAAGGCGATCGATGGGCGGGGCCAGCACGACGATGGGCGCCGCGGCGGCTTCGGCCAGGGTCGAGGGGCGCACGTTCCAGCGTCGCGCCTCGCGCATCGCCGCCGGGGAGGGGTCGTGGAGCAGGATTTCGAAATGCGGCGCCAGGTGCTGGACGATCAGCCGTCCGAACGCGCCGAAACCGAAGAGCCCAAGCCGGCGCGTCATCACTGTCGTCCCAAAGAGTGTCGTGCGCCGGCGCTGAGTCGGATCAGTCGGCGGTGGTGGCCGGGAACTGGGCCCGGCGGCAGTCGTCCGCCCCGGAGTTCTTCAGATAGACGCCATTGAACTTGAAGCGGTATTTCGAGCCCGGCGCATAGATGCCGAGCTTCACCACGCGGTAGGCGGTTCCCGGCGGGGCGGTCATCACCGACACCCGGCGCGGCACATAAACCCACTCCTCGTCATAGACCTCGAAGCGGAAGCAGTAGGTGTCGGCAGAGCGGTTCACGAGCCGGACGTCGTCCTCGACCCGGCCGCTGGGCAGGTGGTTGGGGGTCAGCACCAGGATGATCCGCGGATCTCCGTGCACGTTGATCATCTTCAGCCCCGCGGCTGCCACGGCCGGCGTCATCGGCGTGAGCGCCATCGCCGTGACGGCGAGGGCGGATGCGGCGGGAACGGTCCAGCGCGCCATTTTGTAGTCTCCCCAGTCAGGGTTTCATGATCGGCCAAGCAGGGATTGTGTCAATGTTTCGGCTTGCCATAAAGACATAAAGATATCTTTATATGTCCTATGAACCTTACCGCGGACGAGGCTGTTGACGTCCTGCGGGCGGCCGGTGAGCCGACCCGGCTGCGCATTCTCGCCCTGCTGGCGTTGGAAGAGCTCTCGGTCATGGAGCTCTCGGGGATTCTCGAACAGAGCCAGCCACGGGTCTCGCGCCACCTGAAGCTGATGAGCGAGGCGGGCCTGATCGAGCGCTTCCCGGACGGGGCCTGGGTCTTCTACCGCCTGCCGTCCGAAGGCGCCCGGCGCAAGCTCGCGGACGCCGTGCTGGACCTGTTGCACGAGACCGGCCAGCCGGACCGCGACTACCAGCGTCTGGAAGCCGTGCGGGCCGAACGCGAAGCCAACGCCGCGGCCTATTTCGAACGCATCGCCCCGCGCTGGGATGAAATCCGCTCGCTCTACGCCCCGGAGACTTCGGTCGAGGCCGCCGTGGAGCGCGCCGCCGGACCCGGCCCCTTCGAGCGGGTCGTGGACCTGGGCACCGGTTCGGGGCGGATGCTCACCCTGCTGGGGCGGAAGGCCAAGATGTCCATCGGCCTGGACCTCAGCCAGCAGATGCTCAACATCGCCCGCTCCAACGTGTCCCGGGCGGGACTGGAGAAGGTCGAGCTGCGCCACGGCGACATCTTCGCCACCCGGCTCCCGGCCCGGTCCGCCGACCTGGTGATCGTCCACCAGGTGCTCCACTACCTGTCCGATCCGGCGGCCGCCGTGGCCGAGGCCGCGCGTCTGGTTTCCGCGGGCGGCCGGCTGCTGATCGTCGACTTCGCCCCCCACGCGCTGGAGTTCCTGCGCGCAGAGCATCAGCATCGCCGCCTGGGCTTCTCCGACGAGGAGATCGGGCGCTGGATGGAGGAGGCGGGCCTGCAATGCGAGCCGGCCCAGTCGCTCGCGCCGGATACCGAAGGCCTCACCGTGAAGATCTGGACCGGCCAGCGCGGCGACGTCGCGCAGAGGGCCGCGGCATGACGCTCGCCGCCGCCCGCGCCATGCTGCTCTCGCCGCTCGGCCCCGTGGCGCGGGCCGGCGGGCGCACCGACCGCGACATCCGCGTCTCCTTCGAGTTCTTCCCGCCCAGGACCGAGGACGCCGAGACCACCCTGTGGAACTCGATCCGCCGGCTGGCGCCGTTGTCGCCCAGCTTCGTGTCGGTCACCTACGGCGCCGGCGGCTCGACCCGCGAGCGCACGCACCGCACCATCCGCCGCATCCTCGATGAGACGGGGCTGAAGCCCGCTGCACACCTGACCACGGTCGAGGCCACCCGGGCCGAGATCGACCAGATCGTCGATGACTACTGGGACGCTGGCGTGCGTCACCTGGTGGCCCTGCGCGGCGATCCGCCGACGGGCGTCATGGGCGGCATCTACACGCCGCACCCGGACGGTTACGCCAACGCGACCGAACTGACGGCGGCGGCCGCCGCGCGCCACCCCTTCGAGATCAGCGTCGGCGTCTATCCCGAAAAACATCCCGAGAGCCCGTCGCTGGCCCACGACATCGACGTGCTGAAGGCCAAGGTGGACGCGGGCGCGACGCGGGCGATCAGCCAGTTCTTCTTCGACATCGACGCCTTCCTGGCCTTCGTCGACAAGGCCCGGGCGGCCGGGATCACCATCCCGATCGTGCCGGGCATCATGCCGGTGACCAACTTCAACGGGCTCAAGCGCATGGCCCAGACCTGCCAGTGCAGCGTGCCCGCCTGGCTTTCGAACCTGTTCGAGGGCCTCGACCAGGACCCCGAGACGCGCCGCCTGCTGGCCGGATCGGTGGCGGCGGAGATGTGCGCGCGGCTGGAGGAGGAGGGCTTCAAGGACTTCCACTTCTACACCCTGAACCGGGCCGACCTTGTGTATGCAATCTGCCGGGTTCTGGGCCTGCGCGAGGCGGAGGTTTCGGCGTGACCCGGCAGGACCGCATCAAGGCGCTTAAGGTCGCCGCGCAGGAGCGCATCCTGATCCTGGACGGATCGTGGGGCGTGTTCATCCAGTCGCGGGGGCTGAAGGAAGAGGACTTCCGCGGCGAACGCTTCGCCACGCACAACCACCCCCTGCGCGGCGACTACGACGTCCTGTGCCTGACCCAGCAAGGGCTGGTGAGCGAGGTGCACGACGCCTACTTCGCCGTCGGCGCCGACATCGGCGAAACCAATACCTTCACCGCCACCTCGATCGCCCAGGCTGACTATGGCCTGGAGGGCGCGGTCTACGACATCAACTTCGAGGCCGCGCGTCTGGCCCGCGAAAGCGCCGACCGCTGGACGGCGAAGACGCCCGACAAGCCCCGCTTCATCGCCGGCGCCATGGGGCCGCTGAACAAGACCCTGTCGCTCAGCCCCGACGTCAACGACCCCGGCGCGCGCGGCGTGACCTGGGACGAGGTCTACGGCGCCTACAAGGAACAGGCCCGGGCGCTGCACGCCGGCGGCGTCGATCTGTTCCTGGTCGAGACCATCTTCGACACCCTCAACTGCAAGGCCGCCATCAAGGCGATCATGGACCTCGAAGATGAGGGGCTGGAGCCGCTGCCGATGTGGATCTCCGGCACCGTCACCGACCGTTCGGGCCGGACGCTGTCGGGCCAGACGGTGGAGGCGTTCTGGAACTCGATCCGCCACGCCCGGCCGTTCGCCGTAGGCCTCAACTGCGCGCTCGGCGCCGAGATCATGCGCCCCTACATCGCCGACCTCGCCCGCGTCGCCGACACCCTCGTGGCCGCCTACCCCAACGCCGGCCTGCCCAACGCCATGGGGGGCTATGACGAGACGCCGGACCAGACCAGCGGCATGCTGGGCGAGTGGGCGCGCTCGGGCCTGGTCAACATCCTGGGCGGCTGCTGCGGCACGACGCCGGACCACGTTCGCATGATCGCCGAGGCGGCGGCGGGGGTAGCGCCGCGGCAAGTCCCGGAGCGGCCGAAGGCGATGAGGCTGTCGGGGCTGGAACCGTTCGAGCTGGCGTCATGACGTCAGTCGCGAAACCCTTTCCCTCTCCCTTGCGGAGAGGGAGGTCCCAGCGTGCCGGAGCCGAAGGCGTAGGCCTACGCTGGAGGGTGAGGGGGAAACGCGACATCGGCCGAAGTGGTGATTCCGCCTCAACCTCCCGCGCAAAGACCTTCGCAGCAGAGCTGCTCCGGTGCGCGGGGCCCTCCTTCTCCTCCGGAGAAGGACGATGAGGCCCGTCTTCGTCAACGTCGGCGAGCGGACCAACGTCACCGGCTCGGCCAAGTTCAGGAAGCTGGTGGTCGAGGGCGACTACCCGGCCGCCCTGTCGGTCGCCCGCCAGCAAGTCGAGGCCGGGGCCCAGGTCATCGACGTGAACATGGACGAGGGCCTGCTCGACTCGAAGCAGGCCATGGTGACGTTCCTCAACCTCATCGCCGCCGAGCCCGACATCGCCCGCGTGCCGGTGATGATCGACTCCTCCAAGTGGGATGTGATCGAGGCGGGCCTGCAGTGCGTGCAGGGCAAGGCCATCGTCAATTCCATCTCCATGAAGGAGGGCGAGGCGGCCTTCCTGGACCAGGCCCGCAAGTGCCTGCGCTACGGCGCCGCCGTGGTGGTCATGGCCTTCGACGAACAGGGCCAGGCCGACACCGCCGACCGCAAGGTCGAGATCTGCACGCGCGCCTACAAGCTGCTGACCGAGGACATCGGCTTCCCGCCCGAGGACATCATCTTCGACCCCAACATCTTCGCCGTGGCGACGGGGATTTCCGAGCACGACAACTATGCCGTCGACTTCATCGAAGCGACCGCGCGCATCAAGCAGACCCTGCCCTTCGCCAAGGTGTCGGGGGGCGTCTCGAACGTGTCGTTCAGCTTCCGGGGCAACGAGCCGGTCCGCCGCGCCATCCACTCGGTCTTCCTGTTCCACGCCATCGCGGCGGGCATGGACATGGGTATCGTCAATGCGGGCGATCTGCCGGTCTATGACGAGATCGATCCCGAGCTGCGCGAGGCCGTCGAGGACGTGATCCTCAACCGCCGGGCGACCGGCAAGCAGGACCCGACCGAGCGACTGGTCGACATCGCGCCGCGCTACAAGGGCGACAAGAGCCAGGTCCAGACCGCCGACCTGAGCTGGCGCGAGCTGCCCGTCGCCGAGCGCATCAAGCATGCGCTCGTGCGCGGCATCGGCGACTACGTCGTCGAGGACACCGAGGAGGCGCGGCTTCAGTACGACCGGCCGCTGCACGTCATCGAAGGCCCGCTGATGGACGGCATGAACGTCGTCGGCGATCTGTTCGGGGCCGGGAAGATGTTCCTGCCCCAGGTGGTGAAATCCGCCCGCGTCATGAAGCAGGCCGTCGCCCACCTGACCCCCTACATGGAGGCCGAGAAGGCCGGCCAGGTTCGCCAGGCCGCCGGCAGGATCGTCATGGCCACGGTCAAGGGCGACGTGCACGACATCGGCAAGAACATCGTCGGAGTGGTCCTGCAGTGTAACAACTATGAGGTCATCGACCTGGGCGTCATGGTCCCGGCCGACCGCATCCTCGACGCCGCCATCGAGCACAAGGCCGACATCGTGGGCCTGT
>CAZRKY010000117.1:0-9808 GCA_964600375.1 uncultured Caulobacteraceae bacterium | reverse complement strand
CGCAGAGCGCCTCGCCGAAGGCCCGCATCCAGAGATGGTCCTGGTAGAGCTGCTGCCGGCCCGTGAGCGTCCGCCAGGGGATCAGCTCATGCACGTTGGTGTAGCCCGCAGTGTAGCAGACGTGTTCGCTCTCGATACCCGACCAGGTCGGAGAGGAGATGATCTTGCGCGGCTGGGCGACCAGATCGCGGAAGCGGATCTTCTCGTCCTCCTTCGGCATGGCCAGATGGGCGTGCTCGCGCCCGGTCTGCTTCTCCAGCGCACCCCAGGCCCGGACGGCCACCTCGCCGTTGGTTTCCGGAGCCAGCATCAGGATGGTCTCGCAGGCCTCGATATCGGTCTCGATGCGAGGCATGCCCAGGGTCTGACCCTCGTCGAGGACTTCACCGTTGAGCTCTCGCAGCAGATCGACCTCGTGGTCAGTCTTCCAACCCAGTCCCTTGCCGCCGTTGCCCGCCTTGGCCAGCAATGGACCGAGTGCGGTGAAGCGTTTGTAGGTGTTGGGATAGTCGCGTTCGACGATGGTGATCTGCGGCATGGTCTTGCCCGGGATCGCCTCGCACTCGCCCTTGGACCAGTCGCGCACATCAAACGGCTGGGCCAGTTCGGCGGCGCTGTCGTGCTGGATGGGCGTGAGCACGACGTCGCGCTCGACCCCCAGGACCTCCGGCGCCACCGTGGAGAACTTCCTGGCGATGGCCTTGAAGATCTCCCAGTCCGACTTCGACTCCCACGCCGGGTCCACGGCCGCGCCGAGCGGGTGGATGAAGGGGTGCATGTCGGAAGTGTTGAGGTCGTTCTTCTCGTACCAGGTGGCCGTCGGCAGGACGATGTCGGAATAGACCGCCGTCGTGGACATGCGGAAGTCGAGCGTGACCAGCAGGTCCAGCTTCCCTTCCGGCGCTTCCTCGCGCCAGACGACCTCGTTGGGCTTCTGGCCGCCGGTCTCGCCCAGGTCCTTGCCCTGCACGCCGTTCTGGGCGCCGAGCAGGTGCTTGAGGAAATACTCGTGGCCCTTGCCTGACGAGCCGAGCAGGTTCGAGCGCCAGATGAACATGTTGCGCGGCCAGTTGGCCGGATCGTCCGGGTCCATGCAGGAGAGCTTCAGGTCGCCGGACTTGAGTTGATTGAGGGTGTAGTCCCTGGCGTCGACGCCGGCGGCCTCGGCGGCCTTGGCCACCTCAAGCGGATTGGTCTTCAGCGCGGGCGCGGACGGCAGCCAGCCCAGGCGTTCGGCCTTGGCGTTGAAGTCGATCATGGCGCCGTCCCAGACCCCTTCGGGCGCGGTCGGCGACAGGATCTCGCTCATCTCGACGGTCTCGTAACGCCACTGGTCGCTGTGGGCGTAGAAGAACGAGGTCGAGTTCTGCTGGCGGGGCGGACGGATCCAGTCGGTGGCGAAGGCGAGCGGCGTCCAGCCGGTCTGCGGCCGCAGCTTCTCCTGGCCCACGTAGTGCGACCAGCCGCCGCCGGACTGGCCCACGCAACCGCACATCACCAGCATGTTGATGGCGGCACGGTAGTTCATGTCCATGTGGAACCAGTGGTTCATCGCCGCGCCGATGATCACCATCGACTTGCCGTTGGTCTTCTCGGCGTTGGTGGCGAAGCCGCGGGCGACCGCGATGATCTGGTCCTTCGGAACCGTGGTGATGGCTTCGGCCCACGCCGGTGAATAGGGTTCGACCTCGTCATAGCTGGCGGGCATGTGGTCGCCGCCAAAGCCCTGGTCGACGCCGTAGTTGGCCAGGAAGAGGTCGTAGACGCAGGCCACCAGGACCTCGCCCTCGGGCAGCTTCATGCGCTTGACGGGCACGTTGCGGACCAGGACTTCGGGATGGTCGGTCACGGCGAAACCGTTGGTCGCCGCGCCGCCGAAGTAGGGGAAGCGCACGGCGGCGATTTCGTCGTGGGCGCCCTTCAGGCCGAGGCGCAGGACCGTTTCGCGGCCCTTGCCCGACTTCTCCTCAAGGTTCCACTTGCCGTCCTCGCCCCAGCGGAAGCCGATGGAGCCATTGGGGACGACCACCTTGCCGGTCTTCTCGTCGATGGCGACGGTCTTCCAGTCCGGGTTGTTGGTCTCGCCCAGCGCCTTGTCGAACTCGGCGGCGCGCAGCAGGCGCTCCGGCACATAGGCGCCGTCCTGCGGAACCAGGCGGACCAGCATCGGCAGGTCGGAGTACTTGCGCAGGTAGTCACGGAAGTAGGGCACCTCGCGGTCGACGTGGAACTCCTTGAGGATGACGTGGCCGAAGGCCATGCCCAGGGCGGCGTCAGTGCCTTGCTTCACCGCCAGCCACAGGTCCGAGAACTTCGAGGCCTCGGAATAGTCGGGACAGATCACCACCGACTTGGCGCCGCGGTAGCGGGCCTCGGTATAGAAGTGCGCGTCCGGCGTGCGCGTCTGCGGGACGTTCGAGCCCCACAGGATCAGGAAGCTGGAATTGAACCAATCGGCGCTCTCGGCCACGTCGGTCTGCTCGCCCCAGGTCTGGGGCGAGGCCGGCGGCAGGTCGCAGTACCAGTCGTAGAACGACCCGCAAACGCCGCCGATGAGCTGCAGGTAGCGGGCGCCCGCCGCGTAGGAGACCATCGACATGGCCGGGATCGGCGAGAAGCCGAAGATGCGGTCCGGGCCCCAGGTCTTGATCGTATAGGCGTTGGCCGCGGCGATGATCTCGGTGACCTCGTCCCAGGTCGCCCGGATGAAGCCGCCGGAGCCGCGCATCGAGACATAGTCGTCGCGCTTGGCGGGGTCGTTCTGGATCGCGGCCCAAGCGGCGACCGGCGACAGGGTCGCCCGCTCCTTGCGCCACTGCTTGACCAGGCGCGAGCGGATCAGCGGGTATTTCACCCGGTTGGCCGAATAGAGGTACCAGCTGTAGCTGGCGCCGCGGGCGCAGCCGCGCGGCTCGTGGTTGGGCAGCTCCGGGCGCGTGCGCGGATAGTCGGTCTGCTGGGTCTCCCAGGTGACGATTCCACCCTTGACGTAAATCCTCCACGAGCAGGAGCCCGTACAGTTCACGCCATGGGTCGAGCGCACGATCTTGTCGTGACGCCAGCGGTTTCGATAGGCCTCCTCCCAGCTCCGGTCGTCATTGTTCATGACGCCGTGGCCTTCGGAGAACAGTTCGGTCTTGCGGGTGAAGAACGCGAGGCGGTCGAGGGTATGGCTCATCTGCGATCCCGGCGAGATTGGTGCCGCAAACTGCATTCCCCGATCAGGTCGCGCTTTGATGTTCGTCAAGGCTGGGGGTGATCAGGCCGGATATTTCCTGCCCACGGGTCATGCGGCGTTGGGCTGCAACGATCTCGCGGGGGCTGGACACGTTGGCGACCGAAGCCGTGACCGAGACAAGGCCCGCCCGCCCCGGCGAGCGCCGCGCGCCGGCGACACCTCGGTTGGCGGTCCCGCAACCACGCAAGACGCGCAAATCCTTCTCGCGCGCCCTGCCCGGGGGCCGTCGTCCGGTCGCGGGCGACGCGCCGCCGGCCAACCACCCCCTTGAGGCGCAGGAGGCCGTTCGGCCCATCGACGGGGCCGAGCCTGTCATCCCCCCGTCCAGAATCAGGAAATGAAAATGTCCATCGCCCTGCCCACCCGTGCTCAGGCCGTGACCGTACTCTGCATTACGACCCTGGCCTTCGCGATGTGCTTCGCGGCCTGGTTGATGTTCAGCGTCATCGGCATTCCGATTCGAAAGAGCCTCAATCTGAACGCCTCGGAGTTCGGCCTGCTCACGGCGACGCCGATCCTGACCGGAGCCCTGTTGCGCTTGCCGCTCGGCGTGTGGACCGATCGGTTCGGCGGCAAGCTCGTTATGCTGGTCCTGCTGGTCGGCTGCGCAATTCCGCTCTGGTTGTCCTCCTACGCCACCGAGTTATGGCAGTTCCTCAGCCTTGGCCTCGCGCTGGGGCTGGTCGGCGCCTCCTTCGCCGTCGGCGCACCCTATGTGGCTCGCTTCTTTCCCAAGAACCGCGGCCTTGCCATGGGCGTCTTCGGGGCCGGCGTGACCGGCGCCGCGATCAACATGTTCGTGGCCCCGCAGCTCGTGAACCATTTCGGCTGGCAGAGCGTGCCGAGAGTCTATGCCGTGGGCCTGCTGGTTGTGGCGGCCGCATTCTGGCTTCTGGCGTTGCCGGATCCGGGCAGGACGGTCAAAGCGCCCTCGATGCGGGCCCAACTGGCGGTGCTGCGCGATCCCAAGGTGTGGAAGTACTGCCAATATTATTCAATCGTGTTCGGCGGCTTCACGGCCCTGTCGATCTGGATGCCGCAGTACTTCACCAACCAGTACGACATGCCGATCGCCCAAGCCGGGATCATGGCCGCGAGCTTCGCCCTCCCGGGCGGCGTGCTCCGAGCCTTTGGCGGCTGGCTGTCCGACCGCTTCGGCGCCCACAGCGTCACCTGGTGGGTGTTGTGGGTCTCCTGGATCTGCCTCTTTCTTCTGTCCTACCCGCAGACGGACCTGATCGTGCAGACCGTGCGCGGGCCCATCTCGTTCCATATCGGCCTGTCCGCCTGGGGCTTCGCCGGATTACTGTTCCTGCTCGGCGCCTGCTTCGCCTTCGGCATGGCCTCGACATTCAAATACATCGGCGACGATTTTCCGACCAACCTCGGTCCGGTTTCGGGCGTCGTCGGCATGGCCGGGGGCCTCGGCGGATTCCTGCTGCCTATCATGTTCGGCGCCCTGCTCGACATCATCGGCGTGCCGTCCAGCTGCTTCATGTTGCTCTATGGAATCGTCTGGGTGTCCCTGATCTTGATCTACCTGACCGAAGTGCGCCGGTTCCGGGTCATGGGAGCAGCGGCCTCGGCCTGACATGGACCCCGCAGTGACCCGACCTGAAAGCCTCGCCGCAGTCTTCAGGCGGGAGGTCGCGGGGCTGTCGCCGGCATATTTCGCGCTCGTGATGGCGACCGGAATATTCTCGATCGGCGTCACCCAACTCGGCGCGCCAATCCTGGGCGCGGGTCTGTATGTGCTCAACATCGGGCTCTACCTCGTGCTGGCGGGCCTCACTGCGCTGCGCATCGCGTGGTTCGCACCGGACGTCCTTGCCGATCTGACCGACCACCGCCGGTCCGTGGGATTCTTCACGATGGTGGCCGCCACCAACATCCTGGGGACGCAATGTCTGCTGATCGGGGGCGGCGTGACGATCGCGGTGGCGCTGTGGGTTGTCGGGCTCACACTCTGGGCGGGACTGACCTATGCGATCTTCGTCACCCTGACGGTGAAGTCGGTGAAGCCGCCCCTGAACGAAGGCATCACCGGCGCCTGGCTGCTCGCCATCGTGGCCACCCAGTCGGTGGCCCTGCTCAGCGCCCTGTTGGCGACGCACTGGCCACAGCCGTACCGGCTTGAACTCAATTTCCTCGCGCTCTCGATGTGGCTGTGGGGCGGCATGTTCTACATCTGGATGATCTCGCTGATCTTCTACCGGTACACCTTCTTCACCTTCTCGCCCGACGACCTTTCGCCGCCGTACTGGATCAACATGGGCGCGATGGCGATCTCGGTGCTGGCCGGCGCCAGGCTGGTCGAAAACACGGCCGGCGCACCGTTGCTGCAGTCGGTGCTGCCGTTCCTCAAGGGTTTCACGGTCCTCTACTGGGCGACCGGGACATGGTGGATCCCCATGCTCTTCTTGCTCGGGATCTGGCGTCACGTTTATCGACGCTTCCCGCTACGCTACGACCCTTCCTACTGGGGAGCCGTATTTCCACTCGGCATGTACACAGTCTGCACGCTCCAGCTGGCCAAGGCGCTGAAGCTCGACTTCCTCCTCTTCATCCCACGCTTCTTCATCTTCATCGCGGCGGCCGCCTGGTGCTTGGCGTTCGCGGGACTGTTGCATCACCTGTGGAGGGGAGTCGCCTCAAACACGGCCCGGGCGACCTAGCGGGAACCCCCGGATAGGCGGCGTCGCGGATGGGTCCGGCCGGGGTGGCGATCACCGCGTCGACGTCGCTTGGCGGGCGGCGACGGGCGATTGATCGGGCCGCGGCGTCGGCGGCTCCACGCAGGTCCTTTCGGCCCCTGGATTGATGGAGATCAAAGGGGGCGCGCTCTTCACTCGCTATAGGCCTTGACCAGCATCAATCGATCACGGGACGCAGAATCGGATGAGGGACACGGACTTGGAACGGGTCAGGGCCCTTCCCCTGTTCTCCGGAGTATCGCGCGATGTTTTCCGTCGGCTGACGGGCGGGAGTTTCCTGCAACGCTTCCCTGCGGGCACGACATTGTTGCTCGAGGGTGACCGGGTCGACTTCCTCTACATTCTGCTGGACGGCACGGTCGAGCTCCAGGGCGCGTGGAAGGACCGGGAGACGACGCTTGCGGTCCTGCGGCCTGTGTCGACCTTTATCCTGGCGGCGGTCGTGCTGGACGCCGATGGCCTGATGTCGGCGCGGACACTTCAGCGCTCGGAGATCCTCATGCTGTCGGGCGAGGTGATCCGCCGCACCATGAAGGAAGACCCCGACTTCGCCTTCGCGGTCTCCCAGGAACTGGCGGGCTGCTATCGGGGTCTGGTGCGTTCGGTCAAGAACCAGAAGCTGCGCGGTGGCGTCGAGCGACTTGCCAACTACCTGATTACCCAGCGAATTCGTCAGGGCGGCGAAGACACCATCACGCTGCAATACGAGAAGCGGGTGCTCGCGGCCCTACTGGGGATGACGCCCGAGAACCTGTCGCGCGCGTTTGCGAGCCTCGGATCTCACGGGGTGACGGTGCGCGGACCGACCGTGACGTTCACGCGGCTGGACGCGCTCGAGCGCCTGGCGCGACCATCGCCCTTGATCGACAACCATATGCCGCCGCAGGAGCGGATCACCAGCAAGGGCGAGAGCGAACGCTGGGCGTCGGAAGTGGCGCGCACCGCCGGCTACGCTCACTGATCAGCCGCCCAGCTGCGCCAGATGCCGGGTGTCGCCGGGCTGGTTCTCGTGCAGCCGGTGGCCCTGCGGCTTGCCGCCCATCGCGGACCGGATTCGCTCGCCCAGTTCGGCCCGGTCGGTGTCGTGCTGGAGCAGGTCGCGCAGGTTCACCCCGCCCTCCCCGAACAGGCACAGCCTCAGCTTGCCGCGCGCGGTGACCCTCAGGCGATTGCAACTGTCGCAGAAGCCCGCGCCGTAGGGTGCTATCAGACCAATCCGGCCGGCGTGATCGGGATGTTCGTATTCCACCGCCGGGCCGTCATCGAAGGCGCGCGCGCGCTGGGTCCACCCATTGGCGATCAGCCAGTCCTGCAACACCGTCCCGCGCACGTGGTGTTTGAGAAAGAACTCGGCGTTGTCGCCGGTGCGCATCAACTCGATGAAGCGAACCGCGACCGGCCGCGCGCGCACGAATTGGGTCCAGGCGGCGAAGCCGGACTGGGCGCTTTCGCGCAGCAGCACCGCGTTCAACTTGACGGCCGCGTACCCGGCGGCGAGCGATCCGTCGATCCCCGCCAGCACCTCAGGCAGTCGGTCACGGCCGGTGATCGCGGCGAAGGTCTCCGTATCGAGCGAGTCGACGCTGACATTCAGGTGGGTGAGACCTGCCGTCCGCCAGGCCTCGGCGTGCTTGTGCAGGTTCCAGCCGTTGGTCGTCATGGCCACCTTGCCGACCCCGGGGGTAGAGGCCGCGGCCGCGATCAGGTCTTCAATGTCCTTGCGAACCGTGGGCTCGCCGCCGGTCAACCGGACCTTGGAAAGACCCAGGTCCGAAAAGGCGGAGACCAGGCGGCCGACCTCATCCACCCTCAGGAAAGTGAGCGGGGCGGTCTTCTTCCAGCCGTCGGGCAAGCAGTAGGTGCAACGGAAGTTGCAGACCTCGGTCACCGAGAGCCGAAGATAGTGAAACCGCCGGCCGAATCCGTCGGCCAGCTTCTGGGTTGAAAGCCCCATGGAAGCCCCTTTCCAAGCGCGGGAGGCGGCCGGGTTTTCCCTGCCACCCTCGGTCCTTGCGGACCCGGCCCAGGACCCGTGGCGCAAGCGCGCTTTAGGGGCAGGGGCTCGGAGCGTACTGACGGGCGAATAGCGCCCGGTGATCTTGTGTCTATCGGCGGGCTGGCCCCCTCGCCTTGATGGAAGTCAAATGCTCAGGTGAGGAGCAACTTGCCGCTGGCGACGACCAGCACCAGGCCGAGCGCCTGCACCAGGCGTTGCCGGGGCAGGCGATTCACGCCCAGCCAGGTCCCAACCACGGCGCCGAGCAGGACGGCGCCGGCGAACCAGGGCAGTTCGGGGGGCAAAGCTCTGAGGCTGGTGAGGTTCCCAGCCAATCCGGATATGGAGTTGACCAGGATGAACAGCGCGGCCACGCCGGAGGTACGCCGGGGCGTTTCCCAGCCAAATAGCAGGATCAGCGGGCTGAGGAAGATGCCGCCCCCGGTGCCCGTCAGGCCGGCCAGCATGCCAATGGCCGCGCCTGCGCCCGCGGCGATCCACAGGGGCGGCGGTTTGGGTTCGCGCTCGGCCATGGCCCTGGACGGAATCAGCAGCCGAAGCGATGCGGCGCCCAGGGCGAGGCCAAGCAGGGGGCGGTAGATCTCGCCCGGCAACTCGATCCGGCCGCCGAGAAACGCCATCGGAATCGCCGTCACAGCGAAGCTTAAGAACAGCCGGCCGTTGAACTGTCCGGCCCGCAGGTACTGGATGGTGGCGAATCCGGCAACGATCAGGTTCAGCACCAGGGCGGTCGGCTTCATCGTCACGGCCGAGACGCCGCAAAGCGCCATGATCGCGAGATAGGCCGAGGCCCCGCCGTGTCCGACAGACGTGTAGAGGGCGGCCGCGATGGCCATCAGGCCGGCGACGGCGAAGATCAGGGTGGGATCCATACGTGACTCCGTCAGGCCGCGCGGGCGCGCGGCGAGATCAGCAGCGGCCCATAGGTGGCCACGAACAGACCGAAGGCGGCGAGCCACAGCCCGGCCGCGATGGCCAGGAGTAGATCGTAGGCCTGGGGTGCGAAGGCGGAGACGACCCGGACCAGGGCTGCAAGGTTGGCCAGCACGTAAAGCGTCAGCGTAGCGCGGTTTGCCGTCAGAGGCTGGCCGGTATGACCGAGGCTGGCGCGCGTCATCATGGCCAGGGTCATGACGCCGACGCCCCCGGCGGTCAGGGCATGGATCGCGGCGGCGCGCGGGACCGTCGCTGGCTCCAGGATCGAAAGCCCCAAAAGCAGGACGCCAGCCGTAGTCCAGAGGTATCCAAGGTGCAGGACCCAAACCAGCGGCTCCGCGCCGGTCGAGAGGCCGCGCCAGCGGCCCAGGCGCGCGACGTTGAGCGCCCCCGCGAGGGCGAGCGCCGCTCCGGTCCAGACGACGTCAGGCATGGCGGCCCACGCAGCCAGTGAGATTCCCGTGAGGACAAGCGTCGCCTGGTCGAATCGGCCGACGGGCGCGGGAAGCCGATCTACCCCCTGTCGGGCCAGCCAGTTGCGGGTGAAGCTGGGCGTCACTCTCCCCCCGATCAGGCAGATCAACATAGCCCCTACAGCCAGCGCCAAGCGCACAGCTACGTCCCGCACGCCGGGGTCAAGCGTTCCGAAGTGGAACGCCAGGTTGGCTGCGGTGAAGAGGCTGACCATCACCGCCACCGGCAGGTTGCGCCAATTGCGGCCGGCCAGCACTTCTCGCCAGACCACGGCCGCGAAGATGACGAGGAAGGCGGCGTCGATTACCGCCGACCAGACGCCGATGGACGCAGCCGCCAGCATGGATATCCGGCCCCCGGACCAGAGGCCGAAGAGGCCCCCCAGCGGCCAGCCGGTGACCGGCAGCCGGCCCCTCCAGTTCGGAAAGG
>CAZRKY010000116.1:0-9811 GCA_964600375.1 uncultured Caulobacteraceae bacterium | reverse complement strand
ACGGCGGGCCGGCCGAACAGCAGATCGAGCCGGGCGAGATATTCGGAATCGGTGCCGACCGGCTCCTCCTCGAAGCCGCCTGCCGCCCGGGCGGCGTCGGCCCGGACCAGCAGCGAGATCGGGCAGGCCCGCGCCAGGGGAAAGACCCGCGGCGACATCGGCGCGCCGTCCGCGCCCAGTCGGAAGTGCTTGGCGACACTGGCGATCGCGCCGTCGCGACGGGCCGCGGCGACCTGGCGCTCCAGCCGCTCTGGGTGGGCCCAGTCGTCGGCGTCCTGGAAGGCGATGAAGTCGCCCTGGGCGGCGTCGACCCCGAGATTGCGCGCCCGGGCCGCACCCGGGGCGCCTGTCACCTTCAGCAGCCGAATCCGGGAGTCGGCGGCCGCCAGACCGGCGGCGACCTTCGTCGTGTCGTCGACCGAATGGTCGTCGACGACGAGGATCTCGAGATCCTTCCACGTCTGACGCTGAAGCGACCCGACCGCCAGCGCCAGCGTCGCCCCCGCATCGCGCGCGGCGACAACCACGGAAATCAAGGGTCCGCGAGCTCGTCCGGGCAGCGCGGCCCCGCCGAATTCGCCCAAACCGGGGGCCCCGCCCGCCGTCTCCAGCGGCTCGGCCATCGACCTGGCGGCGAAGACGCAGTTGATGTCGTCGCGAGCCTCCGCCCAGGCGCCCATCCGGGCATCAAGCGCGGCCTGGATGAGCCAGTATTCCGCGGACGCCGCCAGGTCGTCGAGGCGGGCGCTCCCGCCCTCATGGTCATCGGCCGACAGCAGCACCGCCGCGGATTCCAGCGCCAGGTCGGCGCCCAGCAGGTCCAGTGATGTCTTGAGGTCCCAGGCGGCCGCCAGACCGGCGATCCAGCGTCGCTCCGCCCTGGGCAAGGCCGCTGCCGCCGCAGCGTGCTCCGTCACCAACCCCACGCGGCCCAGTCCAGCCACCGCGCCAAGCCACCCTGCGCTGCCGGGCTTCGACTGCTCGGCCGCCTGCTCAAAAAAGCCAGCGCGGGCAAGCACATAGCCATCCTCGGGCGCGGCTGCGAGGGCGTGTGCATGCAGGCCCCTGCGAGCCGCCCAGCGGGCCGCCGTCGCCCGAACAGGCGCGGGCGCGCCGAACGCCGACTCGACGAGGCGTTCGGTTATCCCGGGGAGGCGTGCGTAGGGCGAAGGCGGCTTGGGCGTCACGGCCTCGGACTCGGATGGGTGGTCACAATGGGGATAGGCGGGCCATCCGGACTTGCATAGGGCCTACGGTCCTGTAGACGATGGACATCTCGCCTCTGAGGGGAACGGCTTGGACTTGAGTATACCGGCGAAGCTCGTGCGCCAGCTCGAAGTCTTCGGGCGGGTTGTTCACGCCCTCGTCCTGCGCGAGGCGCGGACGCGGCACGGTTCCCTGCGGGTGGGCTACGCCTGGGCTCTGGTTGAACCGGCCATCCAGCTTGGCGTGCTCTGGTTCTTTTACGAATTGCTAGGCCGACGCGTGCCCATAAACGCCTCCATGCCCGCCTTTCTCCTCACCGGGATCTTCCCCTACCTCGCCTGGCGTTCCGCCTCGATCCGGGGAGCGACGGCGATTGAATCCAACGCGCCGCTGATGGTCCATTCCCAGGTCCAGCCCTTTTCGATCGTGACCGCCCGGGTGCTGCTCGAGATGGCCTCGACCCTGGTCATATTCCTGATCTTCGTGGTGACCCTGCGCCTGTTCGCCGGCGAGCCCCTGTCCTCATGGTTCGATGAGCCTCTCGGTCTGCTGGGAGCGTTCGGGGCCATGTGCCTGCTCGCCTTCGGGTTCGCGCTGTTCAACGCCGGGGTCGCGCGGTTCGTGAAGTTCTGGCCCGAGGTCATTCGCCTGACCGCGCGCGTGCTGTTCTTCACCTCGGGCGTTTTCTACACGATGGAGTCGCTGCCGCCCCAGGCGCGGGAGGTGATCCTGCTCAATCCGATGTCGCACATGATCGAGTGGATCCGCTCGTCCGCCCTGCCTGGCTTCGAGAGCGACCACTATTCGATCCTCTACGTCCTGGCCTGGGGACTCTGGCTGACCTTCCTGGGCCTGTTCCTGGACTGGATGCTGCGTCTTAGCGGCCATGCGGAGGCGGCCGGATGATCGAGCTCATCAACGTCGAGAAGCACTATCGGCTGAAGAACGGCGGCACGAAGGTCGTGCTCGACAACATCAGCACGGTCTTCCCCAAGGGCCGGAACATCGGGATCCTCGGCCTCAACGGCTCGGGCAAGTCGACCCTCATCCGCATCCTGGGCGGCAGCGAGCGGCCGAATTCGGGCCGTGTGAAGAAGACGGTCTCCGTCTCCTGGCCCCTGGGTTTCGCGCCGTCCTTCAGCGGCAGCCTTACCGGGACGGAAAACCTCCGCTTCGTGGCCCGGATCTACGACCATGACATCGACGAGGTGACCGACTTCGTGCGCGACTTCGCCGAGCTCGGCCGCTACATGGACGAACCCATCAACACCTACTCCTCGGGCATGCGCGCCAAGCTGGCCTTCGGGCTGTCCATGGCGATGGATTTTCAGGTCTATCTGATCGACGAGACCCTTAGCGTCGGCGACGCGGCCTTCCAGGCCAAGTGCAAGCGGGTGTTCGACGAACGGGCGGCCCGGTCCAGCCTTGTCGTCGCGTCCCACCACATCTCGGTGATGCGCGACTACTGCCACAGCGCCGGTGTGCTCACCGACGGCAAGCTGACGATGTTCGACGACCTCGATACCGCCAATGACTTCTACACCGACTACATAGCGAAGCGGGCCGCATGACAGCCTCCGAAGACCTCAAGCTGGAACGCCAGCGGACCAAGGCCGAGCGCCGTCGCCAGATGACGCGCTCGTTCCTGCTGTTCGTGCTGGTCCCGACCGCGCTCACGGCGCTCTACCTGCTGGTCATCGCCCCGCCGGAGTACACCGCCTCGGCGTCCTTCACCGTGCGCGGCGCCAGCCAGCAGCCGCCCGACCTGCTGGGCCTCGCAGGCATCGCCGCGCCCACCGAGACCTCGACCGACGCGAGGATCGTGGCGGACTACATCCGTTCGACCGCCATGGTGCAGGCGCTGCGCCGCAACGCCGGTTTCAACGAGGCCTACTCGCGCTTCAGCCTCGATCCCGCCGCCCAGGTGGGCGCCAACGCCGCCATCGAGTCCGCCACCAGCTTCTGGCGCAGCAAGGTCAAGGTGACCTCCGACATCAACTCCGGCGCCACCTCCTTCAGCGTGCGCGCCTATCGGCCCCAGGACGCGCTGCGGCTGGCGCGGGGCGTGCTGGCCTCGACCGAACAGACGGTCAACGCCATGGCCACGCGGCCAATGGGCAACCTGCAGCAGGTCAACCTCGACGAGGTCGAACGGACCAAGGCCGATCTGGAGGCCGTCCAGCAACGCCTGGCCGAGTTCCAGTCCACCACCGCCGTGGTCCCCACCCAGGCGCCGGTGACCCAGGCGCTGGGTCTCGTCGGCGGCATCGACACCCAGTTGGCCGCCCTGCGCGCTGAACATGCGGCCATGCTGCAGACCTTCCAGCCGAACTCGCCCCAGGCCCAGGCGGTCCAAGGCAAGATCGCCGCCCTGGAGGCCGAGCGCGCCCGCGCCGTCGGCCGCGCCCTGAGCGCACCGGGCGAGAACCTGGCCAACAGCGAGATCGAGGCCCGCGCCCTGCTGGTGGACTACGAGTTCGCCCAGCGGACGTACCACACCGCTGTCGCCGCCCTGGAAACCGCGCGTCGCGACAGCCGGGCAGACACCAAGTACGTTGTCGCCTACGTGCCGCCGGAAGTGCCGCAGAAGTCCAACTACTGGCCCCGGCTGGTCAATGTGCTGGCGGTGTTCTTCGCCGCCTCCCTGCTGTGGGGCGTCGGCGCCCTGAGTTATTCGGTCCTGAAGGAGCATCTGCGATGAACGTCGCCGGTTTCGCACGCGCGCTCGTCCGTATGCGCCTGATCCTGCTGGCGCTCGGCGCCATGCTGGCCTTCGCCCCGGCCTCGACCGCCCAGGACACCGGGAGCACGCCGCCGCCGGTCCCGGTCGAACAGACCGCCCCGGAAGGGCCGCAGGTCCTGACCGAGCAGCAGATCGCCAACGAGCGGCCGGCCCCGCTCGGCGCCGACATCTTCCAGGGCCAGGCCCCCAGCTACAGCCCGCAGATCCTTGATCCTTCCTACATGCTGCAGCCCGGCGACCGGGTGCATGTGTCGCTCTACGGCGGCGTGACCCAGGAGATGGACCTCAGCCTCGACGCCCGCGGCAACATCGTGATCCCGAACATCGGGCCGGTGCCTCTGGGCGGCGTGCGCGCGGGCGCCGTGCAGGGCGTGGTCACCACCGCGGTGCGCCGCGTCTACAACGAGAATGTCCGGGTCTACGCCTCCGCCCTGGTGGCGGCGCCGATCCAGGTGCTGGTTTCCGGTCCGGTCATGCGGCCCGGCGCCTACCCCGCCGGGGCGGGCGATTCCGTGGTCTCGCTGTTGCAGCGCGCGGGCGGCATCGACCCCAACCGCGGCAGCTATCGCAACATCCGGATCGTGCGGAACGGTCAGACCATGGCCGTGGCCGACCTCTACGACTTCCTGCGCAACGGCGGCCTGCCCGACTTCTCGTTCCGCAACGGCGACGCCATCGTGGTCGGCGAGCAGGGGCCGGTGGTCTCTGTCGAGGGCACGGTGCGCGCGCCCTTCACCTTCGAGCTGGAAGGCCCGTCGACGGGCGCCGAGATCCTGATGTACGCCCGACCGCGTCCGGAGAGCACCCACGCGGCCCTGATCGGCACGCGCGACCGCATGCCGGTGACCGCCTACCTGACCATCGAGCAGTTCGCGGCCCAGCCCGTCTCCGACGGCGACCGCGTGCGCTTCGAGAGCGATGTGCGCGCTCAGCAACTGGCCGTCCGCGTCGAGGGCGCCCACGAGGGCCCGTCAGTGTTCACCGTCCAGCGCGGCTCGACCGTCGGCCAGGTCCTGGCCCAGGTGCCGATCGATCCCCTCGCCGACCAGTCCTCGATCTACATCCGCCGCGAAAGCGTGCGCCGCACCCAGAAGGCGATGCTGCAGGACAGCCTGCGCCGGCTCAAGCGCGCCGCGCTCACCGCGCCCATGCGCACCCCCGGCGAAGCCTCCGCCCGCACCCAGGAAGCGGCCTTCATCACTCAATTCGTCAACCGGGCGAAGACGATCGAGCCTCTGGGGATCGTCACCCTGAACGGCCAGGACCGGAACCGCGTCCTGCTCGAACCCAACGACGTCATCGTCATTCCGGAATACTCGCAGGTGGTGACCATCGCCGGCGAGGTGCAGGCCCCGCAGTCGATCCTGCATCGCTCGGGCCGGGTGGCGGACTACATCCGCGCCGCCGGCGGGTTCACGCCCAAGGCGGACCGGGGCCATGTCCTGGTGCTGCGCGCCGACGGCGGCATCCGCGAGGATGGCCGGGTCGCGCCGGGCGACCGCATCCTGGTGCTGCCGAAGATGGATTCGAAGATCTTCGAGCTGGTGAAGGACTTCACCCAGATCCTCTACCAGATCGCCATCGCCGCCCGCGCCGTGGACGGCTTCTAGGCGCTAGGACTCCAGACGGGCGACGATTTCCTGGTTGGGGCCGCGGCGCAGCCCCACCGTCCGCCGGCGGCCGTCCGCGATCCAGTTGAAGCGCAGCGGCGGCTTGTCGGCGATGGTCGAGGTCCCCGGCGGGGCCTTCACGTCCTTTGCGAAGGCGAAGACCGTGGCGAAGGTGGCTGACGCCCCGCGCTGGTTGAAGGCGAAGGTCGAGGCGGGCACGAGGCTGTTGGCCTTGTCGGCGGTCCAGCCCAGCAGCTCCGGCTCCGTCTGGCCGCGCACCACCGGACCCGGCGGCGCCTTGCCGGTCAGGTCGACGGCGCAAAGCGACAGGCCGTCCTCGGCCGTAGCGCGGACAAGACCGCGCGCCCCGGTCTCGGCGATCCACTCCGGCGCCAGGTGAAAGCGCTGGGCGAAGTCATGGACCGCGCCGGCGGTGTCGTTCAGCCAGTCGATGGCCAGCAGGAACTCGCCAGGCTTCATCACGAGCAGGCGGCGGTGCTCGATGGTCTCGAAATGGGTGGTGAAGGTCTCGAACAGCGCCAGCCCGTCATTCTGGACCGCCTGCACCAGGGCTGAACCGTAGGGCGCGACGCCGACGCGCGGATAGCTGCGGCCGTCGATCTCCACGGCGTTGTGGGCCCGCGTGGTCTCGACATAGACGCGCTTCGGGTCGGCGTACCAGAAGCCGTCCTTGAACAGCTCGGTGTCCTTCTGGGTCTTGCCGGAGAAGGCGAACCGCCCCGGATCGACCAGCACGTTGCGGCTCCGGTCCCACCAGAGGAAGGCCAGGTCGTCGGCCTGCTTGTGCATGCGCGAATGGAACCCGGCGATCTGGGCCAGGTAGCCCCATCCGCCCTCGGCGCCGTCGACCGGCTCGCCCTTCAGGCGGGCGAAGGCGTAGCCGGCGTCGTCGTAGGCGCGCACGCCCCCGCGCGGCTCCACGCCCGTCTTGCCGCCGCTGAGCAGGTAGCGAAGCTCGCGGTTGTCGTAGGCCTCGGCCAGGGCAGGCCGGCGCCAGACCGACACCACATCGGTGTCGCCTATCGGCGCGGTAGTGGAGTCCGGTAGCAGCATCCAGGTCAGCACCTCCTCCATCCGCTCCAGCATCTGGACGAAGTAGAAGTTCTGCAAAACTCCGGAATTGCGGGCCCCCACGAAGGTGCCCAGCAGCATGTAGTGGTAGCCGGGCGAGTGCTCGTTGTGCACGCCGCTTTCGAAGAAGTGCTCGCGGATCATCTGCTCCAGCCGCCGGCTGGCGAGCGCCGCGTACTCACGCATCCTGGGCAGGTCGATGAAGCGCTGCGCCGCCGCCAGCTGGCCCAGCGCCTGGTAAAGGCCGTGGTTGTTGTGGCCCTTGAAGAAGCCCGGCCGCGACAGGGCCTCCATGTGGAAGTAGAGGCTGGCCGCCAGCTGCTCCAGCTCGGCGTCGGGGACCGCCTTGTCCCGGGCCCGCACCTCCAGCGCATAGGCCAGGCGGTAGCAGCGCACGCCCACGCTCATGTCGTACCAGACGAAGTCGTCCTGGTTGCCGATGAAGGCGTCCAGTTGTTTGGGGGTCTCCACCGTTGCGGTCAGGGGGTGGAAGGTCTCGACCCAGTCGCGGATCACCGCATAGGCGGCGTCGAACAGGTCGCGCTCGCCCATCAGGCTGTAGCCCGACAGCAGACGCGTGATCGGCTTCCAGGAGTTCAGATCGAAGGCCGAGCTGCGCGCCAGCGACGTCCACGGCATCGGGGGGGCCAGCTCGATCGTGACGCCCGCCGAGGTCCAGCCTTCGGCGATGATCCTGCGGCACTTGGCCAGCAGCGCCGGCTCGGCGACCATCGGGGTCATTTCGAGCATTTCGTACGGGCGTGGCGGCCGGGCGCCCACGGACTTGCGCAGGGTCTCGGCCGAAAGGTCGGGGCGGAAGATGCCGCCCCACTTCACCGCGGGCTTCGAAACGCCCGAAGGCTCCGGACTGGAGGCCGCCGGGTCCGGCGAAGCGGGCCCGGTGCTAGCCATTCTTCGGCGTCAGGGCTTCATACGCCTCGATCACCCGTGTCGCCGTCGAACCCCAGGTCCGGTGGGCCTCGACGAACCGCCGGCCATTGGCGCCCAGCTGTCCGGCCAGGTCCGGGTCGCGCGAGATGCGGGCGATGGCCGAGGCCAGCGCCGCGGTGTCGCCCTTCTGGAACAGCAGGCCCGTGTCGCCGTCGGCGATCATCTCGGCCAGCGCCGCAACGTTTGAGGCCACGACCGGCTTGCCCATGGCCATGGCCTCAAGCGGCTTCAGCGGCGAGACCGTTTCGGTGACGGTCGAGGGTTTGCGCGGGAAGACCGCCACGTCGATGATGGAATAGTAACGCGGGACGACGTCCGGCCCGACCCGCCCGGTCATGACCACGAGGTCCTCAAGGCCGCGCTCGCGGGCGCGGGCCGCCACGGCCTCCTCGGCCGCGCCGCCGCCGACCACCAGCAGGGCCGCCTTGACGCCGCCCCGTTCCAGCAGGGCCAGGGCGTCGACCGCGTCATCCAGGCCTTCGTAGTCGACGACCGAGCCGATGAAGCCCGCCACGAAGCGGTCGGTCAGGCCGAGCATCTCCTTCAGCTCGTCGTCGCGCTCGATCGGCTGGAAACGTTCCACGTCAACGCTGTTGGGCGCGATGGCGATGCGTTCTGCGGGCACGCCGCGGCGCACCAGCTCCTGCTTGAGGCTCTCGTTGATGGCCAGGACGGAGTCCGCCTCTCGCGCCACCATGATTTCCAGGTCCCGGGTCTGTTCGAAGCGCTCGCTGGTCTCGCCGGTGACCGTGCGCTGGGCGGCGGTCAATTCCCAAAGGCCGCGCACCTCGTAGACGAAGGGCAGGCCGGCGCGCCGCGCCGCGATCAGGGCCGGCAGGGCGTTGACGTAGTTGGAGGCGGCGTGGACCACGGCGGGCCGGCGCTCCTTCAGCGCATGGGTCAGGCTGGCGGCGGCGGCCTCGACATAGAGGTCGAAGGCGGTCCGGTTGGACCCGGGGCCCTCCAGCCGGGTGTAGGTCACCTCGTCCACCGGATAGGCGAGGGTGTCGGCCTTGACCCGAACCGCATCGCGTCGGTCCCAGGGATAGCCCGCGCGGGTGAAGGCCTCGACCTCCCAGCCCTTGGCGCCGATGGCCCGGATCAGGTCGTGGGTCCGCAGGGTGTAGCCCGAAATGTGGTGGGGCAGCGAACTGGCGGCGACGTAGGCCACGGTATGGGGCTTGGGCGCCCAGGCGGTGGTCGCCGCGCGCTGCGGCAGGTGCAGGCCCTCGCGCCGGATGCGGATCATCCCACGCAGCATTTCCAGGCGGGCGTTCTGGTCCGGGGTGAAGGTCTCACCCACCTCCCACGCCCGTTCCATCAGGGCGGCCGGGCGGTCGACCATGCCGGCATCGTACATCAGGCTGGCCAGCCACTTCAGGCGGAAACCCTTGGGCTCCAGCTCCACGGCCTCCTCTCCCAGGGCGATGGCCTGGGCAAGGTCGGTCTGGCGCAGGCCCTTGGCCTTGGCGGTCAGGGCGGCGGCGCGGCTGGCGGCCTGGTTGCGCCGCTCGCGGGCGGCCTCCAGTTCGCCGGGCAAGGCCTTGGCGGTGGTTTCGCCGGCCTTGCGGCGCTTCTCGTTCGAAGCGCTGCGCAGGTCCGACAGGCGGCCGGGCAGCTGCATCAGCGCGCCCAGCGACCGCGTCTGCATCAGGGTCTCTCCCAGGCGGAAGGCGACGGTCGACTTCAGCCGGGTGAGCTGCTCTTCGGTGTCGGTCAGCCGCTGGCGCAGATAGGCGGTTTCGGCGCGCAGCACCTGCAGTTGCGTATCGACGGCGAGCGGCGACGCCGCTCCGGAGGTCCCGGACTTCGCCGCCGGGCGTCCCGAGGCTTTGGAGGTCCTGGACTTGGGGGCGGGCGCCTTGGCGCGCTTCGAGGGGGCGGCCTTGGCCGGCGGGGACTTGACGGTCTTTGGCGCAGCCTTCGCGACCGCGGCCGGACGGGCGGGCGACTTGGCCGCGGCCTTGGCCGGCTTGGCCTTTGGAGCGTCGGCCTTCGTTCGTGAAGCCTTGGAGGTCACGGCGGAATCGGCGGTACGCTTGACTTTGGTGTTCATGAATAGCTCGGCCCGGACGTCGGGCTTCTTGTCATTTCCGTTCCGGCCTATCAAGGCTGGACGCGCAGCACGCGACGAACCTCCGGGGTTGATAGTTGGATCGGCAGCCAGACGCCACCCGCAAAGACGCTTTTGACCAGCGCGCGCCTTTCT
>CAZRKY010000115.1:0-9865 GCA_964600375.1 uncultured Caulobacteraceae bacterium | reverse complement strand
GAAATAGTCCTGGAACGCCGGACGCTTTTCGATCGATCCGAACATCAGGCCCCAGCCGATCGAGGAGCCGAAGTAGACGTCGGCGGCGGAGAACTTGTCCCCGGCGATGAATTCCGTCCGGGTGACCGCGTACTCGAGCGCGTTCATCACGTCTTCGAAGCTGCCGTACCCCACCATCCCCTTGCGCTCGGGCGGAACCTCGACGTTCAGCGACCTGTTGGTCACCGCCGCTTCGAACGGCCCGGCGGCGTAGAACATCCAGCGGAAGTAAGGCGCCCTCGCCTTGTCACCCGGCGGCGGCGCGAGGCCGGCCTGCGGGAAGACGTCGGCCAGATAGGCGCAGATGGCGCCCGCCTCGGTCACCACCGCGTCGCCGTGCCGGATGGCGGGCACCTTGCCCATCGGATTGATGGCCAGATAGGCCGGCGCCTTCATGGTCGTGCCGTACTCCAGCAATTCAGTGCGGTAGGGCTGGCCCACCTCCTCGAGCATCCAGCGGACGATGCGGCCTCGCGACATGGGATTGGTGTAGAAGACGAGTTCGTCGGACATGTGAGCCTCTTTGCTGGTGGTCGGGCTACCGCGACAGGCGCGTTCGCGCGGCTTTCATCAGCCCTGCCCGCTGGATCTTCAAGCTTGACCTTTTGGAACAAAGCAGGAACGATTGCAAGCGGTCTCGCAGGTTGAGTAATCGCTTCGCCGCAGGCGTCGGCTTGCGGGTCCGCAGCGTCGCTATCCCGCGCCAGGACGGTTCGCCGCCCTGGACATTACCGAAAAGCAATTACCGGGAATTCATTTGCCCCTAAGGGCTTCCAGCATCAATTACCGATCATGGGCACGTCCGCGCCGAACGGACGGCCAGGTCGCACACAGGTTTACCGGGCTATGAACGTCAAACGATCCTACCTCATCGCAGGCGGCTGCCTCGTGGCCCTTGTGCTCTACTTTGTGGTGCGCGGCGTGATGGGCGGCGGCGAGAAGGCCAAGGCCGAACCGCCCAAGAAACCCGACGCGGCCCAGCTGGTCTCCACCGCTTTGGTGTCCGAGGTCCAGCGGCCTTACGCCGTCGTGCTGCGCGGGCGCACGGAGGCGGCCCGGACCGTTGAGGTGCGCGCCGAGACCGCCGGGGCGGTGGCCGCGACGCCGACGCCGGAAGGCGCGTTCGTGCGCCGCGGCCAGGTTCTTTGCCGTCAGGATGTCGACGCCCGCGGCGCCCAGCTGGCACAGGCCCAGGCCAACCAGCGCTCTGAAGAACTGCAGTACAAGGCCGCCCAGGAACTGAAGACCCGGGGCTTCCGCTCGGAGACCCAGGTCCTGGCTGCAAAGGCCGAGCTGGACCAGGCCCGCGCCCAGGCGCAGCAGGCCGCCATCGCGCTGGACCAGGTCAATATCCGTGCCCCCTTCGCCGGGGTGTTCGACAATCGCGAGGCCGAGGTCGGCGCCTATCTCGCGCCGGGCCAGGTCTGCGGCACGCTGATCGAGCTGAACCCGCTGCTCATCGTCGGCGACGTTTCAGAGGCCGACGCCGCGCGGATGCGCGTCGGCGCCGCCGCCACGGCGCGCCTGGCGACCGGGGGCGTGCTCTCCGGCCGGGTTCGCTACGTGGCCCGCAACGCGGACCCCCAGACGCGCACCTACCGGGTCGAGGTGACGACGCCCAACCCCTCCGGGGCGATCCGCTCGGGCCTGTCGGCAGACCTCGACGTCCAGTCCGGTTCCGGGCCGGCGCATCTCGTGCCAGTCTCGGCCCTGGTGCTGGATTCCCAGGGCCGCCAAGGCGTCCGTTTCATCATCGGAACGGACACGGTGGGCTTCATCCCGGTGCGGGTCATCGAGGAGACGCCGGAGGGTGTGTGGGTATCGGGCCTCAGCGGCTCGGTGCGCGTGATCACCGTCGGCCAGTCGTACGTGACCGAAGGCCAGAAGGTTCGGGTGGCCGCGCGCTAGGCGCGGTCGCCAGGGAGCGAGCAAGATGATCAAGGCGCTCATCAACGGAGCCATCGCCCGCCGCAAGGTCGTGCTGGCGATCACCCTCGTCGCGTCGATTTTCGGGCTGTTCGCCTATGTGAACCTGCCGCGGGAATCCAACCCCGACATCACCGTTCCCTACGTGAACATCTTCGTCCCCTATCCCGGCGTCAGCCCCGAGGACTCCGAGCGACTGCTGGTCAGGCCGCTGGAAGTCGAGCTGCAGTCGCTTGAAGGGCTGATCGAGATGAACGGCACCGCCACCCAGGGCGGCGCCAGCATCACCCTCGAGTTTCCGGTCAACTTCAACAAGGACAAGGTGCTGGCCGACGTCCGCGCCAAGGTCGACATGGCGCGCGGCCGTTTCCCGCCCGACGCCGAAGAGCCCGTCATCCAGGAGTTCAACGTCAACGAGGACCCGGTGATCACCGTGGTCCTTTCGGGGTCGGCCCCCGAGCGCGAACTCTACTCCACCGCCCGCGCCCTGCAGGACAGGCTGGAAACCCTGCCCGGCGTCCTGCGCGCCGAGATCTACGGCGGCCGCGAGGAGATGCTGGAGGTCACCATCGATCCCCTGCGGCTCGAGGCCTACAACATCACCGCAAGCGAAGTGGCGGGCGTCATCCGCGCCAACAACCAGCTCGTTCCCGCGGGGTCGATGACCTCCGGCCAGGGCACCTTCGCGGTGAAGATTCCCGGCGTCATCGAAGGCCCCGAGGACGTCCTCAAACTGCCGATCAAGACCAACGGCGACCGGGTCGTGACGCTGGGCGACGTCGCCGAGGTGCACCGCACCTTCAAGGAGCCGACGTCGTTCTCGCGCATCGACGGCGAGCGCTCGCTGTCGGTGGGCGTCGTCAAGCGCACGGGCGCCAACATTCTGGACACGGTGCGCGAGACCCGCCGCATCGTGGCGGAGGAAAAGCTGAAGATGCCGGACAGCATCCATGTCAGCTTCACCTTCGACGAAAGCGAAAGCATCAACCGCACCCTGATCCTTCTGGAGTCCGGGCTGATCATCGCCGTCATCCTGGTGATGGTGATCATCGTGGCCTCGCTGGGGATACGGCCGGGCATCATGGTCGGTCTGGCGATTCCGGCCTGCTTCATGCTGGCTTTCCTGCTGCTCCAGGCCACCGGCGTCACGCTGAACATGATGGTCATGTTCGGGCTGGTGCTGGCCGTCGGCATGCTGGTCGACGGCTCAATCGTCGTCGTGGAGTACGCCGACCGAAAGATGAGCGAGGGCTTCGACAAGAAGGAGGCCTTCAAGCTCGCCGGCGAGAAGATGTTCTGGCCGGTTTTCAACGGCATCGCCACCACCCTGTGCGCCTTCGTGCCGTTCCTGTTCTGGAACTCGATCCCGGGCAAGTTCATGAGCTTCCTGCCGATCACGCTCTTCTTCGTGCTCGGCTCGTCCATCTTCGTCGCCCTGATCTTCACCCCGGCGCTGGGCTCGATCTTCGGGAAGCACTCCGACGAACATGCCGAGCAGTCCGAGAACGTTGTCATCTCCGAGCAGGGCGACCCGCGCGACATGAAAGGCTTCATGGGGCGTTACGCCAACTTCCTGTGGGGCATCATCCACCGCCCCCGGATGACCATCGGCGCGGCCTTCGCGATCATCATCGGTGTCGCCGTCTGGTTCGGTATGACTCCGCACCGGACGGAGTTCTTCCTCGACACCGACCCCGAGTTCGTCACCGTCTACATTCAGGCGCGGGGCAACCTGTCGCCCACTGCCATGGACGGCATCGTTCGCCAGGTCGAAGGCCGGGTGCAGCACATCCGTGGCGTCGAGAACATCTTCGCCCGCGTGGGGCGCTCCGGCGGGGGGCTGTTCGGCGGTCCGCCCGCCGACACCATCGGCTCGCTGCGCATGGACTTCCTCGATTACGAGGAGCGGGTCGCCATGGGCGGCCTGCGCGGCGCGGACATTGAAAAGGCGATCCGCGCCCGCGTGAAGGACATGCCCGGCATCGGCATCGAGGTACGTCCGCCCCAGGGCGGCCCCTCGGGCGGCAAGGATGTCCAGATCGAGCTCCTGTCGTCCGACGTTCCGGCCCTGACCCAGGCGGCGGACAGGGTGATGGCCCTTATCCGCGCTTCCGGCGACATGCACGAGATCGAGGACAGTCGGACCTCGCCCGGCATGGAATGGAACCTGGCGATCGACCGCGAAGCAGCCGGGCGCTACGGCGTCAGCGTCCTGACCGTCGGCCAGACCATCCAGTTCGCCACCAACGGCGTGCTGGCGGGCCGTTTCCGCCCCGACGACGCCGAGGACGAGCTGGACATCCGCGTCCGCTTCCCCGCCGACGAGCGCAACATCTCGACCTTCGACCGGCTGAAGATCACCACGGCGAACGGCTCGGTGCCGGCGTCCTATTTCGTCCATCGCGTCGCCGCGCCGCAGGTCGTTTCGATCAACCGGCGCGACGGTCAGCGCGTTGTCGTCATCCAGGCCAACGCCAAGGAAGGCGTCGCCGCCAACCAGCTGATCGCGCGCCTGAAGCCCAAGCTTGAGAAGCTGGGAATTTCCAACACCGTCGCCTGGAAATTCCGCGGCGGCGACGAGGAAGCGGCCGAGGCCGGCGTCTTCTTCGCCGTTGCCATGCTGGTCTCGCTGTTCATGATGGGCGTGATCCTGCTTTGGCAGTTCAACAGCTTCTGGGGGATGTTCTGCACCCTGTTTGCTGTCGTGCTGTCGACGATCGGCGTCCTGCTGGGCATCCAGATCAACCTGCTGGGCACCTTCGACTACATATCGATCATCATGTGCGGCACAGGCGTGGTGGCCCTGTTCGGGGTCATCGTCGGCCACAACATCGTGCTGATCGACACCTACTACCAGCTCAAGCGCGGCGGTGAGCCGGCGGACCGGGCGGCGCTTCGGGCGGCGGCCATGCGCTTCCGGCCGGTGCTGCTGACGACGCTCACGGCCGTGGTCGGGCTGCTGCCCCTGATGTTCCAGCTGGAGCCCAACTTCCGCACCGGCTCGATCGAATACAAGCCGCCAGGATCGGAGTGGTGGGTGCAGATGGCCGGCGCCATCGTCTGGGGCCTCAGCTTCGCGACCTTCCTGACCTTGTTGCTGACGCCGGTGATGCTGGCCATGCCTCGCGTCGTGCTCGATGGCTTCAAGCGCAAGCGTGAAGAGAAGAGCAAGGCGCGCCGCCCGGGGCCGTTCAACTGGGGCGGCAAGCCCGCGGAGCCGACCGATCCGTCGCCCGAACCGGCCGAATAGGGCCTAGGATTTGCCGCGGGTCTGACGCCGCCAAAGGGACGCGTATTCGCCGCCCTGCTCGATCAGCTCGGCGTGGGTCCCGCGCTCGACCACCTGGCCCGCCTTGAGGACCAGGATCTGGTCTGCGTCGACGATGGTGGACAGCCGGTGGGCGACCACCAGGGTCGTCCGGCCGGCCATGGCAAGCCGCAGGGTCTTCTGGATCGCCGCCTCTGTGCGGCTGTCGAGCGCGCTGGTGGCTTCGTCCAGGATCAGCAGGCGCGGATCGGCCAGCAGGGCGCGGGCGATTCCTACCCGCTGGCGCTCGCCGCCGGACAGCTTGAGGCCCCGCTCGCCGACCCGGGTCTCCAGGCCGTCGGGAAGGCCGCGGGCGAATTCGGCCAACTCGGCCTGCTCAAGCGCGCGCCAGACCTGCTCTTCCGTGGCGCCCGGCTTTCCGAAGGCCACATTGGCCTGAAGGGTGTCGTTGAAAAGGGCCACATCCTGCGGCACCAGCGCAATCGCTGAGCGCAGCGACGCCTGTCGCACGCCCTTGAGGTCCGCGCCGTCCATGCGCACTCGTCCGCGCTGGGGATCGATC
Source organism: uncultured Caulobacteraceae bacterium (assembly GCA_964600375.1). Taxonomy (GTDB): domain Bacteria; phylum Pseudomonadota; class Alphaproteobacteria; order Caulobacterales; family Caulobacteraceae; genus JAEZEZ01. The sequence goes on along the minus strand of CAZRKY010000115.1, from coordinate 4,070 downwards.
AGACGCAGCGCCAGGCGCACCAGGGTGGTCTTGCCGGCCCCCGACGGGCCCACCACCGCGGTGGTCGTCCCCGGCGCCGCTCGGAAGCTCAGTTCGTCCAGCCCGCCGCCGGCCCGCTGGTCGTGCTGGAACCCGACCCGCTCGAACCGGAGGTCGGCGCCTTTCCTTGAACCTTCCGGCAGATCGGTCGCGTCGGGTGCATCGGCCACATCGGGCCGCTCGCGCGCCAGCGCATTGATCGCCTCCATGTCGATGAAGGCCTGGCGCACCTCGCGATAGGCGAAGCCCAGCATGTTCAGCGGCGCGTACAGCCCGATCAGCACCAGCACCACCGCCGTCACGTCGCCCGGCCCCATCCGCCCGGCGGTGACCTCCATGCCGGCCAGCACGGCCATGACGCCCAGGCCCAGGCTCATCACCGCGCCCTGGACGATGTTGAGCAAGGCCAGCGAGCCCGTCGCCTTGGCCGATGCGGTTGTATAGTCCTCCAGCGCCCGGTCGTAGTCCGCCGCCGCCCGCGCCTCGGCCCCAAACGACTTCACGGTCTCGTAGTTCAGCAGGGCGTCAACGGCGCGGCCAGCCGCCTCGGAATCGGCTTCGTTCAGCTCGCGCCGGTGGCGGATGCGCCAGTCGGAGATGACGAAGGTCAGGACCCCGTACAGACCCACCGTCACCACGGCGGCGAGGGCGAAGGTCCAGTCATAGACGCCCCACAGCACGGCTGACGCCAGCACCAGCTCGAGCGCGCTCGGCGCCAGGGTGAAGACCAGCATACGAATCAGGAAATCCACCGCGCGCGCGCCGCGATCGATGGTTCGCGACAGGGCGCCGGTGCGCTTGGTCTGGTGATAGTCCAGCGATAGCAACAGGGCGTGGGCGAAGGCCTCGGCCGCGGCCCGGCGCTGGGCCGCGAGGGACACGCTCTGGAAGATGGCGTCGCGGGCCTGGGGCGCGGCGGCGGCGACGAAGCGGATGAAGGCCCAGCCCGCGGCCAGGGCGGCGAAACTCCAGGCGATCGCCTCGCCGGGGCTTTGGCCGGCGCTCAGGACGTTGACCGCCTTGCCCAGCAGCAGGGGCGCCATCACGCCCAGCCCCTTGCCCAGGACCGTCAGCAGGAGAGCGACGGTGATCCGCCAGCGCAAGCCCGGCGCGCGCGAGCGAAGCACCAGGCCGGTCAGGTCCGCCAGCGCCCGCCAGACGCCGGGAGTCGGCCCCTCGATCATGGCGGGCGTGTCGCGGCGCGAACCGCGGAAGCTGCCGCCTCTCACGAGTTTGCGCCGCCGATGAAGATGTAGGTGGTCTGCAGCCCGCCGCCTGGCGCCGACCAGTCCACGCGCCAGGCCTCGCCGGCCCGCACGGCTTCGAAGGGCCCGACCCGCGGCGCCACAGGTGGCGCGATCTCAATCGTGCGTTCCAGGCTCTGACCGCCAGAGACGGCGCGCAGACGGTGGGGGCCGGGCGCCGGGGCGATCAGGCGCAGGCTGTACCGGCCTTCCGCGTCGGTTCGGGTGGAGCCGGCCGCGACCCCGTCAACGAACAGCTTCACCTCGCCGGCCGCCGACGCCCGCCCCGAGACGCCTGCCCCGCCCGCGGCGTCGAAATCGACGACCGCGATCAAGGGAGCGTTGGAGGCGACCGCCCTTGAACTGGTCCCGGCGCGCAGCAGCACCGCGTGGCTGAAATCGCCGGCGGGGGCGAACAGCCACCCCTCCGCCGGTGTCGAGCGCCCGCCGTCTTCAGCCGAGATCAGCGCCATCACCGAACCCGCACCCGTGGCCAATTCGAGTTCGAAGCGGCCCTTCGAATCAGCCGTGGCGCCGTACGCCTCGCCGGACGGCAGGGTGGCGCGCACGCGTCCGGACGGCCGCGCCCGTCCCCGCACCAGCGGCGCGCCGTCGGCGGCGGCGACCACGGCGAGCACCACGGGTCCCGGCAGATATCCGGCCCGCTCCGCTGCGGTCAGGGCGGGTGCAGCCCCGGGGTCGGCGCGCTGCCCGCAGCCGGCGAGGACGACGGCGCAGCCCAGGGCCGCCAAGTGCGCCGCCAAAAATCCCGCCGATCGCGTCATGCCTTGCCTTCCCGAACGTGAAATCCGACTCTAGGTAGATCGTTTCGAACGGGCGCGCACGCAAGCGCCTCCCCGTCCTGGAGTTACAGCCTATGCCCAGCGCTTTCCGGCGTCCCGATTCCGTGTGCGTCTATTGTGGATCTTCCAATCTGGTCGACCCGCGACACCTCACGGACGCCGAGTCCTTCGGCAAGGATCTGGCGAAGAACGGCATGCGGCTGGTTTACGGCGGCGGCGGCGTCGGTCTGATGGGCGCCGTGGCGCGCGCGGCCCACGACGCCGGCGGCCGGGTGCTGGGGATCATGCCCGAGTTCCTGCGCTCACGCGAAATCCTCTACGACGAGGTCGAGACCATCATCGTGCCCAACATGCACGAGCGGAAGATGATCATGTTCCAGGAGTCCGACGCCTTCGTGGTGTTGCCGGGCGGGATCGGGACGCTCGAAGAGATCGTCGAGCTGCTGTCCTGGCGGCGCCTGGACCTACACGCCAAACCGGTCGTGTTCGCCAACATCGACGGATTCTGGGACCCTCTGTTCGAACTGTTCGAGCACACGATCGAGGCCAAGTTCACCCCGGCCAACTTCCGCGAGGCCTGGGTGTCGGTCGATTCGATCGAGAAGGTCATGCCGGCGCTAACGGAACCTGCCGCCGCCGCCTGACCTGCCGCCGAAAGGCTTTCCGCCCCTCCGCCAAGCTTGTGATTGTGCACTGCGGCAAAGTGACGATAGAAGGTTATCGGTGTTCAGTTATCACTGATTACGATCATAGTGGGTTTTTAATAAGGATGCACCTTGACAGTCCTTTATGAAAACGCACTAATGCCCCCGCGCCCTCCCCGGCGCACCTAACCTGGAGACAAAGATCATGCGTACGCTTGCCCTCACGCTCGCCCTCTCCCTCTTCGCGGGCGGCGCCGCCCTCGCCCAGGGGCCGGTCAACACCAGCCTCACCCTCGCCAATCCGGCCAGCGCCCCCAACAAGGTGATCATCGACGGCGCCCTGTGGAAGTGCGCCAACGGGACCTGCATCGCTTCGGGCGGCAAGTCGCAGGCAGCCGAGCGCGCCTGCCGCCGCGTCGTGGCCAAGCTGGGCGCCGTCAGCGCCTTCAGCTGGCAGGGCGAAACCCTTTCGGACGAGGCCGTGGCCGCCTGCAACGCCGCCGCCTAGGACGATCTAGCCCCCTCGGGGACCCTACCCAACCCCGAACAAACTGCCCCGCCCGCGCAAGCCGGCGGGGCTTTTTGTCGGGTGTCAGGCCGCCTCGCCCCGCAAGCGCTTTTCAATGCGCTCGCGGCCGATGACCGGCAGCAGGGCCGACATCTCCGGTCCGTGCTCCAGGCCGATGACGGCCAGACGCAGGGGGCGGAAGAGGTTGCGCCCGGTGGCTCCGGTGGCGGCCTTCACCGCCTCGGCCCAGGCCGACCAGGCGGTCTCGTCGATGACCGCGGGCAGCAGGGAAGCGGCCGTCGCAATGAACTCGGCATTCTCGATCACCGGATGGACGGGCCCGCGCACAACGGCGGCCCAGCCGGCGGCGTCCTCGAACTTCTTGAGGTTCGGACGCACCGCGTTCCAGAAGTCCTCGCCCGCGTCAGCGCCCAGGGCCTCAAGGCGCGGCCGGGCGGTCTCGTAGGGCATGGCGTGCAGGGCCGCCGCATTCAGGCGGTCCAGATCCTCGGCGTGGAAGCGCGCCGGCGCCCGGCCCATCTTTTCGAAGGCGAAGCTCTCGGCCAGGGCCAGGATCGACTGCATGGGCTCGACCGGATCCGAAGTGCCGATGCGGCCCAGATAGCTGATCACCGCCAGCGACTCGTAGCCGGCGTCGCGCAGGTTGCCGATGGCCAGCACGCCCTCGAGATCACGCTTGGACAGGCCGCCGCCCTTGGCGTCGACCAGCAGCGGCATGTGGGCGAAGGCCGGTTCGGCGGCGCCCAGGGCCTGGAAAATCTCGATCTGGGCGCCGGTGTTGGTGACGTGGTCCTCGCCGCGGATGACGTGG
>CAZRKY010000114.1:0-10043 GCA_964600375.1 uncultured Caulobacteraceae bacterium | reverse complement strand
GGCGGCCAGCGCCTGTTCGGCGTCGTTGGCGGTGCGCACCGCGTAGCCTTCGTCCTGCAGGATGCCGGCGACGAGTTCGCGGATATCCGCCTCGTCGTCGACCACCAGGATGTCGGCGCCGGTCATGACTTTCATGCTCGTCCTCGTGTCGTTGCGGCAGGCGTGGCCGCCTCACCCTTGACGGCGCCCGGGAAGCGCATGGCCACCCTGGCGCCGGACAGTTCAGTCGCGTCGCCGAGCACAAGCTCGCCGCCGTGGTCCTCACAGATGCGCTTGACGATGGCGAGACCGAGGCCGGTCCCCTTCTCGCGCGTGGTCACATAGGGCTCGGTCAGGCGGTCGCGATCCTTGACCGGCAGGCCGACGCCGTCGTCCTCGACGATGAAGATCAGCCCGTTGCCCTCGAGTTTCAGCTCGGCCAGCATCCCCATCGGGGACTCCGGATCAGCCAGGCGCCGGGCCATCACCGACTCGCCGGCGTTCTTCAGGACATTGGCCAGGGCCTGGCCGACCATGCGGCCGTCGGCGACGAAGCGCATGTCCGGCAAGGGTTCGGTGAGCTCCAGCCTCACATCCGGCTGGGCGACGCGCTGGGCGAACACGGCCTGGCGCAGCAGTTCGGCGGGGTCTTCCTCGGCGAACTTGGGCGCGGGCATGCGGGCGAAGGCGGAGAACTCGTCGACCATGCGGCCGATATCGCCGACCTGGCGGATGATGGTGTCGGTGCAGCGATCGAAGGTCTCGACATCGTCGTCGATCTGGCCCCGGTACTTGCGCCGAAGCCGCTCGGCCGAGAGCTGGATGGGGGTCAGCGGGTTCTTGATCTCGTGGGCGATGCGGCGCGCGACGTCCTTCCAGGCGGCGTTGCGCTGGGCGGTCACCAGGCGGGTGATGTCGTCGAAGGTCAGGATCAGCCCGCCCTCGTCGCCGTCGGAGACGCGCACGCGCAGGCGATGGGTCTCGCCGGCGCGGGTGACATCGACCTCCTGCTCGCCCGCCTCGGGCGGACCGGACACGACCACAGCCAGTTCCGGCGCCACCTTGACCAGCGGCTTTCCGTAAGCCGCCGCGTCGGTCAGACCCAGGAGGGCCAGCGCCTGGCGGTTGATCGCCGACACCCGCCCCTTGGCGTCCAGGCCGACGACCCCGGCCGACACCCCGGTCAGCACCGTCTCGATGAAGCGGCGGCGGCCCTGAGCCTCGGCGGAGGCGAACTTGAGCGCTTCCTGCTGAGTCTGAAGGTCGCTGGTCATGCGGTTGAAGGCGCGAGACAAAACCGCGATCTCCTCGGCGTCCTTGTCGGCCTCCACGCGAACGTTCAGGTCGCCGGACGCCACCCGGTCGGCGGCCTGGACCAGGCGCGCGACAGGCGCAGCGATGGCGCCCGCGGCGCTCATCCCCAGCCAGATCGCGCCGACCAGCACCAGCAGCGCCGTCTCGGCATAGACCAGGATGAAGGCCGACTGGATGCGGGCGCGGCTCTCCTCGGCCTCGCGATAGGCGACAATGGCTTCCTCGGCGCTGCGCAGGCGCTCGTAGATGCTGGGCTGGCCCGGCTGCCAGCCCTGGGGCTGCTCGATGAAGCGCACGCCATAGAGATAGGCGTCGCCGTAGCCGTTCAGGCGCACCAGGGCGCGCACCACGTCCGGGTTGGGCAGAACGTCCGTCGAGATGATCCCGCCCCGCGCGGTGCCGAAACTGGCGGGCGGGGGAACCACGAAGGGCGGCGCCTGGGGCGCCTCGGCGCGGGCCAGGATCTGGCCGCGGGAATCGATGACATAGACCGCAACGAAGCCGCGGATCTGGGCCAGCTGCTCAAGCGCCTGTGTGAAGGCCAGCCGCGTGGGGAAGAGCGCGATGACCCGCGGCTGCGACAGATCGCCAGCCATTTCGTCCAGGGCCACGCCGGTGGCGTTGGATTGCTGACCGACGTAGGCCTTGCCGATCTCCGCGCCGTTGTTGACCGCGCCGCGCACCCGGTCGGAGAACCAGTTCTCGACCCCGCGCGTGACCAGCACGCCGAAGAACAGGGCCACGATGACGGCGGGAACCACGGCGGCGATGGCGAACAGGCGCACAAACCGCAGGCGCAGGCGGGCGCCGGCGTCGGTCTCGCGCTCGCGGGTCAGCTTGACCACCCGCCAGACAACCGCGGCGGCTAGACCCAGGATCACCAGCAGGTTGGCGATCAGCACCCAGAGCAGGACCTGGGTCGCGGGATTGATGGGGCCGGAGCCGGGCGCGGACGCCACCAGCCAGATGGCCACGGCGGTGACGACGGCGGCCAGGGCGTACACGGCGCCGAACAGCAGCCTGCCCCGGCCCGCCCTGGGCCAGGCCTGGATGGCTGAAAAGGCGGGCGCACCCTTGCGGGTGAAGGCGTCCAGCATGGCGATCAGCTATGCAGAAGCTGTGCCATAGAATCAACAGTGATGTTGCGTTAATACAGCGGCGCTTGAGACGGGGTCAGGCCGCGAGAGCGTCCGGCCGGCCTGTCCACAAGTGGATCAGGGCGGCCTCGACCTCAGCCGGCGAACCCAGGCGGCATATGGCGGACTTGGCGGCGCGTCGGTCTTCCGCCGCCTCCGGCCAGGGCGCAGTTTCGATGTACCAGCCCAGGTGCTTTCGGAAGATGTTCAGACCCAGACGCTCGCCGTAGAAGGCCAGGCTCTCGCGGAAGTGTTCCAGAACGAGCCCGAGACGGACCTCCGCCGACGGCTGGGCGTCGGGCTCGGCGCCGTCCAGAACGCGACCGATCTCGGCCGCCAGCCAGGGGCGGCCGTAGACCCCGCGGCCCAGCATGACGGCGTCGGCGCCGGACACGGCCAGGGCGCGGCGGGCGGAGGCGGCATCGACGATGTCGCCGTTGACGATAACCGGGATGCGCACGGCCTGCTTGACCTCGGCCACGCCCTGCCAGTCGGCGACGCCCTTGTAGAACTGCTGTCGGGTGCGACCGTGCACCGTCACCGCCGCGATTCCGATCGCCTCGGCCTTCTGCGCCAGCTCGGGCGCATTGCGCGAGGCGTCGTCCCACCCCAGGCGCATCTTCAGGGTCACCGGCCGCGTGGTGGCGCCTACGGCGGCGTCCAGCACCCGGCAGGCATGGTCGAGGTCGCGCATCAGGGCGGAACCCGAGGCGCGTCCGCTCACTTCCTTGGCCGGGCAACCGAAGTTCAGGTCGATGATGTCGGCTCCGGCCGCCGTGGCCATGGCGGCGCCGCTGGCGATCATCTCCGGGTCGCGCCCCACCAGTTGGATGACGGTCAGCGGCAGGCCCTCGCCAACGGCGGCGCGGCGCACCACGTCCGGGCGGCCCCGCGCCAGTTCCGAACAGGCCACCATCTCGGTCGCCACATAGGCCGCGCCCAGGCGTGACGCCGCGCGCCGGAACGGCAGGTCGCTGACGCCCGTCATCGGGGCGATCAACACCTTGCCGCCGATCTGGACGTCTCCGATCTGGAAGCCTTGCGTCATGGCGGCGGGTTTTGGCCCATGCCCCGGCCCGCGTCCAGCCTTGCACCCGGCGCGGCCATGGACGATGGAAGCGGCATGACCTTTGACGCCATCATCGCCGCCGGCGGATCGGGCGCCCGGGCGGGCGGGCCCAAGCAGTGGCGCTCCGTGGGCGGCCGGCCGGTGATCCGCTGGTCGGCCGAGGCGCTGATCGCCGCCGGCGCGCGGCAGGTGGTCGCGGTCATTCCGCCGGGCGGTGAGAGCGAGGCCATCGCTGCGCTGGACGGCCTGAGCGTCATGTTCGTAGCCGGCGGCGCGACGCGGGCCGCCTCGGTCCGTAACGGCCTGCAGGCGATCGCCGACGATCCGCCCGAGGCGGTGCTGATCCACGACGCGGCGCGCCCCTTCCTGCCCACGGCGGTGGTCGCAAGGCTGCTGGCGGCGCTCAGGGACGCGGACGGGGCGGTCCCTTCCCTGCCCGTGGCCGACACGCTGAAACGGGGTGGCGACGGCCGCGTGGAGGCCACCGTCTCACGCGATGGTCTGTGGCGCGCCCAGACGCCCCAGGCCTTCCGCTACGAGCGCCTGATCGCTGCACACGACGCCTGGCCCAAGGGCGAGGACATGACCGACGACGCCGCGGCGATTGAACGGGCCGGCGGGATCGTGGCGCTGGTCCCCGGCGACCCTCGCCTGCTGAAACTGACCTGGCCCGAGGACTTCGAGATGGCCGAGGCGCTGGTCGGCGGCATGCGACGCACCCGCGTCGGCCAGGGCTTCGACGCCCATCGCTGGGGGCCCGGCGACGGGGTCTGGCTGTGCGGCGTGAAGATCGCCCACGACCAGAGCCTGATCGGCCACTCCGACGCCGACGCGGGCCTCCACGCCCTGACCGACGCCCTGCTGGGCGCGATCGGCGAAGGTGACATCGGCGATCACTTCCCGCCGTCTGATCCACAGTGGAAGGGCGCCAGCTCCGATCGCTTCCTGGCCCACGGGGCGGCGCTGGTCGCCGCGCGCGGCGGCAGGATCACCAACGTCGACGTGACCCTGATCTGCGAGCGTCCGAAGGTGAAGCCTCACCGCGAGGCCATGCGCGCCCGCCTGGCTGAGTTGCTGGGCCTGCCGCTGGACGCCGTCAGCGTGAAGGCGACCACGACCGAAGGCATGGGCTTCACCGGCCGCGAAGAGGGCCTGGCGGCCCAGGCGATCGTCAGCCTGGACCTGCCGGCCTAGGAGAGCTCGGCCTTCTCCCCTTGAGGGAGAAGGTGGACTGCGCAGCAGGACGGATGAGGGGTGTCGTCTCGACCTTTCCGGATAAGGCGGCGCTTGCACCCCTCATCCGGTCGCTCTCGCGACCACCTTCTCCCTCAAGGGGAGAAGGCGAGGATGGGCTTGGACCCGTCCTACTCTTCCGGCGCCGGCTTGCGGAAGTAGAAGTCGAGCCGGGTCTTCAGGTCCCGCCACAGCGAACCGATCAGGTTGGTGTAGTCGTCGGTCCACGGCTTGACCGTCGTCGCCCGCGGCGTCTCCCAGCGGGGATCCACGTCGAACAGGATGGTGCCCGCCGGCGTCGGGGCCAGCAGCAGCGCCTCGGTCGAGGCCTCGACGTTGGCCGCCTGGTTTTCGTCCTCGTAGTAGATCTGGTGCAGCGCGGGCGCACCCAACGCCGCGGCGGCCGCGATGGCCGGCTGGGTGATCTCGAGGTTGCGGTTGGACAGGTGCAGCACGACCACGCCGTCGGGCTTGAGCGCCTTCAGGTAGATCTGCAGGGCCTCGACCGTCAGCAGATGGGTCGGCACGGCGTCGGACGAGAAGGCGTCGATGATCAGGATGTCGTACTTGCGCGCCGGTTCCTGTTCGAGGCTGAGACGGGCGTCGCCCATGACGATGTTCACCGGCGCGCCGTCGGCGCACTGGTCGATGAAGTTGAACAGGGCGGGATTGCGGGCGAAGCGCGGGACCAGCGGGTCGATCTCGAAATAGGTGAGCTTGTCCTGCGGCCGCATGTAGGCCGCCATCGACCCGGTCCCGAGACCGACGACCCCGGCGACCACGCCTTGCGGATGGGCGTTCTGGACCTTCAGCATCGCCTGCCCCAGGGGCGTGACGGGCGCGTAGTAGAGCATCGGCACGCAGCGGTTCGTGCCGCTGACGATCTCGGCGCCGTGGAGCGTCGTGCCGTGCAGCAGCATGTGCACTTCGCCCAGCGTGGGGTCGGTGTAGGTGGCCACGCGCAGGATGCCGAAGAAGCTGCGATCGCCCGCGATCCACTGGTAGCGGCCGGCGATCGAGTGGGCCGAAAGGGTCAGGACCGCGAGCGCCAGGATCATCAGGTTGCGCTGCTTGCGCGCCAGGAAGGCCATGACGCCGGCGATGGCGAAGAAGCTGTAGGACGCCGTGGTGGCCCACTTCCAGGAGATGATGTCCAGCAGCTGCTTCTGATGGTTCAGCAGCCAGAAAAGGACCGGCGGGATGATCGCCAGCACCACGGCGGTCAGGGCGCAGTACCAGTCGGTCATCGCGGGCTTCTCGGTCGCGCGCGGCCGGGCGAACAGGGCCAGCAGCAGGACCAGCGGATATTCCCGCACCGTATCGAAGATCACCGGCGCCAGCAGCGCGTTGAACGCCCCGCCCAGCACGCCGCCCAGCGACAGCAGCAGGTAGAACTCGGTCAGGCGGTCCGGCGGCGGACGCCGAGCGGCCAGGCCCTGGTGGCACATCAGGGCGGTGAAGAAGAAGGTGCCCAGGTGCACCAGGAACAGCAGCGCCCAGTAGGCCGTCGAGAACGGCAGCATCCAGGCGCAGATGGTCACGAACACCGCCTGCAGCAGCAGCGTCATGTGGAACGGGATGACCGGCTTGGACTGGAAAGCGATGACGAAGGTCAGCAGGTAGAGCGCCAACGGGATCACCCACAGGAAGGGCGCCGAGGCGACGTCGGTGGTCAGGTGCTGGGTAACGCCCAACATCAGGCTGGAGGGCGCGGCGGCCAGCAGCACCCAGATGATCTTGGACCGCCACGGGATCGGCTCGCTGCGCTCCAGCGGCGCGGCCTCGGGCTCGGTCCGCACGCCCCAGCTATAGACGGCCAGGATCGCGGCCAGCACGAAGAAGATGCCGTAACCCATTGACCAGCTGAAGGTCTGGGTCTGCAGCCGCAGCAGTGGCTCGACCACCACGGGATAGGCCAGCAGGGCCAGGAAACTGCCCAGGTTGGACGCGGCATAGAGGACATAGGGGTTCTTGGCGTCCGGCTCGCCCACCCTCACCCGCGCGTACCAGGCCTGCAGCAGCGGCGCCGTGGCTGACAGCACCGCGAAGGGCGCCCCGATCGACAGGGTCAGCACCCCCAGCAGCCACAGGATCGGCGTGTCGCCATCCGGGTTGCCCAGAGTTTCGGTGATGTGCAGCGGCAGCACCAATGCGGCCACCAACAAGAGCGCCAGGTGGATGCAGAGCTGGATGCGCAGGGACTTCACCTGCTGCAGCAGGTGGGCGTAGCCGTAGCCCAGCAGCAGCGCCGCCTGGAAGAACACCATGGCCGTGTTCCACACCGCCGCCGACCCGCCCAGCTGGGGCAGGACCAGCTTGGTCACGATCGGCTGCACCACGAAGACCAGGGCCGCGGACGTGAAGATGGCGAGGGCGAACAGCGGCGGGGCGACCTTCACCCGGTTTGAGACGGGCAGGACGGCGTCGGTCATAGATCTGATCCCGGGCGTGAATTCGAAACGGCGCGGCGGGAGAACGCGTTAGGCTCTGACGTCCCGACTCACTCCCCGCGCGGCGAGGCTCGCATGTTTCCCGACGACATCGTAGCGCTTGCAGACGAGGTCCTGAACGCTGCCAGGGCGCAGGGGATCATGGTGGTGACGGCCGAGAGCTGCACCGCCGGCCTGGTCGCCGCCGCCCTGACCTGTCCAGCCGGGTCGTCCGATGTGTTCGAGCGCGGATTCGTCACCTATTCCAACGAAAGCAAGATCGAGATGCTCGGCGTCGATCCCGGCGTCATCGAACGCGACGGCGCTGTTTCCGAAGCCGTGGCGCGCACCATGGCGGAGGGCGCCCTGGCCCGTTCGCGCGCCGGCCTGGCCGTCTCGATCAGCGGCATCGCCGGGCCCGGCGGGGGCACGACACTGAAGCCCATAGGTCTCGTCCACTTCGGCGTCGCCCGCTCGGGCGAGCCGACCGTGCACCTGGAAAAGCGGTTCGGAAATCTCGGCCGCGAGGCGGTGCGGCTGGCCAGCGTCCGCACGGCGCTGAACCTGCTGCTGGACGGATTGACCGCCTGATTGTGCATTCGCCCGGGATGGCATCGCCTGAAAGGCTCGCGGGACGCGGGCCGACCGCGAGGGCTTGATTTCTCCCCTGCCGGGGCGTGATCCTCACGGCCGCCCCGGTCCGGCCGGCGAACGTGTGAAAGTCCAGGTAAGCCGCAGCGTGAGTGACCTGCCTCTCAGCCTCATCTATTTCGCGGGGATCGCTCAGGCGGCCTTCCTGATCTGCGCCCTCGCCTCCCTGCGGGTTCGCCACAGCGCCGCCCGATGGACGCTTGTGGCCCTGATCGCGGCCTTCTCGATCATGCTGGCCGAGGAACTGTTCGACTCGCTCGGCCGCCCGTGGGGTCTGGGGCTCGGCCTCGCGGTGGAGTTCGCACTCGCTCCCCTGCTCTATCTGCTTGTCCGATCGCTCGTCCGGTCCGAGCCGATGTCGATCGCGAACTCCGCCTGGCATTTCGCGCCGCTCGGCGCCGCCTGCCTCGCCCTCGTCTGGTTGCACGGGAATGCAGGCCCCCTCGGCGTGAGCTCGTCCGATCCGCAGGTCGGGGCCCTGGTGACCGGCGTGGTGCTGATCAAGATCGCCTACTTCTTCGCCTATTCGGCCGCGACCCTGGCCCTGCCGCTTCCCGCGGAGGCCTCGCCCCAGCGGCTGGACGCGCTTGCCAACCTGCGGCGACTGTTTGTGGCTTGCGTGGTGGTCTACGCGCTCAACGCCGCCAGCTTCATCGCCTTCGTCGCCGGCGTCCCGCTGGCGCCGGACTCCGACGCGGTCGGCGGATTCCTGATTGCCCTGTCCCTGTTCGCGTTCGGCTATTTCGCCCTGGTCAACCGCGAGGTGTTCGACCTCCGCGATCCGTACGACGTCGCGGCCCTCTCCGGCGAAGAGGCCCAGGCCATCCGGGCGCGGGCCGAAACCTACCTGGCGACGAGCGACGCCTTTCTAAATCCGGAGTTCGGCCAGAAGGACCTGGCGCGTGCGATCGGGGTGCCTGCTGCGCGCCTGTCGCAGGCGATGAACGCCGGCGGCGGCGGCGGCTTCAAGCCGCTGATCAACCGCTACCGCCTTCAGGCGTTTCTCGCCGCCCGCGCCCGCCCGGAGAATCGCGACCGGTCAGCGCTCGACCTGGCGTTCGAGGCCGGCTTCAATTCCAAGGCCACCTTCTACCGGGTCCTCAAGGCCGGCGAGGCCCGGCCCGACGGCCTGCCTGCCTAGGCCATTGTGGCCCTGAAGCCTCACAAGGGACCCCTTCACACCGGAATCCATCGCCTGGACGTCTCACTAAATCCAGTGAGACGACGCCTCGAAATCGCGGGTCTCAGGTCTGCGGGCAACCTGCTTGGAGTCCTGCCCGATGCGCACCACCACCGTAAGTTTCCTGGCCGCCCTGACCCTGCTCGCCCCGCACCCTGCGCGGGCTGATCCTGCTTCCGACCGCGCGCGGGCGCTGGCCTTCATGGCCGCCGAAAACTGGTCGGAGGCCGCGACCGCCTACCGGGGGATCACTGCCCGCGACACCGATGACGGCGCCATCTGGTACTATTTCGGCGCGGCGCTCACCCAGCTGGGGAACTGCGCCGAGGCGCGACCGGCGCTTGAACGCGCCATCCAGCTGGGCGTGAACGGATCCCGCGGCGGCCTTCGCCGGGCGCGGGTCGAAGCCGCGAGCTGCGCCCTCGCGTTGGGAGACAAGGACGCGGCGCTGGAGCACCTGGCCTTCGCCCAGGCCCGGTACGGCCTCGACCTCGGTCGCCTGGCCCAGGACCAGAGGTTTGCGGCCCTGGCCCCGGATGCCCGTTTCCGCCGGCTGGCGGGGTTGATCGATCGCGACGGCGTGGACCGTGTCGCCGGTTGGCAGGGCGACCTGGATTTCTATGCGGACCTGCTCGTGCGACGGCATCCGAACCCGTTTCACAGCGTCAGCGAAGCGGCGTGGAGCAAGGCCGTTTCCGATCTCCGCGCCCAGATCCCGCAGATGACGGACGCCCAGGTCGTCGCCGGGTTCATGCGCGTGTCGTCGTTGATCGGCGACGGCCACACCAGCGTGACGCCGCCGCTCGAGGGGCCCATTGCGTTCCACCTCCTGCCCATCTGGCCCTACGCGTTCGGAGGCGACTGGTATGTGGCGGCGGCGGCGCCGGATCACGCCGACCTGGTCGGCGCGCAGATTCTCGGGGTGAATGGCCGCCCCATCGCGGATGTGGTCGCCCGGCTGCGCGCCATGACGCCGCACGACAATGACCTGACGTTCTCGTGGCTCGGCGGCACGGCCTTCCAGTTTGCCGAGGCGCTGGCGCTCGCGACGG
>CAZRKY010000113.1:4332-10128 GCA_964600375.1 uncultured Caulobacteraceae bacterium | reverse complement strand
GCCATGACCGATGCGACCCTGGCCGCCTATGCCCGCGCCATCGGCGAATGAGCCGCACTCCCTTGGAAACCTAGGTTCTCGCCGCTTGCTAAGGGTTCGGCCCAAGGTCATATAGAGGGGCGGACGTGGCGCACGGGACCGTTCCCGTTCGCGCGCCCACACCCGATAACGTCCACGGAGAAGACGCCTATTCGCCGCCCCAACAATACGCCGCCCGTCAAGGACGGGCCGCGGATGAACCAGGATATCCGCTCCCCGAAGGTTCTGCTCATTGATCAGAACGGCGAGAAGCAGGGAATCATGCCGACCTCCGCCGCCATCGAGGCCGCCGAGGAAGCCGGTCTGGACCTGGTTGAGATCGTCCCCACGGCCGATCCCCCCGTTTGCAAGATTCTCGACTATGGCAAGTTCCGCTTCCAGGAGCAGAAGAAGAAGGCCGAAGCGCGCAAGCGTCAGAAGGTCGTCGAGATCAAGGAGATCAAGCTCCGCCCCAACATCGACATCCACGATTACGAGGTGAAGGCCAAGGCCATGCACCGGTTCTTCGAGGAGGGCGACAAGGTCAAGGTGACGCTGCGCTTCCGTGGGCGCGAGATGGCGCACCCGGAACTGGGCATGAAGCTCTTGCTGCGCGTCAAGGCGGACTTCGAGCCGGTCGCCAAGGTCGAGTACGAGCCCAAGATGGAAGGCCGCCAGATGATCATGATCCTGGCGCCCAAGTAGGCTCCGGCCTCATCATCGAAATGGAAAAGCCCCGGTGCGAACCGGGGCTTTTTCTTTTGGCGGGGCGCGGCCGGGTCAGCCCAGCTTGTAGCCGCAGAGCTTGTTGCCGTCCGGATCACGGAAGTAGGCGAAATAGGCCTTGGGCATCCGCTCTCCGGGATCGCCCTCGTTGACAGCCCCCAGTTCGATCGCCCGGGCGTGGAAGGCGGCGACGTCCTCGGGGGTATCGAAGCTGAATCCGCCCATCGTGCCGTTGCCGATGCAGGCGGGATTGCCGTCATAGGGGCCGAGCACCCCGAACAGGCCCATGCCCTTGCCGCTGTAGAGCCGTCCGCCCGAGGGGTGATCGAAAACGCCCCGCATGCCGATCGAACCCAGCAGGGCGTCGTAAAAGGCCTTGGCCTTGTCCAGATCGTTCGACCCCACCGTGAAGTAGCTGACTTTTGCCAAGGCCTGTCCCTCCGTGCGTTTTTATTGAGTACCCGCTCTAACACTTTGCCAACCCGGCGCAAGCGTCCAGCGGAAATCCCTGCCTTCGCAAGGATCCTGTTGACTTATCTTCCAGATATATATCTTCTAGATATATGAGAGAAAAGACGACCACCTATGTGCTTCTGGGCGTGCTGGCCGCCGGGGGGCCCATGACCGGCTACGACCTGCGCGGCTGGATCTCCAGCACCGTCGGTCACTTCTGGCGTGAGAGCTTCGGCCAGATCTATCCGGAACTGAAGCGCATGACCGCCGAGGGCCTGGTCACAGGGGCGGCGGGCGCTGACGGACGCAAGCCCTATCGCATCACCCCGGCCGGCCGCGCCGCGCTCGCAGGCTGGCTCGAGCGTCAGCCCCAGCCAGAGACCGTGCGCAGCGAATTGCTGCTCAAGCTGTACTTCGGCCGCTTCCTGGGGACGGAGACCGCGCGCGGCCTGCTGGTCGACGCGCGCGACCGGGCCGCCGGCCGGATCGCCGACCTGGAGGCCGCGGCGGCCGACCTGCGCCGCGGCGACACCCGTGGCGAGGAACTGCTGTTCTCCCTGCTGGTCGCCGACCGGGGCCTGGCCGCCGCCCGCGCCGAGCGCGACTGGGCCCTGCGCGCCCTCAAGGCCGTCGACGCGCTGGAGGATGGCGGCCCCGACGCGGCCCTGGCCACGCTCCGCTAGGGGCGACGCGGTACCCGACAGCCACGCCCGGCGCGGAAATCGCGGCGCCGGCCGCAGGGGCCTCGCCCCGACCCCGTTGCCCGGCTATTCAACCGGCGATGTCTTCCCCCTCCGCTCCTCGCGCCACGGCGCCCACCCTGGCCGTGCTGTTCAGCACCGTGTTCCTGAACCTGGTCGGGTTCGGGCTGGTGCTGCCGCTGCTGCCCTTCTTCGCCGACAGCCTGCACGCCGAGGCCTGGCAGGTGATGTTGATGTTCTCGGCCTATTCCCTGGGCCAGTTCTTCGCCGAGCCCTTCTGGGGGCGTCTGTCGGACCGCATCGGCCGTAAGCCGGTGCTGTTGGCCACCCTGGTGCTGAACGCGATCGGCTATCTGGCCCTGGCCTTCGTGCCCAACATCTGGGCGGCGGTGGGCGTGCGGCTGTTCACCGGCCTGGTCGCAGGCAACATCTCGACCATCCAGGGCTACGTGGCCGACGTCACGCCGCCGGCCGAGCGGGCCGGCCGCATGGGCTTCATCGGCGCCGCCTTCGGCCTGGGCTTCATCGTGGGCCCCGCGCTCGGCGGCATCCTGAGCCACTTCTTCGGCATTCGCGCCCCGATCTTCACCGCCTGCGTCATGTCGGCGATGGCCGCCCTGGGCGTGATCGTTTTCCTGCGCGAAAGCCGCGAGCGCGCCGACCCGGCCGCCCCGCGCGCGCCGTTCCTGGCCGGCATCCACGACGCCATCAGCAGCCCGGTGATCAGCCGGGTGCTTCTGGTCACCCTGATCTACATGGCCGGCTTCTCGGGCATGGAATCGAGCTTCGGCCTCTGGGCGAAGGCGCGCTACGGCTGGGGCGAACTGGAGCTGGGCCTCAGCTTCATGGTCATCGGCGTCGTCTCGGCCCTCAACCAGGGCATCTTCACGGGCAAGCTGGCCAGGCGCTTCGGCGAGGCGCAGGTCCTGTCCGTGGGGATGTTGATGTTCGGCGCCTCGCTGCTGGCCCAGGTCGCGGTCCCGCCGGCCTGGTCCCCCTCCTTCACCCTCGGCTTCGGGAGCCTCGGGGACTGGACCATCGGAAACGGCTGGCTGGTGCCGGTGGTCATGGCCTTCGGCGCCTGCGGCATGTCGCTGGCCATGCCCAATATCACCGCCATCATCTCCAGGTCGGTGTCGCCGGACCGGCAGGGCGCCATGCTGGGCCTGAACATGGCCTCGAGTTCGGCGGCGAGGATCTTCGGCCCGCTCGTCGCCGGGGCGCTCTACTCGGGACTGGGCCACAACTGGCCCTTCATCGTCGGCGGCCTGCTGACCATTCCCGCCGCCATCATGGCCGCCAACGCCGGCCGGGCCTTCCGCGCCGAGCAGGGCAAGCCGGGGGCGGGCGCTTCGGGCGCCGCCTGAGCCGAAACGCGATACCACTCGAGCGCCAGCCTTCGCGCAAGGGTTGCGCCCGCGTGCGCGCCGGGGCACCTTTCGCGAGCTTGACGGGCGCCCGCCCGCCGGGGGGACATATCATGAAGACGTTGCTTGCCGCCCTCGCGGCCGCCTGCCTGATGCTGGGCGGCGCGGCCGCTGTCGCCACCGCCCGCGAGGGAGCCCCGCCGCCGATCGAGGCCTTCGGCGCCCTGCCCGCCCTCGACCAGGTCGCCATTTCCCCCAACGGCCAGATGATCGCCTTCGTCGGGACGATCGGCGGCAAGCGGGTGCTCGGCGTGCGGTCGCTGACCGGCCAGACCCTGGGCGGCGTCGACCTGGGCGGCGCCAAGGTGCGCGACGTCCAGTGGGGCGATGACGACCACGTCCTGATCACCACCTCAAACACAACCACGGTCGGCCACCTGCGCGGCGGTTATTCCATGGGCAAGGGCGAGTACTACGTCGCCCAGAGCTTCAACGTGAAGACGCACCATTTCATCACCCTGCTGGACTACGGCGTGGGCGAAAATTCGGGTTCCCGTGCGCGCTCGGGCGACACGACCACCAACATCATCACCAGCCTGCCGACTGTGCGCATGGTCGACGGCAAGCCGGCCGTGCTGGTCGGCGGCCTGGACCGCACCTACGCCAACAAGCTGTTTCGCGTGAACGTCGAGACCGGGCGGGGCGACCTGCTGGACGAAGCAGCGGGCGTGGGCCTGTTGGACGCCAGCGGGCGCGTCATCGCGCGCGACGAATACTACGAGGACGAACGCCGCTGGCGGCTGGTGGCGCGGCGCGGCGCCGACTGGGTCGACCTGATGGTGCGCACGGGAGAGGAGGTGGCGATCGACACGCCCTCGCTCATCGGCCTTGGCCGCACCGCCGGAACGGTGCTGGTCTCGGTTCCGACCCGGGAGGACGATGAGATCTGGGAGTACAATATCGCGACGGGCGAGCATCAGACCCTGGACTTCACCGGCGCCCTCAGCGGTGCGATTTTCCCTGTCCACAATCCCCGGACCGGCGCCCTGCTGGGTTTTGGGGCGCTGGACGCGGACGGCTACGACTACGTCTTCTTTGACGCCGCCATGGGCCGCATGTGGGCGACGTTGAAGGCCAGTTTCCGGGGCGGCAGACTCCAGATCATCGACTGGACCCCTGACTACACGAAGGCCGTGGTGCGGGTCGAAACCGCCAATGACCCCGGCAGCCTGATGCTGATTGACTTCGCCGGCGGCAAGGCGACCAAGCTGGGCTCGGACTATCCGGGCGTGCCCGCAGGCGCCGTCAGCGAACGCCGCTGGGTGTCCTACAAGGCGGGCGACGGGCTGGAAATCAACGCCTACCTCACCCTGCCCCGTGGGCGCGATCCGCGGAATCTGGCCCTGATCGTTCTGCCGCACGGAGGGCCCGGCGCGCGCGACGAGCCCGGCTTCGACTGGTGGAGCCAGGCCCTGGCCTCACGCGGCTATGCCGTGCTGCAGCCCCAGTATCGCGGCTCGACCGGCTTCGGCCCGGAATTCCAGGCGCGCGGATTCGGCCAGTACGGCCGCCTGATGCAGACCGACCTTTCGGACGGGGTCAGGTGGCTGGCCGCCCAGGGGATCATCGACCCCAAGCGGGTGTGCATCGCGGGCGCGAGCTATGGCGGCTCAGCGGCGCTCACCGGGGTCACGGTCCAAACCGGTGTCTACCGCTGCGCCTCCTCTGTGGCCGGCGTCGCCGACGTGAACTGGAAGATGGACAACATCGCCGACCGCGCGGGCGAGCATGACACCGTGGCCGACCGCTTCTGGACCAGGTACATGGGCCCGCGGGACCGCTGGTCCGAGATCGACCCTATCCAGCACGTCGCCGGCGTCTCTGTGCCGATCCAGCTGATCCACGGGCGCGACGACACGGTAGTGCCCATCCAGCACAGCCTGCGTTTCCGTGACGCCATGCAGGGCGCCGGCAAGACGGTCGAGTTCGTCGAGTTGCCGGGCGAGGACCACTGGCTGTCCAGCGGCGCCACCCGCACCGCGATGCTCACCGCCCAGATCGCCTTCCTGGAACGGCATAACCCGCCCAACTGAGACCCTGGCCGAACCATCGGGGCGACGGCGGCGCGGACGCGAGCGCATACCGCCACGCTTCCAAACGTCACGGTTGTAGCCAACCGATTGCATGAACTTGACCATCGGGGCATTTTCCCGGTCCAGCTTTGTGCGGCGTTCAAGCCGATAGGGGATTTCATGTTCAGGAAACTGTTCGCCGCGGCCGGGGCCGTGCTCGCGATCACTATGGTCGGGTCTGTGGCGGCCTCCGCCCCGGCGACGCCGCCGCCGCCGATCGAGGCCTACGGACAGCTGCCGGGGCTCGACCAGGTGTCGATCTCGCCCGACGGCTCGCGCCTGGCCTTCATCGGCCAGGTCGGCGACAAGCGTCGCCTGGGCGTCAAGGGCCTGAACGGCCAGGATCTGGCCAACGTCGAGCTCGGCGACGTGAAGATCCGCGCCATCAGCTGGCTGGAC
>CAZRKY010000113.1:0-4322 GCA_964600375.1 uncultured Caulobacteraceae bacterium | reverse complement strand
CGTCCGCTCGACGACGACGGACCGGTTTTCGCAATTCGGCGACCTGGCCGAGGCCTTCAACGGCCAGATCTACAACGTCGAGAAGCGCACCTTCGCCAACGTCCTGGACACCGTGCGCGGCGTCGGCTCCAGCCGGACCAGCGACGATCAGGTGCTGAACCTGTTCAGCGGCTACTACACGCGCGTCATCGACGGTCAGCGCGTGATGCTGGTGACGGCGTCCAAGACCGGCGACAACATGCTGTTCCGGATCGATCCCGACACTGGCCGCGGCACGCCCTTCATCCGCGACTACAAGGGCGGTCTGCTGGACGCCAACGGCCGCGTCTACGCCGAGGATGACGGCGACTTCGACACCGGCCGCTGGCGGGTGACTGCTGTTGAAGGCCCGACGCGGCGCGAGGTCTATTCGTGGGACGGCGGCCGCGGCGTGGTTACCTGGCCCAGCCTGCTTGGCCCGGGCCGCAGCCCGAACACGGTGATCATCTCCGTGCCCGAGGGCGTGGACAAGGACGAGGTTCTCTATGAGGTCTCGCTCGTCGACGGCGCCAAGAAGAAGCTGACCTTCCCCGGCGGCGGCGACTACCAGCCCATCTATGACGACACCACCGGCGGCCTGCTCGGCTTCGGCGCCGAAGAGGGCGACAGCTTCGACCGCATCTACACCAACGAGGCCGCGGCCCGCGCCTGGGCCACGCTCAAGGCCAGCTTCCCGACCGGCTTCGTGCTCGTCCAGGACCGCACCCAGGACTACTCAAAGATCGTCGTGCGCACCGAGAGCAACACGGACTCCGGCACCTTCCTGCTCATCGACATTGCGGCCGGCAAGGCGATCAAGATCGGCTCGGCCTACCCGGGCGTGCCGTCCTCGGCGGTCAACGAACGCCGCTGGATCACCTACAAGGCGGCCGACGGCATGGATATCCCGGCCTACCTGACCCTGCCGCGCGGCCGCGATCCCCGGAACCTGCCGCTGATCGTCCTGCCCCACGGCGGTCCCGCCTCGCGCGACGCGCCGGGCTTCGACTGGTGGTCCCAGGCCCTCGCCTCGCGCGGTTACGCGGTGCTGCAGCCCCAGTTCCGGGGCTCGCGCGGCTTCGGCGAGGCCCACATGGCGGCCGGCTACGGCCAGTGGGGCAAGAAGATGCAGACCGACCTGTCGGACGGCGTCCGCTACCTCGCCGCCCAGGGCATCGTCGATCCCAAGCGCGTCTGCATCACCGGCTGGAGCTACGGCGGTTACGCCGCCGCCACCGCTGTGGCGCTGGATCCGGGCGTCTACCGTTGCTCGGCCGCCGGCGCCGGAGTCTACGACATGCGCGCCATGATCTTCTGGGCCAACGGCGAATCCAACGCCGCCGACACCCCGGCGGGCCGCTACTGGAAGCAGAACATGGGCGCCAGCCGCATCGGCGACACCGGCCTGGACGAGGTCTCCGCCGCCCGCCACGTCGACCGCATCACCGTGCCGCTGCTGCTCATGCACGGCGTCAACGACACCGTCGTGCCCATGAAGCAGACCGACCTGATGGAGGCGGCCATGCGCCGCGCCGGCAAGCCGGTCACCGTCGTGCGGCTTGAGGGCGAAGACCACTGGCTGTCCTCGGGCGCGACCCGCACCCGCATGCTGCAGGAGTCCATCCGGTTCCTGGAGACCCACAACCCGCCGTACTAAAGCGGGCTCCATCCCTTGCCCGGGGGGCGGTTTTCCCGTAAGGAAGCCGCCCTTCGGAGCCGCCGGGCCACATTGGCATGCCTTGGCGGCTATTCACGACTACTAGAGGACGGGGATCAAACCCCGCATTGAAATGCCGAAACTGAAGACGAAGTCTGGCGCCAAAAAGCGCTTCAAAATCACCGCGACCGGCAAAGTCAAAGCCGGTGTGGCCGGCAAGCGTCACCGTTTGCTCTCCCACAACAGCAAGTACATCCGCACCCAGCGCGGAACCAAGGTGATGTCCGACCCTGATGCCAAGATCATCAAGGGCTGGATGCCTTACGGCTGATCGCACGGAAATTTTGAGGAGCACGAATTAAATGGCACGCGTCAAACGGGGCGTTACGTCCCACGCCCGACACAAGAAGGTTCTCGAGCAGGCCAAGGGTTTCTACGGCCGCCGCAAGAACACCATCCGCACGGCCAAGGCCGCCGTCGACAAGGCAGGTCAGTACGCCTACCGCGACCGCCGCACCAAGAAGCGCTCGTTCCGCGCCCTGTGGATCCAGCGCATCAATGCGGCCGCCCGGATGGAAGGCTTCACCTACTCGCAGTTCATCCACGGCCTCGGCCTGGCCGGCATCGAGCTGGACCGCAAGGTTCTCGCCGACATGGCCGGTAACGACGAAGCCGGCTTCAAGGCCGTCGCCGCCGCCGTCCGCGCGGCCGTCGAAAAGGCCGCCAAGGCTGCCTAAAGGCTAATCCTCGCTTCCGTGCGAAGACAAGAAAACGCCCCCGGGAAGCCGGGGGCGTTTTTCGTTGCGAATCGAGGTTCGCTCAGCCGTAGGCCGGGTCTTCGCTGTCGTCGTGAAGCGGCTTGATCGGCGCACGCGGCGCCAGCAGCAGGAACAGGAAGACGGCGGCCACGCCGAACGCGGCCAGGGGCGTGAAGGCCGCCAGCGGACCCATCAGCCGGTCATCGGTGACCTGCCCGAAGCCGAAGTGATCCAGCACAACCAGGGCCGGCAGCCCGGCCTTGAATCCGAGGGTGGGCAGGCGGGCGTCGCGCGCCCGCTTGACCGCCAGCGCCACCAGCGACCACAGGAACAGGGCGCCGATCAGGGCCAGGCCCGCGGTCATCAACATCCGGAAGGCCGCATCCGTCGGCTCCAGACCCGCCATCCGCGCGGTGAGCGCCAGCAGCCAGGTCCCGGCGAAGAGGCCGACGGCGGTCAGGACAACCAGCAAGAGGCTGTATCCGAGGTACTTTCTCGGGGAAAGCCGACCCCTGATCCCCAGAAACCTGCGCCTGATCCTTGGCATGACGTCTCGCCTGTGACGGCCCGAACCGGACCTGAGGCCTGTTAAACGAACCGTGGCGTTGGAGGTTGCCGAGGCGGCGCGCTTCAGGCGGTGACGGGATCCACGGCCCGCCCGGCCTTTTCGTCGCGCACCACGTAGCGGCAGGGCATGCAGACCATCAGCAGCCAGGCCGAGGCGATCACCGCCGCCGAGATCGGGGTCATGCCGTCGATCGGCCAGGCCATGCGGGCGCTGAATTGCGGGGCGAGCAACGCGTGGTCCAGGATCGGCATGACGAAGATGGCGCCCAGCATGGCGAGCGGCGGCAGGCCGGCGTCGCGGCAGCGCTTCACCATGGGGGCGGCAAGCGCCCACAACAGCGGGGCTGAGACCGCCATGGCGTAGATAAGCCCGACCCCATCAAACCCGGGCTCACCCTGCTCCAGCCCCACCGCGCCGGCAGCTACCACGAACAGCACGAAGAGAAGGGGCGAGAGGAAGAGGGCGGCGGCGAACAGGCCGAGCTGGGCCTGCACGAACTTGCGCCGTGTCATGCAGCCCGTGAGGCTGAACCAGGTCCGGCGGAGTCTCATCGCGCCCGCGCTCCCATCGACAGGGACCCATTGTGAACGCCCAAGCTTACCCAACCGCTCACAGCCAAGGTTAGCCGCACCCTAACGGCCACGCTTGCCGCGCCCTTGGCCTGAAGGCCTTCCCCCGTTAGGAAGGCCCCCCATGACCGACCTCGCCAGACTTGAAGCCGACCTGACCGCGGCCATCGCCGCCGCCGACACCGTCGAGGCGCTGGAAGCCGTGCGCGTTTCCGCCCTGGGCAAGCAGGGCAGCGTGTCTGGCCTGCTGAAGGGCATGGGGGCGATGAGCCCCGAGGAGCGGCAGGTCCAGGGGCCCCTGATCAACGGCCTGCGCGACCGCATCCAGAAGGCGCTGACCGCCGCCCGCGCCAGCCTCGAGGACGCGGCGCTGAACGCGCGGCTGGCGTCCGAGCGCGTCGACCTGACCCTGCCCGCCGCGCCGCGTCGCAAGGGCGGCGTCCACCCGACCATGCAGGTGATGGACGAGCTGATCGAGATCTTCGCCCAGATGGGTTTCGCGGTGGCCGAGGGCCCCGACATCGAGGACGACTGGCACAACTTCACCGCCCTGAACTTCCCGCCCAAGCACCCGGCGCGGGAGATGCACGACACCTTCTTCTTCAAGCCCGGCGCCGACGGCGAGCGCCGCTTGCTCCGCACCCACACCTCGCCGGTGCAGGTGCGCACCATGGTGTCGCAGAAGCCGCCGATCCGTATCATCGCGCCCGGCCGTGTGTTCCGTAAGGACAGCGACCAGACCCACACGCCGA
>CAZRKY010000112.1:9509-10208 GCA_964600375.1 uncultured Caulobacteraceae bacterium | reverse complement strand
CCGCTCGCGGCCGCCTTGCGGTCCCAGGCCAGCGGCCGCTTCCAGGTCGAGGCCGCCGTGCGCCGGCGCTCGGCGTGGGGTCCCCAGGCGACGCCCAGCCGGTTCACGCAGAGGGTCTCGGCGTAGCAGTGGTCGCAGGCCGGGCTGACCTTGGTGCAGCCCAGCCAGGGATTGAAGGTCAGGCCGTCGGTCCATTCGATCTTGGAGTTCTCAGCCATCACATCACCTCGTGGGCGGGGATGTCGGGCATGCCGGCGTCCCAGCTGGCGATCAGCTGCTGAAGGGCGGCCTTCACGTCGTCGCGGTTGGCGGTCGAGACGTACTGCAGGCGGCCAGCGCTCCAGACCACCAGACTGAAATCGACCCGTTCGCCCGCGACGGCCTCGATCGCGTCATAGGTGACGCCTGCGATGTCCTGCAGTCGGCGCGACAGGCGAGCGGTCACGCTGCCTTCCGCGAGTTGGCCGGCGGCGATCAGGGCCGCGAGTCGCGCCTCGATCACGGCCTGCTTGGCGCCGAAGTCCGGGCGCCGCCCGCGCTTGAGCTTGCGGAGGGGGTCAGCCATCGTCCCGGTCCTCCCCGATCGCCCGCATCAGGTTCAGCACGGCCAGGCGGCGCGCCGGCGGGATGGCGGTGTAGGCCTTCAGGGCCTCGATGGCGCCGGGCAGTCGCGCTACGTGGGCTACCGCGCGGCCGCCT
>CAZRKY010000112.1:8356-9499 GCA_964600375.1 uncultured Caulobacteraceae bacterium | reverse complement strand
GGCGCCGGGCTGCAGCATGGCGGCGACGCCTTCGGACGGGGCGGCGGCCAGCTCGTCCTCGTCGACGAAGTAGCTGACCGGCGTCTGCAGGAAGCGCGCGGTGTGGACGAGCATGGAGGCGGAGACGCGGTTGGCGCCGCGCTCGTACTTCTGGACCTGCTGGAAGCTGAGGCCCAGCGCCTCGGCCAGGGCGGTCTGGGTCAGGCCCAGGTGCTTGCGGCGGACCCGGATGCGGAGACCGACGAAGACGTCGATGGGGTCGGGGCCCGCGATGGAGACGGGCGCGCGGCGCCCGGCGCCCGCAGGGCGACCTTCGCCCTTCCCCTGGCCGGGTCGGGGGAAGGGGTGGGATGGGGGGTGCGTCTCGGCAAAGCTCATCGGGCGTGTTCCTCGTGGTGGTGGTGCGGCGTCCGTGCCCAGGCGGCGGCGTCGCGGCGGGCGCGGGTTTCGGCGGCGTCGCGGGCGTTGGCCGCCTGCAGGGCGGCGCGGCCTTCGGAGCGGAGGCGCAGGATCCCGCCGTGGCTGGAGATCCAGCCCAGCTCGAGCATCGCGCTGACCTGCTTCCAGTGCGACTTGCAGTTCGCGCGGTTGGACTCCGAGGGGCAGCGGGTGGCGCGATAGTTGTCGCGCGAGCTCTGCAGCCCGCCGGCCTCGGTCAGGGCGGTCAGCATGCGCCAGCGCCGGCGGCCGACGATCACCTCGTCGTCGGCCGCCGCGATCACCGTGGCGGAGTAGCGGGCGCAGGGGCGGGCCGCGGCGGTCACGCCGGATCCTCCGGCCCGGGCCGCGCGTCGCGGGCGTAGGGCAGGCGGGCCTCGCGGTCGGCCAGGGCGGCGCGGATGCGGTCGATGACCGGCCACTGAAGGGTGGCCTTGGGCTCGCCCTTCTGGATGGAGGTCAGGCGGTCGAGCTCGGCGGCGGTGAGGGGGGCGGGGTCAGCCATTGGCCGTCTCGCCCTCCTGCGTTGCGGCCTGCGCCGGGGCGCCGCCTTCCTCCCGGTCGGCGGCGACCAGGTAGGCATGTCCATCGGCGGCGCGTCGGGCGATTTCCTCGTCGGTGAAGTGGTCGGCCCATTCGTAGGCCGGCGGCCCCGATCCATCCGCCAGTCCGGCGGTCGGCGTCTCGCAGTTGGCGTGGACCTCG
>CAZRKY010000112.1:0-8346 GCA_964600375.1 uncultured Caulobacteraceae bacterium | reverse complement strand
GTGCTGATTCAGCGTGTGGATCCGCAGCGCCATGCGCGGAGCGCCGACGGCATTCACGACCTCGTGCTTCAGGTCGGCGATCTCTCGATCGACGACATCCGAAGGCGCGTGGACCTCGCCGACGTCGTCGTACATGACGACCAGGTGGCCGTTGCGAAGCGGCTTGCCGCAGGCCTCGCATTTGAGCGTGGTCTCGCCGGCCAGGGCGTCTTCCAGCACGCCAACGGTCTGGCGGAGGAAGTGGAACCGGAGATCGGCCGCGAGGGCGGGGTTCTCGCCGTGCAGCTTTGTGATCCACGCCATCTGCGCCTGGATGCTGGCCGCGGCGTTGGACCGCCAGTGGTGGATCTCGTCGACGAAGGCCTGGGCGAGGGTTGGCGTCTCGCCTGCCAGGGCGGCGTCCACGGCGCGCCAGGCCGCCAATGCTTCGGCGTCCTCGTCATCATCCCAGTTGGCGGGGCGGACGCCGCTGATGGCCTTCAGGGCCGCCCAGAGATTGGTGGCCAGGGTGTTCTGCTGATTGCGGCCCTCAATCTCGGCGGTCCAGCCGTCGACGACGAGCTGCCGATCGCTGGCGATGGCGCGAAGGGTGGCGCTCTCGATGGTGATCACGTCCTCTTCGGCCGCGCGCTGCAGCAGGGCGGGGAGCTCTTCGGCGATCACCTGGGCGATCTCGGCGGGGGTCAGGTCGGACTTCATCAGGCGGGTTCCTGTTCGGGTTGGGTGGTGGCGGCCGGCTCCGCCGTGTCGGCGGCGCGGCTGACGATGGTGTCGAGCTCGGGGAAGGCGATCTCGCGGGGCGGGCCTTCGAGGTCGCTGGCCGATCCATCGATCGGCAAGCCCCAGACGAAGCTGATCGCCGGGTCAGCGGCGGCGTCCGCCGGCGGCGGGACCAGGCGGTAGATGCCGCCGTCGCCCAGCTCGACGACGTCGCCGGCGTAGAGGGCGAAGAGGGGTGCGGCGTCGGCCTCGCCCTCACCCCGGCCGCCCCGGATCGGGGCTTGCCGGGCCTCTCCCGGTTCGGGAGAGGCGGGGGCGTGCTGCTGCAGGACGGCGTTGAGCCAGGGGGCGGCGAGCTGGTTGCGGGCGGCCATAAGGTCGCAGACGTCGGGGGTCGCGCCGGCGAGGCGGCGGCGCGTCTGGAGGTTCTCCATGGCGTCATAGTCGTTGGCGTCGAGGTTGCCCAAGGCAGGGGCGAAGTGCTTCAGCGCCTGGCGGCCGTCCTCGGTGAAGGTCAGCAGCGCGCCGTCTCCGGGCGCGTACCAGTGCGCCAGGGCCTTGGCCGGGAGCCGGGCGCCGTGGATCAGGTTGAGGGTGGCGGGATGGCTGTCGGCGCCGGGGGCGGGGATAGCGCGCACCAGGTTGCCGCCGGGGCCGGCGACGAGGCGGCCCCGGCGACGCCAGACCCAGGCGATCTCGGCCATGAGCAGGCACTGGGCGGCGGTCAGGGCGAAGGCGAAATCCTGGGGGTCGACGCGAGCGGCGCTCGCCGGGGCGGAGACGGAGAAGCCGCCGCCGGTGTGGGCGAACTCGCGCTGCGGTCCTTCATCGCGGACGGCGGTGCTTTCCTCCCGGCGGTGCAGTTCCGCGTTGACAGCCTGGCCCAGCTGCTCGTGCAGGGGCGGCTCCGAGGGGGCGGGCTGTGCCGGGGCGCGGCGGCGGCGCGCCTTCTTGTGTGAAGACGGCGGAGGCGGCGGCAGGAGCGGCGGCGGTACGATCAGGCGCAGCGACGGCGCGCCGTTGGCGGGGCGATCCTCGGTCATGCCGCCCTCCGCCGGTTGCGCAGGGCGTGGACAACCAGGTTCATCACCGCGCCGGTCAGGGCCATGGCCGGGGTGCGGCCGAGGGCTTCGCTGCCCATGGCGAAGGGGGCGTTGACGGAGAGGCGGGCGAGGTAGCGGCGCGGCTCCCACGGCTCGGTCGCGCCGTCGACGCAGAGCACCCAGCGGGCCTCGGGGAAGGTCTCGTCCAGCAGCAGCAGGGCGTACTGGACGTCGCGGGTCACATCCCAGAGGCTGGCCCAGTGGCGCTCGCCCGGCCGCATGCAGCACCAGCCGCGGCGGTTCCTGAAATGCTGGGTCCGCCAGCCGATCGCCTCCATGGCGGCGGCGTCGAGACGGCGCTCGGCGCGATCGGCGGCCTGCAGCAGCTGGGCCGCCTCGGCGGCGCGGTCGGCGTTCCAGAGGGTGGGGTCGGGGGTGCGGCTCATCAGTGGCTCGCCTCGGTGTGCGGCCGCGACGAGACGCCGGCCTTCATCAGCGCCTCTGCGCAGCGAACCGCCTTCAGGAAGCAGGCTTCCAGGGCTTGTGCCGGAGCCATGGTCTGGGCAGCGCCGCTGCCGGTCGCGATCGCGAGTGCATCCATCAAGATGCCGTCCGTGATGCGTCGCTGGCTGGCGGCCCGGGTAACGGCCTGCAGGGCGATGGCGATCGCCTGCCGCGTCAGCTCGTCGGCGGACATGGAGGGGCCGGCCGTGGGGGCCGCGGCGAACTCCGCGGCCGTGGCTTCGAAGGCGGCCGTGAGCAGCGCTTCGGCATGGGGAGCGGTCGAGCGTTCGGTCTCGGCGGCGACGTAGTCGCTGTTCGGCATTTGCATCAGGCCATGTCCTTGGGATCGGCGTTCAGGTTCACGAGGTGGGAGAAGTCGCGGCCGCAGGCCTGGCCGGCGCGCCAGATGTCCTCGGCCGTGGCGAAGACCAGGTGGTCGTGGGGGAAGGCGACGCGGGGCGGATCGCGCAGGACCTCGGCCAGGGCGGTCTTCAGCTGGTCGATCGACAGGCCCTGCTCGACCTCGGCCAGGGGGACCAGCTCGCCGCCCAGGGCGGAGCAGGGGCCGAACAGCCACGGCGTCTCGGTCAGGCGGCGCTTGCCGATCGGCTTCTCGTCGGCGTTCAGCTCGTGGGGCCCCGGAGCGTAGGCGTCGACGGTCAGGTAGCCGACGCGGATCCGGGCGGCCTCGAGGCCCAGCAGCTCGAGCACGCGGCGCAGCAGCTGGGCGGCGTCGGGGTTCCAGGAGGTCAGGCCCAGGCCGACGCCGGGGCGGCAGTACTCGGGGAGGAAGCGGACCTGGACGCAGGTGTCGCGGCGAGCGGCGCTCGCCAGGGCTTCAAGAGCGACGCTCACGGCCGGACTCCCGGCTTTGCGGGACTCAGCCCATCGTCCCCAGCATCGCCATCGGTCGGAACGCGGAGGGCAGGATGTTCCTGGATGCAGAGGAAGAGGCGCGCCTGATCGCGCTGGAACACATGACCGTCACGCTGTGGACGTTCTTCAGCATCAACCAGGCCAGCGCGCACGGGCTCAAAGCCGCGCAGGTTGGCGACTTCCTCGCCAAGGGGATGGGCGGCACCGTGGCCGACGCCGCCGGCTCCCGGGAAATGCGAGCCCTGGTGCTGGCGAAGACGCGCGCCCTGTTCGACCGCGTTCAGGAGAATTGTCGCCTTTGCGACGAGATGGGCGGCCCGCCGCCCTCCGGGACGCCTTTCTTGCCGGATGACGAACCCGGCGGCTGACATCGCGATCAGGGTTCCGAGGCTCACGACAGCACCAGCCAGCCGGCCCAGCCCATCGCCACGATGAAGGCCAGGGTCCCGGCGCCCCAGAGGACGAGGCGGCGGCCTTCGAGCTCGCCGGATCCGGTGAGGATGGCGAGGGCGCCGATGAAGGCCAGGGCGTTGAGGGCGATCAGCACGGCGTCGGCGGCCCAGGCGGAGAGAGCGCGGGCGGCGCGGCCGATGCGCTCGCCGACGCCGGCCAGGCCGGTGCGGCGGGTGTGGGGCTGCCAGTCGAGGGTGAGCCAGTGGGGCGAGGCGCTCATTGCACCGTCTCCGACTTGCGCTGCAGCGGCCCGGCCCGGTCGAGGCGGCCGGCCAGGGCGCTGGCCTCGTCGTTGAGGGCGGCGCAGCCGGCCGGGTCGCGCGGGGTGGCGGGGTCCATGGAGCCGTCGGCCAGGCGGAAGGCCTCGTACTGGCTGACCAGGGCCTCGCAGGCCGCCGTGGCGAAGGCGCCGACGAACAGGCCCGCGGCGGTGAACGGATCCCGTTGGTGCGGATCGGCGGCGGCCTGCTTCAGCGCGATCGCCATGTCGCCGGCGATGGCGACGGCCTCGGCGGCGGTGACCGAGCGCTCGCCGCCCAGGGCCGGGAAGCCGGAAAGCTGGACCAGCCAACGGCTGGGAACCCCGGAAGGTCCGGCGGGAGCGGAAGGGCTTTCCATCTCCACCAGGTTGATGCGGATCGGCGCGCCATCGGGCGCGTCGGCGAAGGCCGCGAGAAGCTCGGCGGCGGTGAGGGCTTTGGCGGTGACGCGCGAGACCATGGGGCGGACAACTCCCGTTGAAGGATGTTGTCCGCGCCCCTCCGGTCTTCCGGTTCGGCTTGGTTGCAGGGACCCCGTGAGGGCGGGGGTGGAGGGGCGCGGACGACGCAATGTAATGGACAAATCGTCCTATACGTCAACTGGAATTAGACGAAGCGGCTCTCGATGTCCCGATGCAGCGTCCTTGTCGGCCTCAAACGCGGGGCGGAATTGTCCTGCTAAGCAAGGCTTTCCGAGCTGACGGATATCGGCGAGTCTGTTCGGGGCTTGAGGGTGAGATGATGTTCAAGATCTGCTGGCCAAGCGCCGGATTGGGGCTAGTTGTAGGCGTCCTGGCCTGCGGCGTTGTGGCGCTGGCGTCGGGCGTGATTCGCCCTGGCGGCCCGACCGGATCGTCGGCCTCGCCTTCGGCCTTCGACGCGCCGGTCGGGCCGCCGCCACTACCGGAATTTCCGCTGGATCAGGGACCAATGCACCGGGGCGCGTTCGGGCTCGAGGTGCCTGTCAAGGTGGCCAACAGGTCGACGGCCCCAGCGGGTGTGGTCTACATCGAGTGCGGGGTCTCTGGTCCCGACGGCGTGTTGCTTGGCACCGGGAACGGGATCGTCGGCGATTTGCAGGTTGGGGAGGTGGCGTCCACGACGGTCAACGTCTTGGACGTTCCGGGCGCCCAGGGGCTAACGGCGGACTGTCGGGCAACGGGAAGTTAGTGGCGCGCTAAAGGCGGCAGTAGACGTTGTGGATCGCCTTGACCTTGGCGGCGTCGAACTGGAGGCTGCGCTCGTCGTTGTACTGCTGGGCCCAGACCTTGCCGTCCCTTTGGCCGCGATAGGTTTTCACAACAGCTGAGCCATCGTTGAACTCGATTACGGCGTCTCGATCGCGGGTCGGCGTGACGTTGCGCTGTACGACCAGCTTCTCGCCCTCGAATATTCTCGGCTCCATGCTGGATCCCAGCGTCCGGACGATGAAGACGTCGCCCCGCGGAGCTATGCCCGACGGCAGTTCTTCCCAGTCTAGGATCTCGCCGCTGTTGAAGGCGATGCGGTCGCCGCCTTCGCCGCCGGCAGCCGCATATCCATACACGGGAACGCGCCGAACGCTGCGGAAGTCGTTTGCCGGCTCCTCCGCGAACCCGCCCTCACTGAAGAAGCTATCGATCTTCTCTGCCTGTGAGGTGCGCAGGTCGACCCCGGAATCGAGCTTCCGACCCAGGTAGCTGGCGTCCATGGAAAGGTGGCGCGCAAGACGCTGCCGGGTGCCGCGAGGCTGGCCCTGAAGTCGCTGCGCGACATCCGCCCAGGTTCGAAGATTGCTCATGCCGCCGAAAATGATGGCATGGGCCGCCGGTGCGCTATTGACTGCTAGTCCGCGAATCACCGATCACAACCAGACACATTGTCCTAGACGGATCGTCCGAATGCCTGAGATCGGCCGCGCTTGCAACGCAAATCTGGTGGAATCGCCCGTCGACGTGGTGATCCGGGTCTTCGGCTGGCCGCGCGCCTGCGAGATCGCCGGGCTGACGCCGTCGGCGATCCAGAAGTGGAAGCGGCCGCTGCGTTCAAACGGCGGCGGCGGCCTGGTGCCGGCGAAGCTGCAGGCCAAGTACTTGGCTGAGGCCGCCGCCCGGGGGCTGGATCTGCAGCCGTCCCAGCTGATCGCGGAGCCGGTGCAGTGAGCCGGTCCCTGCGCAAACCCGGGATCAGCGCTCCCGGTCAAGAGCTGTCTCAAGCAGCTGAAGCAGGCGCGTCGCCGCCAGGAGGTCAGTCTCGTTCTCGATCGTCGGCGACTGCGCCTGGCCAAGACCGTAGGCCTGAACGCTCAGACGGACCCGCCGCAGAAGCACGTCCATGGCGTCCGGCTCTGCAAGCGCGAGATGCCGGATGGCTTCTATCAGCAGGTTCTCGGTCGCCAGCACGCGAACCTCAAGGGCGTCCAGCCGCTGCGCGATCGTCGGGGTCCGCATCCGGTGACCATAGCGCACCGGTGAGCGAGTCCAACAGGCGCGCCGACGCGGTTCCGGGAGACATCCAGTGAGCCGGTCCCTGCGCAAGGCCAAGGCCGGCCACCACGCCGCGCCCGAGGCGACCTCCGCCGACCTGCAGAAGTACGCCCGCCTGCTGAAGGCTTGGGGCGAGGTGGTCGGGTACACGGTCGGGTCCCCCACTCCACCCTCTCCCCCGACGGGGGAGAGGCGGCGGAAGGCGTCGTCCCTGGCCGACGCCTACGACGTCCTCGTGGGCAACGTTGGCGACCGGGCGCAGAAGGCGTCGAAGGCGGTGCTGCCCCGGTCGCAGCGCGCGGCGGAAAGCCCGCTGGCGCGGCTGGTGCGGCTGGGCCAGCAGCTGCCGGGTCTGCACCCGGACCAGCGGGTGGCGACGGTGACCACGGCGCGCGGCCTGCTGGCCGAACTGGACGGGGTCAGCCTGGCGCCGGCCGCCGACGTCGCCGCCTCCGCGGCCCCGCCGGCGCGGCGCCGGGCCGACATCGACGACCTGCGCGACCTCGGCGACGACGGGGAGGCGGTCTGATGGCCCTGCGCTTCCTGCCCATCCCCGCGGTCGCCCATCGCGGTCCGCCGCGCTTCACCCTCGCCGACATGGCCGAGCTGGCCGCCGTGCGGGTGACGCCGAACGTCGAGGGCGATTTTCCCGAGCTCGACGACCTGGCGATGATGTTCAGCCTGCCGCGCCTGGTCATGAACCGGATCATCGACGCCCTGCAGGGCCGCGAGCCCGAGCTGGCGCACGAGTCGCTGGTGGCGCGCGGGGTGGTGATCCCGTGAGCGCCCAACCCCAACCCGAGGAGCACGCCATGGACGGTTCCGCCGTCGCGACCCATGAAGAGGCGGAGGCCTGCCTGGCCGCCGTTGATGACGTCCAGGAGGCGGCGCCGTGCCGCCCGGTCCGGGCGATCAATATCCGGGGGCTTGAAATCACGCCGCCGGCAGGGGGGGGGGCGGGCGCCGTCGAGTGGGTGGACACTCGCTCCCTGCGGGGCGATGGGGCCTATCAGCGGGCGCGGTCGGAGCGATCGGTCGAGCTGATCCGGCGCATCGTCACGCGCTTCGACTGGCGTCGCTTCAAGCCGCCGATCGTGGCGCGCACCGAGGCGGGGCTGGAGATCATCGACGGCCAGCACTCCGCTATCGCCGCGGCGTCGCATCCGGGTATCGACAAGATCCCCGTCATGGTGGTCGAGGCGGCCAGTCGGGAGGAGCGGGCCGGCGCCTTCATCGGACACAACAAGGATCGGCTGAACGTCACCAAGACGCAGATGCACCGCTCGTCAGTCGCTGCCCGCGACGAACAGGCGCTGGCCATCGAGCGGGTCTGCGCCACGGCCGGCGCCAAGCTGATCGCCAGCGTGCCGGGCAACGGCGCTTTCAAGCCCGGCGACACGCTGGCGGTCGCCGCTATTGGCGTCCTGATCAAGAAGCGGGGCGAGGAAGGCGCGACGGCCGTTCTGTCGGTGCTCGCAAAGGCCAAGTGCGCGCCGATCGGGGCAGGCCAGATCAAGGCCGTCGATATGCTGCTGCACGACCCCGAATACGCCGGCGAGATCACCGGCGAGGCGATCACCGAGCTGTTGCTGGGCGCGCCGGTCGAGGTCGCGGAGGGCGCCCGGCTCTTTGCCGAGGCGCGCGGCGTGCGGGTCTGGAAGGCGCTGGCCGTGACCATCTTCAGGAAGGCCCGCAAGGGCCGGCGCAGCGCCTGATGGGAGCGGTGCTGGCCATGCGTGAGAGGTTCGACGATCCGCCGGAAACGGTCGATGCGCTGCTGGCCGAGAACCAACGGCTGCGCGACCGGGTCGAGGAGTTGGAGGCCGAGCGCGGCTACGCCTTCGAGGCGCCGCTTGAATGGCTGCTGACGCCGGCGGAGCGGCGCGTCTTCGGCGCCCTGATGGCGCGGGACGTCTGCTCCAAGGAGAACCTACTGATGGCGGCCTGCGCCGGTAGCTACGGCATGGCCGAGCAGCCCGAGATCAAGATCATCCTGGTTTCCGGCTATGCCGAGGATGCCTTCCG
>CAZRKY010000111.1:6548-10522 GCA_964600375.1 uncultured Caulobacteraceae bacterium | reverse complement strand
GCCGCCATGGCGACCGGCGTCTGGAGCGCCCGTGATTCCCGAAGAGAGCGCCACCGTTCAGACCGCTCCGGAGGGCGTGCGCGGATCGAGCGGAAGGCCCATGGCCTGACGGTGCTTCAGCGCGCGCAGCCAGGCGTGCAGGCACTCGCAGTCCAGCCCGTGCATCATCAACCGGAACCCCGCGTGCAGGGTCGAGACCTGGATCAGGGGGTGGCCGTTCTTGATGAAGTTCAAGTGGTAGTCCGTGCCCAGGATCTTGCCGATGTAGATGGCCACCACTTCGTCCAGCTGCAGGGAATTGGCCGCCCGGATGAAGTCCTCCCGGGGCAGCATCAGCGCGTAGAGCGGCGTGTAGGTCTCCACCGCCGTCTGGATGTCGACGAAATTCAGCAGCCCGCTGGGGAAGGTCTCGAGATCGAAATCCTCGCTGATCATCGAGAAGTCCGGTTTCGCCACGGGCGTCAGGTCGCGGCCCTGGGCGCGCAGGTCGCGGTTCAGCTGAATGATGAAGTTGAAGACATTGAGGTCGTGCTGGAGGAAGACGTTGTCCTCCAGATCCTTGAGGGTGCGCGGGTGCAGCGGCACGGTCGGGGCGTTTATCCCCGGCCCGGCATTGGCCCGGATGAAGCCCAGGATCTCGTTGCCGATGTGGAAGTGCCGCACGATCAGGTTGTTGGCCTCCGGCGTGGCGAAGGTCTTCAGCCCCCAGTGGATCGAGCGATGCAGGGTCCCGTTGAGGTTGGGCCAGCGCGGCGAGATCACGCGCAGCAGCTTCACCAGCAGGAAGAAGGCGAAGATCAGGGGGCGCGCGACCGGAAACAGCCAGCGGCGCGACCACGAGCGGCTGCCCATCAACAGGGCCCGCTTGGCGCCGTCGTCGATCGGGATGCTCTGATCCAGCGCCAGGGCCAGCCACGGATCGGGGTCGCGCGGATCGAACCGGTCGGCGTCGAACGGGTCGACGGGGCCCTGCTGGCCGGGCTTCACGCCGCCACCTCCTCGATCTGCAGCACATAGAGCCGGGCGGTGACCTCGGCGCAGCGCACGATGCGCTCGGCCGTGGCCTCGTCGGGCAGGACCATGGCCAGCATCTCGCGGAATTCGTCCATGTGGGAGACGTCGTTTTCACCGTGATAGAGCAGGAAATGGACGGCGTTGTCGGGCAGCTTGAGCGTGGTCTTCACCCGCTGGCCCCACTCCGCCGCCTTGATCGACCCCAGACCCTCGATGATGAACATGGCGCCCAGCAGGCCGAAGGGGTCGGCCTTGGACGCCTCATGGAACATCCAGGCGGACAGGGCTTCGGAGCCCAGGTTCTTGCGCGCGGACCGAATGGTGGCCAGGTCGCCGCCGGCGGCCAGGTAGTCGGCCTCCAGCAGCCGGAAGTCCCGGTGCTCGGTGACCGCATGGCGCATCAGCGACGAACGGAGCTCAAGATGGCTTTCCGAGATCGATGAGGCGGCGCGCGACATCCAGAGCGCCCCGTCCTTCACCTGCTGGCGCAGGTCCAGCAGGAAGGCGCGGTAGCCCTCAAGGGTGAGCTGGCCGCGGGTCAGTTTTCGGATCAGGGGCGTGGCCTCCAGACGGCCCTCGAAGTCGGCCCAAACCACCGCCAGACGACGCAGCACGTCCGGGACCTCGCAGCCACCACGCGGCCTGACCGCGGCCCCGGCGCTTCCCGCGCTCATCAGATTGCCTCCAGCATCATGAAGCCGACCATCGCACGCCCGCTCTCCGGCACAATGCACAGGATCTTCTGGCCCGCCTCGACCTTGCCCGAGCGCATGAGGGCGTCGAGCATGATCCAGATCGAGGCGGCGCCGACATTGCCGCTCTGGGGCAAGGTGGTGAACCACTTCGCTTCATCGACCATGCCGCCGGTGTTCTGCAGCAGGGAAACGATCTCTTCGCGCAGGGACCGCGCCGAGTAATGGCAGAGCAGGTGGTCGACCACGTCCGGATCGATCCGGCCTTCGTCCACCTTCTGCAGCCAGACCCCGATCCAGGCGCGGATGACCGCCTTCAGCAGGGTGAAGTCCTGCAGCAGGGCCACGGCGCCCTGGGCCTGGGCGGCGACCGGGCCTGCGTGGCTCCATCCGGAAGCCATGTCCGCGCGCCGCGCCGGGGTCGACCCGGCCCACATGCACGGATCGAACCGCCCGGCCAGGGAGACCAGGTCGATCCAGTCGACCCGCAGGTTCACGCGGCCGGGTCGGGGGCGAGGCTCCATGACCACGGCGCCCGCGCCGTCGGAGAGGGTGAACCGCAGGAAGTCGGCCTCCATGGCCAGGCGGCCCTTGCGGTCGATCAGGTCCGACCCCTCGTAGAACGGCGGCCGGAACCAGCGGGAGGAGAATTCCCCGGCCGTCGCGCAGGCCAGGTCCGCCTCGCCCGCCCGCACGTTCAGCCAGGCCGACTTGGCCGCCATCAGCGACGAGGCGCAGACCGACTGGAAGCTGGCCAGCTCCAGCGGACCCCCGCCCAGCTCGGCGTGCACCGCAGAGGCGTGGCCGGGCACCAGGAAATCGCCCTGGGTCGTGGCCGCCGCCAGATGCTGGAGTTGCGACAGGCTCGCGCCGGCTTCGTCCAGCGCCTGACGCACGGCCCCGGCGCACATGGAGGCATTGGAGTGGGTGGCGCGCCCTTGGGCGTCGAGGGCGTAGTGGCGCCCCTGGATGCCGTTCCACTGCAGCGCCCGACGACCGATGCTCGAAGGCCGCCCGCAGACCAGTCCGATGTGGGACTCGATATCGGCATTGCCGATCACGGGTCCAGGCAAGACGGCGCCGGTGGCGGTGATGAAGACGTCACGCAAGGCGGTCATTCGGCGGTCCAGCAGTTGCCCCGACGCCCCCTATAGCGTGGGCTCGGCGCGGGCGCGGCGCCCTAATTCCGGCCCGCGTCCGCGCTCAGGTCTTCGAGCACGAGGTCCGAAACCTCGATCTTCTTCAGCTTCCAGAAGAACAGTTTGTCGCGCCCCAGCACCCAGACCATCTTGCCCTTTGTCCGGGACGAATAGGTGACGGCGAAGCTGTTGATGCCGGTGTAGCCCAGCACCGGCTTGCCCATCCCCTCCCCCGGCTCCCGATCGCGACGCTTGCCGCGGGCGCGGTGGCGGGCGTCAGAGGCGGCCTCGGCGCGCTGGGCCTCCTGGCTCAGCTTGGCTAGGCCCTCGGGCGTGACGATCACATTGACCAGCTGGTTGACGATCGTCGGCGCCAGCAGGGTGACCAGGCCGGCGAAGGGGTTGTCACGCGCCTGGGGATCGTTGCGCGCCTCCTCGTTGATCTTGGCGGTGAGCTGGGTCGACAGGCTTGAGCGGACGGCCGGGAAATCGACCATGCGGCTGATGGCGTCGGGGTCGCCCGATTTGAGCGCCGCGGTCAGCTGGGCGGCCGCCATCCAGGGCGCGGCGACCATGATGGCGATCACAGCCAGGGCGGCGACGACGCCAAGGGCGATCTGAACCCGCTTCATGCTCATGCAAGACGCTCCGCCGAGTCACCCCGATTGAAGCGGCGACAGGGGCCGGGGGCAAGCGCTGCAGTTGCGGCCTACTGGCGCGTCTGATCCGAGCCGTTGGCCCACATCATGCCGATCCAGGCGCCCTTGATGCACCCGAGCAGGCCCAGGGTGGCGACGGCGACCGTCACCAGGGCGATGGGGACCACGATCATCGGATCGGCCTCCCAGATGATGGGGAAGACCAGGGCCGGCGCGACCAGGATGTGGCCAATCAAGAGGACGGTCAGATAGGCCGGGCCGTCATCGGCGCGATAGCGGCTGTTGTCGTTGCCGCAGTTGGCGCAGGTCGGCGCGACCTTCAGGTAACCGGCGAACAGATGGCCTTCGCCGCAGTTGGGGCACTTGCGCTGGAAGCCGCGCAGAAGGCCGCTCCAAACCGAGCGTTTGGCGGTGGCGGGCATGGAATTCCCTGACTGGAGCCGCTTGGGGAGGCGCGGCGCGCCGGATAT
>CAZRKY010000111.1:0-6538 GCA_964600375.1 uncultured Caulobacteraceae bacterium | reverse complement strand
CCGGTCTTTCAATAGATCAGCCCCTGGATCGCCGGGGCCCTCCGAGGCGTTACCCTGACTGAAGGAGCAATCGCCATGGCCGAATCCCGACCCGACAACCGCGAGGTGGAAAACGAGAACCTGCGGCCCGCGAAAGGCGGCGGACCACCCCGCCCCGCGACGGAGCCCCAGGGCTCGAAGGCTTCCCAGGACAGCGGCCAGACCGCGACGGATCCCGGGTCTGGCGAGCCCGCCGAAACCGCCTCGGGCTAGTGGAACGCGCGCTCGGCGTCGACGCCTTCGAAGCCCGGCTGGCCGGAGAGCTGGCCGTACAGGTGGCACAGGTCCTCGAACACCCGGTCCCACGCGAAGCGGTCGACCGCCCGCTGGCGGGCCGCCTTGCCGATGGCCTCGACGTCACGGTCGAACAGGGCTGCAACGGCCTCGGCGTAGTCGTCCGGATCGGCCGAGTGGGCCAGCTGGCCGACGCTGTTGTCGACCGTCTCGGCCACGCCGCCCGCGTTGACGCCCACGACGGGTCGCCCGCAGGCCATGGCCTCAATGACGATCAGGCCGAAGGGCTCGCGGTCATTGGCGTGCACAAAGGCGTCGGCGCTGGCCACGATGCGGGCCACCGCCTTCGGATCGCGCTCGTAAGGCAATGAAATAACGCGATCTTCCTCAGGCATCCCGGCGCCGGCGCCGACCAGGACGAGGACGTAGGGATCGCCCAGTTTCTGCACCGCGTCGACCAGCACGCCGATGTTCTTCTCGCGCGCCGGACGGCCGGCAAAGACGAGGATGCGCGTATCGGGGCTGACCCCCAGCTTCTTGACCAGCCAGTCACGGTCGCGACGTTCCGGGTGGAAGGTGTCGACCTCCACGCCCAGGGGCCGCACGAACACCTCGCCGACGCCGGCCTCTTCAAGCCGACGTGCGATGAAGGCCGAGGGCGAAACGACCTTGTCGAATTGCTTGAACAGCCTGGCCCAGCGCTTCTCGACGGGCTTCTTGGCCCACTCGCCGAAATGCAGGGCGGCCAGGGCCGCCGGATCGGAGTGACAGAAGCCGACGACCGGGCAGCCGGTGCGCTGGCCGGCCTCGATGGCGGCCTGGCCGGGGGTGTAGGGGTCGCCCGCCTCAATGATCGAGGGCTTGAGGGACGTCAGCCAGGAGGCCCATCGCTTGGGCATGGTCGGCCAGCGGTAGCCGTCGCCGAACGGCAGGCGCGTGGCGGCCAGGGTGACCAGGCCGTTTCCATCGTTGCTGTAGGTCGCGCCGGGAACCACGAGGCTGTGGCTGACGCCGGGCCGCGCTTCGGCCAGCCACGCCCGCTTGGCGCTGAGATAGCGCTTCACGCCGCCGGAACGCGGGGCGTAGAGCATGGTCGTGTCCACCAGCTTGGGACGCGGGTCCCCGGCGGCCTGGCGGATGGTTCTGAGGGTGGTCTGGACCTCTGGATCCAGCCCGGGAAGGAACCCGATCCCGCTTTCCCGAACGTCGTACGTCATTCTTCGCTCCAGCTTCGCCGTGCCCTAACGCGCGAAATCGCGTCCGGTGGCCAGATGGTTAAGCTGGGCGGCATGTAGTCCGTCGCGCGGCCCTTCGCTAGTCGTCACCCTCCGTAGGGGATACGCCGGAGGCGAGGCCCCGGCGCGCAAGGGCTTCGCGCAGCAGGACCTCGACCTGGGCGTTGACGCTGCGCAGCTCCGCGGCGGCCAGCCGCTCTACAGCGGCCAGCACGCCCGGACTGATCCGCATGAGGAATGCCTTGCGGGGGTTGGCGGCCATGACCCCGCCCTAGCTGTAGAGGGTGCCCGTGTTCACCACCGGCTGGGCGTCACGGTCGCCACACAGGACCACCAGCAGGTTGGAGACCATGGCGGCCTTGCGCTCGTTGTCGAGTTCGACCACGCCGCGTTCGCTCAGCGACTGCAGGGCGGTTTCCACCATGCCGACGGCGCCCAGCACGATCAGACGGCGGGCGGCGAGGATGGCCTCGGCCTGCTGGCGGCGCAGCATGGCGCCGGCGATTTCCGGGGCGTAGGCCAGGTGGGCCAGGCGGACCTCGTCGATGACCAAGCCGGCCAGGGCGACGCGCTCCTGCAGTTCCTCGCGCAGCCGCTCGGCGACCAGATCCGCCTCGGCGCGCAGGGTCGGCTCGTGCTCTTCGCCGTGGTCGTAGGCATAGTGGCTGGCGATCGCGCGCAGGCCGCTATCGATCTGAATATTCACGAAAACCGCATAGTCCTCGACGTCAAACGACGCCTGGGCCGAGTCCTGGACGCGCCAGACGACGTTGGCGGCGATCTCGATCGGATTGCCGCGCTTGTCGTTCACCTTCAGCTTGTCGGAGGTGACGTTGCGCACGCGCATCGACAGCTTCTTGCGCGAGAACCACGGAATGACCCAGCGCAGGCCGGTCGAGCGGTCCGTGCCCTTGTAGTTGCCGAACAGGGTGATCACGACCGCCTGGTTGGGCTGGACCGCGTAAAGGCCGCACAGCAGGAAGCTGGCGACGACGATCAACAGGACCCCCAGGACGATCAGCAAATCGTTGTCCGCCCGGCCGCCCTGCACCATCATCCAGGTCGCCCCGACATAGCCCAGCAGGGACAACAGCAGCATCAGCACGCCGTTCGAGGTGGAGGCGGGACGCTCGGTCGTGGCGTTGAGGTTTTGGGTCGTAGTCATGGGCCTGAGTCTCCAAAGCGATATGTAAATGATATCACCTTGATTCCAACCTTGGCAATAGAGGCCTGGGCGTAACGCCGGGCCGGAATGCACAACACGTGGCTCGCAAACGCATATTTCGCCTTGCATTCGCCTCAAAATCGGGAAACTTGGGGCCTGGTCCCGAAGTCGGTTAAGGCCGGCGGCGGGAGAGGTGCGTCGGGTCAGCTGACCGGGGATTTTTCAATGCGTAAGATGTTCCTCACCGCCGTTGCGCTGGCCCCGCTCTGCCTGGCGGCAGCGGCCCATGCCGAGACGGTGATTTCGGCCAAGCGCACGACCCCGATCACAACCTCGACGGCGAACAACGGCGCGCCCGACTCGATCCGCATCGCCTCGGGCGGTTCGGTCGAGGTGGCCAGCGGCGCCGCGGTGACGGTCAACAGCAACAACGACGTCTCCAACGAGGGCGGCATCACCCTGAAGGACGCCGCCGACGGGTCCACCGGCATCCTCGTGGCGCCCGGCGCCACGGCCGACATCACCAATTCCGGCACGATCTCGATCGACGACAACTACACGCCGACCGACTCCACGACCGACGACGACGACAATCCCGACGGCCCGTTCGCTGAAGGCACGAACCAGAAGGGCATCTGGGTCCAGGGCGCCATGACCGGCGACATCCTGAACACCACGAGCGGCACGATCTCCGTGGACGGAAACGATTCCTTCGGCGTCCTGATCGACGGAACCCTGACCGGCGACTTCACCAACAGCGGCCAGATCCGGGTCGTGGGCGACGACAGCTACGCCGTCGCCATCAACGGCGACGTCAACGGCGATGTCAGCCTCGGCGGCCAGATCGCCGCGACCGGTGAGAACTCGATCGGCATCGGCATCAACG
This sequence comes from uncultured Caulobacteraceae bacterium, assembly GCA_964600375.1. GTDB lineage: Bacteria > Pseudomonadota > Alphaproteobacteria > Caulobacterales > Caulobacteraceae > JAEZEZ01. Next base: position 2,979 of record CAZRKY010000111.1, on the reverse strand, counting down.
GCGACATCAACGGCGCCCTGAACATTTCCGGCACGGTGGCCGTCACCGGCTACCGCTACACCCTGCGCCCGACCGACGAGCAGATAGAGACGCTCGACCCGGAAGACATGCTGCAGGGCGGCCCGGCCGTCTGGATCGCCAGCAACGTGACCGGCGGCATCCTGTTCGACCGCACGCCCGAGGATCTCGATCCGGACGAAGACGACGAAGACAACGACGGCATCGTCGACGCCCAGGAAACGACGGCCCAGATCACTTCGACCGGCGGTTCGCCGGCGATCCGGATCGGCTCCACCACGTCCAACATCACCCTGGGCGAAGTCGGCACCGGCGATTTCGCCTACGGTTTCGTCCTGCGCGGCAACGCCTCGGCCGGCGGCGTCTACGACGGCATCTCGGCCACGGCGATCGAGCTGGGCATGGTCGGGGGCATGGATGTCCAGATCAACGGCGGCGTCCGCATCGACGACGGCCTGGTCACCGCTTCGGGGATCGAGGCGGATTCCTTCGGCCTGCTCCTGCGGGACGGCGTTACGACCCCCACGATCTTGAACGGGGCCAGTGTCTCGGCGGTGATGATCGGCGACGAGGCCCATGACGCCATCGCCCTGCTGATCGAGGCCGGCGCGGACGTCCAGTCCATCACCAACTCCGGCGCCATCAGCGGCACGGTCGGCGGGGAAGACGGCGACGCCTACGCCATCGTGGACCGCTCCGGGACCGTCGGCCTGATCACCAATACGGGTTCGATCGTCGCCGACATCATCGCCACCGACGATGAAAACGACACCGACGACGGCAACCTCGACGGCGGCGACGAGGTCATCAACGGCTCAACGGTCGCGATCGACCTTTCGGCCAACACCCTGGGCGCCGTCATTCGCCAGATGGGGACCACCGACGGCGACGACCTGAATGACGGCATCGCCGACAACGACGCCGACGGCGACGGGGTCGATGACAACGACGAGCCCGCCATTGTCGGCGACGTGCGCTTCGGTTCGGGCAACGACCTGCTGTCGCTCGAGAACGGCGGCATGGCCGGCGACGTCGACTTCGGCGCGGGCGTCGACACCATGACCATCGACGGCGGCGCCAACTTCCAGGGCCGCATCGTCGATACCGACAACACCCTGACCCTCAACGTCATCGATGGGGCCATCGAGGCGACCAACACCCAGCCGGTGCAACTCGGCACGCTGAATGTCGGCGCCGAGGGCACCCTGATCGTCACCCTCGACCCCGAAGCGGGCGTGGGCAGCGAACTGTCCGGCTTCGACGTCGGCGGCACCGCCACCCTGGCGACCGGCGCCGGCCTGGGCGTGCGCTTCGTCTCGCTGCTTCAGACCGCCACCACCTTCACCGTAGTCCAGGCTGGCGACCTGCAGGCGGGGACGCTGGATCTCGAAACGCTCGATAACAACACGCCGTTCGTTTACCTGGCCACCGCCGTGGTGGACTCGGCCAACGACGAGCTGCTGCTGCAGATCACCCGCAAGACCCCGGAACAGCTGGGCATGATCGGCGCCGAAGCCGACGCCTACAACGCCATCTACGCCTCGCTGAACGCCAGCGCCCCGCTGCGAGCCGAGTTCCTGTCGCGCCTGAACGAGCGTGATTTCTACCAGCTGTATCGCCAGCTGATCCCGCACCACGCCGGCGGTCCCCTGCTGTCGATGACGGCCGGCCTCGACGCCGTGCGCCACGCCCTGTCGGATCGTCGCGTGCAGGCTAACCCGGGCGAGATCACGGCCTGGCTCCAGGAAATCAACTTCTACACCAACAAGGACCAGCTGCAGGCCTACGGCTTTGACTCCGAGGGCATCGGCCTGGCCGCGGGCCTCGAGCGCGGCGGCCGCATGGGCACCTGGGGCCTCAGCTTCGCCTACACCTCGTCCGACCTGAAGGACCCCACCTCGGTCCTGCAGGAGATCCTGACCAACCAGCTCTTCGAAGGCGGCCTCTACTGGCGCACCGGCGGCGACAACTGGCGCGCCTGGGCGCGTGGCGCCGCGGGCTTCGCCCTGCTGAACGAGACCCGCGAGGTCGTCACGCCGACCGTGATCCTGCGCTACAAGTCCGACTGGACCGGCTACAGCCTGTCGGCCGGCACCGGCGCCAGCTACGACGTCCGCTACGGCAAGTGGTACGGCCGCGCCGAAGGCCAGCTCGAGTACTTCTACCTGAACGAAGGCGCCCACGATGAATCGGGCTCCAACGCCGGCCTGCGTTACCGCTACGATGACCGCATCGGCCACCTGCTGAAGGCGGAAGCGACCCTGAACTTCGGCCGTCGCTTCGGCCAGGACGGCTGGCTGACCCCGGAAATCCGCCTGGGCTGGCGCCAGAACATCTCGTCGGACCTCGGCATGACGACCTTCCGCATCGGCGCGGGCACCACCCGCGTGGTCCTGCATCCCGACCAGATGGCGGGCGGCGGTCCGATCATCGGCTTCCGCCTCACCGCCGGCAGCGCCATGGGCTTCCTTGGCCTCGAAGGCGACGCGATCCTGCTGGACAACTACGAGATGTACAGCCTGATGCTGCGGGGCGGCTTCCGCTTCTAGGAGGTTTCAATGCTCAAGATCGTGAAGACGGGCCTGGCGGCGGCGCTGCTGGCCCTTGCGGTCGGCTGCCAGTCGACCGGCGCGGGCGAACCCGCCTCCCCGCCCCCCTCTCCGGCCCCGTCGAGCCGCGTGCACGGCGAAGGCGGCATGTGCGGCGGCATCGCCGGCTTCCAGTGCGAGCAAGGCCTCTACTGCAACATGACCGAGACCTATCCGGACGCCGCCGGGATCTGCAAGAAGCGCCCGCAGATGTGCACCCGCGAGTATCGCCCGGTCTGCGGCATGGACGGCAAGACCTACGGCAACGCCTGTTCCGCCGCGGCGGAAGGGGTGAGCGTCAAGGCCGAGGGCGAATGCCCGGCTTGACCTGACCGTGAGACAGAAGACGATCAAGGCCCCGGATCGCTCCGGG
>CAZRKY010000110.1:0-10581 GCA_964600375.1 uncultured Caulobacteraceae bacterium | reverse complement strand
GGCCGGACCGGTCATGTCCAGATCGCGCTGCAGGCCGATCTCCGACGGGGTCTGGGTCAGTCCCGGCTGAAGCCCGGCGAGACGGCCCTGAGCCTCGCGCAGCTTGGCTTCGACCATGAAGCGTTCCGTCAGCATCGTTCCGTACAGCGTTGAAAGCGAGGCCTTGTCGGCCGGGAAGTCTCCGATCCCGTGCTGGGCCAGGAAGGTGTCGTAGCGCTGGTTCGCATCCGCCAGCCGCACCTCCAGCGCCTCGCGCTGACGGCCCAACTCGGGAGAGGAGGAGTCGCGGAAGACCTCCTTGCGATAGACTAGGTACTCGGAAATCACGGCGTTCAGGATCTTGGCCGCCGAGACCGGGTCCTTGCTCTTGAAGGTCAGGCGGATCGCCCCGGTCTTGGGCGGGGCATGGATGCCCAAGCTGTCTGAGATCACCTTGCGGGCAGCGGCTTCGATTTCGTTGCGCTTGGCGGCGTCCCCGGCCTGCCACGCGGCGGCCAGTTTGGGATCGATGGTGGCCAGGCCGACCGCGCCCACGACGCGGCGGCGCAGGGCGTCGCTGTTGAGGATCTCGACCTCGGACAGCACGATGTCCTCGATCTGAGGGGTCGCGCCACGACCGGCATCGCCGCCCACGGGCTGGTAGATGTACTCCTGTCCGACTCCCACGATCAGGCCGGCGCGGGCGGTGTAGGTCTTGGGCAGCAGGAACCAGGCCGCGGCGCCGCCCAGGGTGAACAGCAGGGCGAACACCAGGAACATGGTCCCCACGTCACGCCACAACATGCCGGCGACATCGGCCACCGAATAGCGCACGCGCATCGTCCGCCCCGCGCCGGAACCCGGCGGGAGCGGTCGGCCGCCGGTCCAGGGACCAGAACTGCGCATGCGTGACCCGACTCTGAAATATTAACAGGGCGAGGTTTCGGCCTGAGGCGTTAACCGCTGGTTACCTATTGGCGAACGACGGTGAGGTTCATCCAGTTCAGGCGACTCGCGCGCGATGACCATCCACCGTCGATTTTTGCTGCTGGGCCTGGGGGCCGCCGTCGCGGCGACCGCCCTGCCCTCGACCGGTAAGGCGCTGGGACCGTTTGGTCGCCGTCCGCCGCCCGCGCCATTCACGAATATTCCCTACGCGACCTGGGACGACAACGAGCCGGACTACCTGCTTTATCCAGGGGACGAGATCGAGGTCGCGACCCCGACGGCGCCGGAACTGACCCGCACGGTGAAGGTCGGGCCTGATGGGCGCATCGCCCTGCCCCTGATCGGCCAGGTCATGGCCGCCGATCGCTCGGTCGCCGAACTGAACGCCACCCTCAGCCAGGCCTATGCGACCCAGCTGGTGCGTCCAATCGTGGAAGTGACGTTGAAGGCCGCCGGACCGCTCAAGGTCTTCGTCGGCGGGGAGGTCGCCCAACCGGGCGTGTTCGACATGCCCGGCGACATCGATGCGCTGCAGGCGGTGATCATGGCCGGGGGCATGAAGCCTACCGCCAAGACCGGCAAGGTGGTGGTCATCCGCCGCGGGCCCGGAGGCCGGCCGATGGTCCGCACCATCGACCTGGGCAGGGCGGCCAAGGGCGCGCCCGGCGCCGCGCCGACGCCCCTGCGCCGGTTCGACGTCATCTTCGTGCCGAAGTCGTCCCTGGCCGAGATCGGTCAGTTCATGACGTCGCTGCGCGAGGCGCTTCCGGTCAGCTTCAGCTATAACCTCGGCAACGCCTACGTGAACTAGGCGCAGGCCTAGGCCCGCATGCCCACGACGCCCTGGTCCAGCCACTGGCGCGCCGCGCGTTGGGCTTCGGCGACGTCTTCGCGCTCCATCTCGGCCGACAGCTCGCGACGGTAGATGCGGGCTTCTTCCGAGCCCTTCATCGCCGCGAGGTTGAACAGCATGTGGGCGCTGACCAGGTCGCAGGGCGCGCCGCCCTGACCTGACGAATAGGCCATGCCCAGCTTGAACAGCTCGTCGCCGGTCATGTCCGGCGTGGGCAGCGGCAGCGCTTCGATCTTCTCGGCGATCACGTCCATGGTCTTCTTCCCCAGCCCGTCCGCTCTTTTGGCGAACGCTTGTGTTTGGTCTCAGGGGGAAGAAAACGCCTCGCGGATGAAGTTAAAGTTAATCGCGAAACGCTGTTCTGATTTATTGTGTAAACGCGAAATGAATACTGTGAACCCTATTAAATGCAGGGAAATACCTGTGAATCGGACCTTCACAGGTCTGAAGACGGGATTCACAGGTCTTAGGAGATGGTTACCGAGCGTAACCGCAGCCTACCGCGCCCTTTGCCCGAACAGGACGGCCCTCGCCTTTTCCGCCGCGGCGCTGTTTTCGCTGAGCGTGTTGGACCGGAACTCATCGCCGGCCGCCATGCCGCGCACGACGCCGGGCCGGGCGTCGATCTTCTCGTACCAGGCCTTCAGCGCCGGGAATTGATCCAGGTCCTGACCCTGGTTCTTCCAGGGCTTGATCCAGGGCCAGATCGCCATGTCGGCGATGGAATAGTCGCCGGCCACGAACTCGTGGTCCTGGAGGCGTTTGTCCAGCACCCCATAGAGCCGGTTGGTCTCATTGGTGTAGCGCGTGGCGCCGTAGGCCAGCTGGCGCTGGTCGGCCAGCATGCGCGGGGCGTACTGGCGGAAGTGGTGCGTCTGGCCCGCCATGGGCCCCAGGCCCCCGACCTGCCAGAACAGCCACTGCTCGACCTCGGCGCGGGCGCGCTCGTCGGTCGGATAGAACAGCCCGGTCTTGCGCCCCAGGTGTTGCAGGATCGCGCCCGACTCGAAGATCGACAGCGGTTTACCGTCCGCCGTGTCGAAATCGACGATCGCCGGCATCCGACCGTTCGGGCTCAGCGCCAGGAACGCGGGCGTGAACTGCTCGCCGATGCCGATGTTCACCGGCTTGAGATCATAGGCCAGGCCCATCTCCTCGAGCGCGATCGAGACCTTCCAGCCGTTCGGCGTGGGCCAGTACCAGAGTTCAATCGGCTTGCTCATTCGGAAAAGGCTCCGCTTCAGGACCCTGCGCACATGGGGCCCGCGAGGCCCGATGACAATGTTCAGGCACGGTTCATGTTGCGAGTCGGAGATTGCCCCTCGAAGGCCGGGGGACCGGCTCCCAAAGGAGGGCAAGACCCATGTTGAAACGTCTCCTGCTTGTCGCGGCCACGATCGCCTCGATCGCGGTTCCGGCCGTTGAAGCCCAGGCGCGCAGCCCCGAGGACCGATACGACCGTCGCGAAGATCGTCGCGACCGCCGCGAGGATCGCCGCGACTCCCGTCACAACGGCGGCCCGCGTGACCGCATCGAGGACCGTTACGATCGCCGCGAGGATCGCCGCGACCGGCGCGAGGACCGCTGGGACCGCAACCACCGCGACTGGTGGCGGGGCCGGGCTGAGTTCCGCGGCTACAACGGACGGCGCAACGGCTACTACTACGCGCCGGGCTACGGCTATTACCGCTCCGATCCGCGCTACCACAATCGCCGCTGGAGCCGCGGCGCCTACCTGCCCCGCTCCTACCGCAACTACTACGTCCAGGATCCGTACTTCTACGGCGTCCGGGACGCGCCCTACGGTTACCGTTGGGTCTATGTCGATAACGACCTCGTTCTGGTCAGCATCGCCACGGGCCTGATCCTGGACGTGCTGCTCGACGTTTACTGAGGCCCCTGCATCGGCGAGCAGAGCGTAGGCCCCGCGGGTTTCGACCCGCGGGGCCTTCATCTTTTCAGGCGTGGCGCGATGGCAGCAACCGGACGCAAAGCTGTGCGTTAACCGCCTTGTCTGCGTCCCCTTCCCAAGTCCAGTCTGGATCCCCGATGAAACTCTCTCCCATGAAGGTCATGCTGCTGGCGGCAGTCGCCGCCGCAACCCTGGCCGAGCCGATCGTGGCCGCGGCCCAGCCGGCCCCGGATCGAGCCGACCGCGAACAGAGTCAGGCCGACCGCAAGGCGCGCCAGGAAGCCCGCCAGAAGCAGCGCGCCGAGCGCCCGGCGCGCCAGACCCCTGCAAACCCGCCCGGCAAGGCCGCGCCGACCCGACCGAACCGCCCCGACCGGGCCGCCGCCGACCGCCTGAGGCCCAACCAGCCTGTGGCGCGACCCGACCGCGCTCGGCCCGGCCAACCTGATCGCGTCCGCCCCAACCAGACGCGGCCAAACCAGCCTGACCGTGTCCGGCCTGATCGCACGCCGCCCACCAAGGCCCGGCCCACGCCGCCCCAGGCCAATCCGGCCGCTCGCCGCCCGCTCACGCCCGAGCGCCAGCGCGTCCGCCGCAATGCCCAATCCCAGATCCAGCGGAACTTCAACCGCGACCGCTGGCAGCAGGACTTCCGCCGCCGTCACAACGACCGCCGCTGGTGGCGCAACGACCGGAATTTCCGAGGATGGAACGGCGTTCGCGTCGGGTTCTACTTCGCGCCGGGTTACGGCTACTATTCCGTGCCCCGATCCTATTACAATCAGCGCTACTATGCGGGCAGCTACCTGCCTTCGTTCTTCTGGCGCTATCGCGTCTCGAACTATGGCTACTGGGGCCTGCCCCCGGCGCCTCCGGGCACAGCCTGGATCTACGTCAACAACGCCATCCTGCTGGTCGACCTGTGGGACGGCTACATCATCACCGCCATCTACGACGTCTGGTACTGGTAGACCGCCTCAGACTTCTCCTGAGCAGACCTGGCCCCCGGAGCGATCCGGGGGCCGATTTTATGTGTCTGAAAATCGTTCAGCCACGGTTCATGCTGGAATCGCGAAAGTCCGCCTCGATGGTCGGGCCTCTTGCCCGGTCCCGGACAAGAGGTCTGGAAAGACTATGAAAAGCACAGCGTTCAAGAAATTCCTGCTGGCGGCCGTCGCCATCGGCAGTGTGATCGCGCCGGCCATCGCCGGGGCGCAAGACTACGGCCGCCGCGGCGGCGACGACTCCGCCCGCGCTGAGCGGCGCGCCGAGCGGCAGAAGGGCGAGCGTCCTCGGGGCGAGCGCCCCCAGGGTGATCGTCCTCAGGGCGAGCGCCCGAACCGGCCCCAGGGTCCCTCAGGCGAACGTCCCAATGCGGGTGAGCGCGGCGGACGTCCTGACCGTCCGGGCTACGACCGCGGCGACCGTCCCGTCCGTCCTGACCGTCCCAACGTGGGCGAGCGCGGCGGACGGCCGGATCGCCCCGACCGTCCGGGCTACGACCGCGGCGACCGTCCGACACGGCCCGGCGCCGACCGTCCGGGTCAGCCGAACCGGCCGGACCGTCCGAACCGTCCCGGCGCTGACCGGCCTGGCCAGCCCGACCGGGCCAACCCGGGTCGTGACAACCGCGGGCCGCGCGCCCAGCGTCGCAACCAGTACCGCGACCAGGTTCGTCGCAACTGGAACCGCGACTCCTGGCGTCGCAACTGGAACAGCCGTCACTCGCGCAACTGGTGGCGCAACCACCGTTGGTTCCGCGGCTGGAACGGCGTCCGGATCGGTTTCTACTTCGCTCCGGGCTACGGCTACTACTCGGTGCCGCGTTCCTACTGGCATCGGAACTACTACGAGGGCCAGTACCTGCCCTCGATCTTCTGGCGCTACCGCGTGATCGACCCTTACTACTACGGCCTGCCGCCGGCCCCTCCGGGCTGCGCCTGGGTCTACGTCGACAACAACATCCTGCTGGTCGACCTGTACGACGGCTACATCATCGAGGTGATCAGCCAGGCCTGGTACTGGTAAGCGTCTCGGTCCCAACGAGAGAGAAGGCCCCGGAGCGATCCGGGGCCTTTTTTCGTGGATCAGAGCCCCAGCTTGCGCTTCAGGATCTCGTTGACCGCCGCCGGATTGGCCTTGCCGCCGGTGGCTTTCATGACCTGGCCGACGAACCAGCCGATGGCCTGCGGCTTGTCCTTCACCGCGGCGACCTGGCCGGGGTTGGCGGCGATGATCTCGTCGATGGCGGCTTCGATGGCGCCGGTGTCGGTGACCTGCTTCAGCCCGTGCTTCTCGACGACCTCGCGGGGCGATCCCTCGCCGTTCCAGACGTGGTCGAAGACCTCCTTGGCGATCTTGGAGGAGATGACACCCTCCTCGATCAGGGCCACCAGCTCGCCGACGTGGGCCGCCGGCAGCGGGCTGGCGTCGAAGTCCTTGCCGTCGGCCGAGAGGCGCGCGGAAAGTTCATTGGTCACCCAGTTGGCCACCAGCTTGGCGTCGCGCCCCTTGGCGGCTTCCTCGAAGTAGTCCGCCTTGGCCTGTTCCGAGATCAGCACCCCGGCGTCATAGGGCGACAGGCCGTACTGGCTGATGAACCGCTTGCGCTTGGGATCGGGCAGCTCGGGCAGGGTCGCCTTGATGTCGGCGATCCAGGCCTCCTCCAGCACCAGCGGTAGCAGGTCGGGATCGGGGAAGTAGCGATAGTCGTGCGCCTCTTCCTTGGACCGCATCGAGCGCGTCTCGGCCTTCACCGGGTCGAACAGGCGGGTCTCCTGGATGATCTTGCCGCCGTCCTCGAGGATCTCGATCTGCCGGCGCGCCTCGATCTCGATGGCCTGCATGATGAAGCGGAACGAGTTGACGTTCTTGATCTCGCAGCGCGTGCCCAGGCCCTCGCCCGGACGCCGAACCGAGACGTTCACGTCGGCGCGCAGGTTGCCCTTCTCCATGTCGCCGTCGCAGGTGCCGAGATAGATCAGGATGGTGCGGATCTTCTTGACGTAGGCGGCGGCCTCCTCGGCCGAGCGCATGTCGGGTTTGGAGACAATCTCCATCAACGCCGTGCCGGCCCGGTTGAGATCGACGTAGCTTTCGGTCGGCGACAGGTCGTGGATCAGCTTGCCGGCGTCCTGCTCCAGATGCAGGCGCTCGACCCCGACTTCGAAGGTCGTGCCGTCGTCGCGTTCGACCTCGACCACGCCCTCGCCCACAATGGGGAACTCGAACTGCGAGATCTGGTAGCCCTGCGGCAGGTCCGGATAGAAGTAGTTCTTCCGGTCAAAGCGGCTCTTGCGGTTGATCTGGGCGTTGAGGCCCAGGCCCGTGCGCACGGCCTGTTCGACGCAGAACCTGTTCAGCACCGGCAGCATGCCGGGCATGGCCGCGTCGACCAGCGACACCTGCTCGTTGGGGCCCGCGCCGAAGCCGACGGCGGCGCCCGAGAACAGCTTGGACTTCGACGCCACCTGGGCGTGGATCTCCAGCCCGAGGACGATTTCCCACGGACCGGTGCGGCCCTGGATGAACTTGGAAGGATCGGATGCAATGCTCATGACGGCCTGCATCTATGGCGAGGGCGGCGCCGTGTCCATGCCTTGGTCAATGCGACCAACGCTTGCCGCCTGAGGCGTAGGGGTGGCCGCAGCATCCGGGTTCTTACGATCTTGACGGTTCCCGCCTGAGGCAGACTGTCGCTGAAAACAGAGTCGATAGGGGGACTTCCATGAGCGTCGAACTGACCATGCTGGCCTATGCGGCCACGCTGCTGATCTTCCTGGTTCTGATCCAGGCCCTCGCCGGGATCCTGGCCAACGGCCTGGCGACCCAGGCCGGCAACCGCGATGACCTGCCGCCGCCCAAGACCTTCCACGGCCGCGCCAGCCGCACCGTCGCCAACCACATCGAGGGCCTGGCCATGTTCGCGCCCCTGGTGCTGATCGGGGCGGTCATCTCGGTCTCCACGCCGCTGACGGTGCTGGGCGCCCAGGTCTTCGCCTACGCGCGCCTCGCCCACGCGGTCATCTATCTGCTGGGCCTGCCCTGGCTGCGCGCCGTCGCCTGGGGCGTCGGCATGGCGGGGATCGGGATGGTTCTGGCGGGGGTGATGGGCTGGGCCTAGGCCGCTACCACCACTTCTCCGCTTTGGCCGTGAACCCGGCCGAGTCCTCCAGCGCACCCGCCAGCGAGAACACTGTGCTCTCGTCCAGCGCCTTGCCGATCAGCTGCAGGCCCAGCGGCAGGCCGTTGGAGTCCAGACCCGCCGGCACCGAGATGCCCGGCAGGCCGGCCAGGTTGGCGGTCACCGTGAAGATGTCGTTCAGGTACATCGCCACCGGGTCGATCTGCTTGTCGCCAAGCGCGAAGGCGGCCGACGGGGTCGAGGGGGTCAGGATGGCGTCGACCTTGTCCCAGACGTTCTCGAAGTCCTCGAGGATGCGGCGGCGCACCTTCAGCGCCTTCACATAGTAGGCGTCGTAATAGCCGGCCGAGAGCACATAGGTGCCGATGGTCAGGCGGCGCTGGACTTCCTTGCCGAAGCCTTCGGCGCGCGACTTTTCGTACAGCGCCGTGAGCGAGCTGGCGTCATCGGCGCGCAGGCCGTAGCGCATGCCGTCATAGCGGGCGAGGTTCGAGGACGCCTCGGCCGGGGCGACGATGTAGTAGCAAGGCAGCGCGTACTTCGTATGCGGCAGGCTGATCTCGACCAGCTCGCAGCCGGCGGCCTGCAGCCACTTGCGGCCCTGCTCCCACAGCGCGGTGATCTCGGCGGGCATGCCGTCGACGACGTATTCCTTGGGCACGCCGATGCGCAGGCCCTTCACCGACTTCCCGACGAAGGACGGCCAGTCGGGGGTTTCGACGTCGAGGCTGGTGGAGTCCTTGAGGTCGTGGCTGCACATGGACTTCAGCATGATCGCCGAGTCCATCACCGTCTTGGCGATCGGCCCCGCCTGGTCCAGCGACGAGGCGAACGCCACCATCCCGTAGCGCGAGGCGCGGCCGTAGGTGGGCTTGATGCCCACGGTGCCGGTGAAGGCCGCGGGCTGGCGGATCGAGCCGCCGGTGTCCGACGCGGTCGCGGCCAGGCACAGGTCCGCTGACACCGACGAGGCCGACCCGCCCGATGAGCCGCCCGGGGTCAGGTCGGCGTTCGAGGCGCGCGACTTCCACGGATTGACCACCGGTCCGAATGCCGAGGTCTCGTTCGAGCTGCCCATGGCGAACTCGTCCATGTTCAGCTTGCCCAGCATCACCGCCCCGTCCGCCCAGAGGTTGGCGGTCACGGTCGACTCGTAGGGGGGCACAAAGCTGCCCAGGATGTTGGAGCCGGCGGTGGCGCGCACGCCCTCGGTGCAGAACAGGTCCTTCACCCCCAGCGGCGCGCCTTCCAGCGCCCCGCCCTCGCCCTTGGCCAGGCGAGCGTCCGACGCCCGCGCCATGGCCAGCGCCTTGTCCGGCGTCGGCAGGACGTAGGCGTTCAGGCGCGGGTTGGCCGCCTCGATGGCGCTGATGAAGGCGCCCGTCAGCTCTTCCGACGAGAAGGCCTTGGACTTCAGGCCGTCCAGCGCGGCCTTCAGGGTCAGTTTGTTCAGTTCGCTCATGGCTATTCGACCGCCTTGGGCACGACGAAGAAGCCGTCGGCGGACTTGGGCGCGTTGGCGAGCACCTTGTCGCGCTTGTCGCCGTCGGTGACCACGTCATCGCGGAGCGGCAGGCCCGCCTCGACGCAACTCGTCATGGGCTCGACGCCGTCGGTGTCGACCTCGCCCAGCTGCTCGATCCACGCCATGATGCCGTTCAGCTCGGCGGCGAGCGGCTGCAGCCGCTCCTCTGGGGTGGCGATGCGGGCGAGGTGCGCGACGCGGCGCACGGTGTCGACGTCGATGGCCATAGGCCGCTCCCGTGAAGTAAGGCGCGACGGTTAGCGGGAGCGGGCCGGATTCACAAGGTTTTCCCGCATGGCGTAAGGAACGCGGGGTGCGCGTCGTCTAACCTCTCGAACCCAACGCACAGGCTGTGATGGACGACCGGGGCGGACAATTTGGCGACTGGATGCGGGCGCACCTTGGCGTGCTGCACCGGATCAGCCGCGCCTTCGCCGAGCCGGCCGACCAGCACGACCTGCTGCAGGAACTGATGATCGCGGTGTGGAAGGCCGAGCCGGCGTTCCGCGGTCAGTCCAGCCCCGTCACCTTCATCTGGCGGGTCGCCCACAACCGGGCGCTGACCTGGCGGCGGCGCGAGAGCGGCCGCAACGCGCGGGCAGCCACCACTGCGCGCGAGATCGCGGTCCTTGAGGGCGGCGACGACGGCGACGCGGCGCTGCTGGACCGCCTCTATGCCGCGATCCGCAAGCTGGGGCCGCTGGATCGCTCGATCATGCTGCTGTCGCTCGAGGGCGCCGCCTACCGCGACATCGGCGCCCTGCACGGGCTCAGCGAAACCAATGTCGGCGCCCGCCTGACCCGGGCCCGCCAACAGCTGATGTCCCTGACCGCAGGAGACGACGATGGACTTTGAACGCCTGGAGCGCGCCTGGCGCTCGCCCGCCAATGCGCCGGCCGAGGCGGCCTGCGCCTATCTGCTGGAGGAAACCATGAACTCCCTGAAGCGCCGCCGCGACGCCTTCAACCGCGTGACCGGCATCGTCGCCGTCCTGCTGCTGGCCTGGACCGGGAAGATCGTCTGGGACTTGTTTGCGACCCCCTTCCCCTTCGACATCACTCGCGAGTGGGGCGCGGTGGCCATGCTGGTCCTGCCGTGGATCGGCCTGTTCGCGGTCCGCGCCCAGTTCGACCGCCACCTGCGCGCCTACCCTGATCCGGACGCCTCCATGCCCGACACCCTGAAGGCGCTGATCGACGAGAACCGCACGGCGCGCAGG
>CAZRKY010000109.1:0-10796 GCA_964600375.1 uncultured Caulobacteraceae bacterium | reverse complement strand
ACTCCTTGCAGAAGCCCATGATGTTGACGCCGCGCTGACCCAGCGCCGGCCCGATCGGGGGCGACGGGGTGGCGGAGCCCGCAGGCACCTGCAACTTGATATAGCCCAAGATCTTCTTGGCCATTCTTCTCTCCTGTGTGGGCGACCCGAGGTGGGAAGCCCTGTGAGCCGTGGTGCGGAGTTAGCCGCTCCTCCCACGGATTTGGGTCCGGCGGCCGAGGCCGCCGGGGTCTTTACGATCAGGACGTCTTTTCGACCTGTTCGTATTCGAGCTCGACCGGGGTCTCCCGGCCGAAAATGGAAACCGAGACGCGCAGGCGGGCGCGGTCCTCGTCGACGCTCTCGACGTGGCCGTCGAAGCTGGCGAACGGGCCGTCGGTGACGCGCACCTTCTCGCCGATGTCGAAGCGGATGGTGGGACGGGGGCGCTCGACGCCCTCCTCCATGGTGCCGACGATGCGCTGGACTTCCTTTTCGGAGACCGCGATCGGCTTGGCGCCGGAGCCCAGGAAGCCCGTGACCTTCGGGGTGTTCTTGACCAGGTGGTAGGCCTCGTCGGTGAGCTCCATCTTCACCAGCACGTAGCCGGGGAAGAACTTGCGCTCGGTGTTCACCTTGCGGCCGCGGCGGATCTCGACGACGTCCTCGGTGGGCACCAGGATCTCGGAGAACTTGTCAGCCAGGCCCTGGCTCTTGGCCTGGTCGCGCAGCTGGTCGGCCACCTTCTTCTCGAAGTTCGAGTAGGCGTGGACGATGTACCACTTGTGGTTCGGGTTCGAAGCCGGCTTGGGAGCTTCGGCGGTGTCGGTCGCGGTGTCGGCGGTAGCGTTCATGAACCTGCCCTAGCTCCCGATCTTGATGGCTTGCGAGACGGCCCAACCCAGGCCGACGTCGACGACGGCGAAGAACACGGTGGCCAGCGCCACCATGATGAAGACCATCACCGAGGTGATCCAGGTCTCCTTGCGGCTCGTCCAGGTGATCTTGCGGGCCTCGGCGCGCACTTCCTTGGCGAACTGGACCGGATTGACGCGCTTCTTCGGCGCCGCCTCGGGGGCCGCGTCGATCGTGGTCGCCGGCGGCGTCGCCGCGGTCCCCGTGTTGCGCGCGCCGCGGTTGAAACCGCGGACCTTGCTCTTGGCCATCAAACTCGTCCTCGGACCCTGGGTCCACGATATGGGCGCCCGGCGCCCAGATCGTTAGTGAAAATCCATCGCCGGCGCCGCCAGCCGGGCGGGCGCCTACGACGTTAGATGGTGGCAGGAGTGAAGGGACTCGAACCCATGACCCTCGGTTTTGGAGACCGATGCTCTACCAGCTGAGCTACACTCCTATCGCAACCCTTTGCCGGCAAAGGCTTGGGGCCATGATCTCCGAACAACGAACAGCGCGCCGGAAGGGCGTCGGGCCCCTCGGCGCGCTCGGCTCGTCACCGGAGCCGGGTCGTTTAGCGCACGCGCCCTTGGCGGGCAAGGGGGAGCCGGTCGTAGATCTGCTGCAATTTGACCGCCTGGGCCTCCCACCCGTGTTTCACCAACAGGTCGGGCCGGGCGTTGATCGCGGCGACATAGCGCTCGCGATGGGCGATGAGTTCGGCCAGGGCCGCGTGCAGGCCCGACTCGTCGCCGGGCGCGTACATCGGCCCCACCGGCCACTCGTCGAACAGGCGCTTCAGCGCGCCCGTGGAGGTGGACAGGACCGGCAGGCCGGCCAGCAGGTAGTCGAAGATCTTGTTGGGAAGACTGAGTTCGGCGTTGCCGTAGGACTCCATGGGAATCACACCCGCGTCGGCGTCGGCGATGTAGCCAACCACCTCGTCGTACGGCAGCAGCGCGCTCATGTGCACCCGCTCGCGCACGCCCAGGGACTTGGCCTCGTTCAGCACCGAATTGACGAAGGGACCGCGCGAGGCGGTGATCAGGGCCAGGTGCACAGAGGGGAAGGCCGGCAGAGCCCGGACAAGGTGTTCGATCCCCCGCCCCTCGCGAACGCTGCCGGAATGGACCAGCAGGGTCTCGTCGGTCAGGTCCAGCCGCTGGCGCAGCGTGCGTCCCCGGTACTTGTGCCGGGCCGAGAGGCGCTGGGTGTTGTAGACGACCGCCGCCACTTCCACCCCGTACTCGGCCTTCAGGCTCGCGCCCTGCTCCTCGCTGACGCAGGTCAGGGCCGCAGGCTGGCCGATGTAGTGGCGCTCCCATTGCGACCCAACGGCCTGGGCTTCTGAATCGACAAGCTGATAATCCGCAATGAACTCATGCACATCGTGGACCCAGGGGATGTCCCGTCCGAGGACCTCGAGCGCGGCGCCCACGACGTAGATCGTCTGGAAGTCGTGGCTGTGGACCGACAGTCCGGGTGCATCCAGGCGGGCCATCACGCCCGTCAGCCAGCGCGAAAAGGCCGCCATGCGCAGTTCGCGCCGAACGCCCTGGTCAAGCGGGCCGCCCACCAGCCGCAGACGCCGCTCGAGTTCGACCCGCGGGCTGGGATAGAGCAGCACCGGGACGCCTCCGCGGGTCACGGTCTCCGTCACCCGGGGAACCTCGGCGATTCCGATCAGCAGCACCGACCGGCCAAGGTCGCGAACCGTCTCGGCCGTCTTCACCACCCGGGCGTCCCGCAGCACCTCGTTGTCGACCACCATCAGGGTGTCGGGCGCATGGGCGGCCGCGAGCTCCGCGCCGCGCATCACGGTCGCGACGTCCGGCAGGCCGGGGATCAGGCTGTGGGCGCGTTCGTCGGTGAAGATCCGGGTGCGGGGGCGCGCGGCCTTGCGCCGGTCCGGCAGCATGCGGAACGCCATCCAGGACAGATAGCTGCGATAGACCGGCTTGCGCGGCGCCCAGGCGGCCAGGTCGAAGCGGTCGCGCATGCCTGCCGGCAACTGGGTGATGGTGTTGTCGGCGCCCACCCCGAAATCCGCGCGGAACTGCTCGGCCGCGGCTTTCGAAGGCTGGGCGTAGTCCTTGGCCCCCAGGGTCTTGGGGTCGATGCCGAAGGTGATCCAGACGCCGCCGTCGCGCAGCAGGCGCGGCGCCCGCCAGGCAATGTCGCGCAGGCCTTCCGTCAGCTTGCCGAGGGTCGGGCTGACAACCACGACATCGTAGGCCTGCGGATCGGCGGCGAACTCGGAGTCGAGGAAGCGCACGCGGTCGCCGAACTGGGCCGCGATGGCGGCGGCCTTGCCCTCGCGGGCCACGACGTCCACCACCCCGTCCACCGCCGCGACCAGGTGGCCGATGCTGGCGGCGTCCTCGGAATAGATGTCGAGCGCACGGGCGCCCCCGCCGACCTTCACCCGCTGCAGCAGGTCCGGCAGGGAGTTCAGCTTGATCAAGCCGGCGCCCCGACCGCTTCCACCTCACGGTCGCGGAAGATGCCGATCGATTCCTCGTTTCGAATGCGCAGGACCGCCAGGGCCTGCTCGCCGGTCCTGATGCGGATCAGGGCGTCGAGCAGGCGCAGCTCCAGCTCGGCCTTCTCGACGCGAAGGCGGAGCGCCTCAAGCTCGGAAGCGGCCACGGGCCCGCGATCAGGCCGGCTTGCCGCGGCCCTGCAGGCGCTGAAGCTCTTCGCGCGCCTTGATCATCTTGACCTGCGCCTCGATCAGGCGGGCCTGCAGCTCGGCGCGCTCGACGCGCTCGTTCAGCTCGACCAGTTCAGGGCGGACGGCGTCCTTGGCGGGGGGTTTGGCGGCCATGTGTATCTCCTCTGGGGTCGGTTCTAGGGGTCTTGGCGACGGTTGCAAATCGCGGCGGTCATCACGAGCGCATCCACGCGGCCAGCTTGGGATCGGACCGCAGCCGGTCGGCGGTCGCCGCCACCAGCCGCTGGCCCTTCTCGAAGGGTGAGAGGGGGATCAACGCCCGGAGCGACGGATCGATGCCGACCACCGCGGGTCCGGCGTGAGCGGCGACCGCATCGAGCGTCAGGTTGGGCGCGGCCGTGTCCGGGCTCGCCGCCGGCGCGCCCGTGACGGCTTCCAGTAGGGCCGCGTGGCCCGCTGCACCTTCGGCCGCGAGCACCCCGACGGCATGCCCCAGGGCCGCGATGCGGGCGATCGCCGCACGTGAGGCCGGCGTCCAGGGGTTGAAGGCGGCGCCGTCGGCGCGCACGAAATAGGTGGCCCGCAGACCCAGCCCGGCCTCCATCTCCGCGAGCGCCAGGGCGTCCTCAAGGCTCCAGTCCACGTCGTGACGCAGGGCGATCGCCCCGTCGCCGGCGTCCGCGAGTTCGCCCAGCGCGACGAACCGGCGGCCCGCCGCCTTGAGCGCGCCCAGGGCCTCGCCGAGGGGCGCGAAGCCGTTGGCGGACCGGTCCACGGGCTGCGGGATCTGGTCGAAGGCGCCCAGGGGGTGCCAGGCCCCCTCCTCGCCGCGTGCGGCCAGCGACGCCAGGATTGTCTCGCCGATGTGAACCGCCGCCATCCCGTCGCCGAACAGGCCCTCGGGCCGCGGCGTCGTGGGGCGGAAGGACTCGATGGCCTCGATCAGGGGCCGGCCTGCCTCCGGCTCGACCAGCAACCAGCCCGCCTCGACGATCTCGTTCCAGCCGGAGTTGGGCAGCGGCACCACCGAAGGCTTGCCGCTAAAGAACGCCTCGCGTGACAGCCCGCCGGAATCGGTGACGCAGACGGCGCAGTCCCGCAGCAGCGCGAGCATGTCGAAATAGCCGACCGGATCGATCAGTTTCAGCGACTTCCTGGGCGCCCACCCCAGGGTGGCGAGCAGGTTGCGCACCCGCGGATGCACCGGCAGCACCGCGGGCAGTCGGGCCTGGTCGAGCGCGTCCAGCACCGCGATCAGCCGCTCGTTCGACGCCGTGTTCTCATTGCGGTGGATGGTCGCCAGGACATAGCCGTCCTTCGGCAGGCCCAGCGCCTGGGCCGTCACCGTCGCGTGGGCGTCCACCAGCGGCGTGGCCCAGCAGAAGAGGTCGAACATCGGGTCGCCGACCCGCACCACCCGCTCGGCCGCATAGCCCTCGCGCAGCAGGTACTCGGTCGCCTTCTCCGTGGAGGTCAGGCACAGCCAGGCCAGCTCATCGGTGACGACGCGGTTGACCTCCTCCGGCGCCAGCAGCCGGCGGTAGTTCCGCTCGCCGGCCTCGACGTGGAAAAGCGGGATGTGCAGGTGCGCCGCCGCCAGCGCCGCGGCGACGGTGGAATTGGTGTCGCCGTAGACCATGACCCCGTCGGGCTTCTGTTCCTCGAACACCTTGCGCAGCATCGGCAGCATGACGCCGATCTGGTGCAGGATGGGGCCCGAGCCGACCTGCAGGTTCACGTCCGGCGCGGCGATGCCCAGCTGGTCGAAGAACACGTCCGACAGCATCGGGTCGTAGTGCTGGCCGGTGTGGACCAGGTATTCGCTCAGTTCGCCGTTCGGCCACCGCTCGCGCCAGCGGCGGCCGACGATCGCCGCCTTGATGAACTGGGGCCGGTTGCCCAGGACCGTGACCAGACGCGCCATGGCTTCAGGCCGCCCCGCTCAGGCGACGCCACAGCCCGCCCAGCCAGCCGCCCTGGTTGGCGGCAGCGGGCGCCCGCTGCTGGCGCGGGCCGGCCATCATGGCGGCGTAGGCCTCAACGAACCGCGCGTTCTGCACCGGCCAGGCGTAAAGTGCCGTCAGCCGCTTCATCTTCTCGCCGTCGGGCCGGTAGCGCCACGGCTCGAACAGCACGCGGCGCAGGGCGCCGGCGATCGACACCGGATCGCGCTCGTCCATGGTCAGGCCGATCTCCAGGCCGGTCACGAACCGCCCCATGTCGGGAAAGTTGGGCACCACCAGCGGCAGGCCCGCGAAGGCCATCTCGAACACCTTGTTGGGCAAGGCATAGCGGTGGTTCAGGGTCACGTCCTGGAAGGCGCAGACGCCCACGTCGCCCGATCCGATGGTCGCCACCAGCGCCTCGGACGGCACCGGATCCAGCATGTGGATGCGGTCGCCCGCCCCGGTCTCGGCGATCACCCCGCGCAGCCAGTCGTCGTGGCTGTCCTTGCGCGGCCCGACGATGACCATATGGACCTCGGGCAGCAGCGCCACCGCGCGCACGATCTTGTCGACGCCGCGCGGCTCCAGCCCGACGCCCCCGGTGTAGACCACCAGCCGCGTGTCCGCCGACAGGCCCGCCAGCTTGCGCACGTCCGGCGCCTTCTTGCCGCGCCCCTCGCCCTTGCGCGGTGCGTTCATCACCACCGTCGGACGCTCGCCCCGATATCGCTTGTGATAGAAGTCGGCGGCGGATTCACAGCAGACGATGATGTGATCCACCTGCGCCAGCAGGTGACGCTCCATGGCGTCGATGAAGGCCTTGCGGTCGGGGCTCAGCGGCGGGGCCCGTTCGGTCTCGATCTCGTGGGCGTCGAACACCACCCGCGCGCCGGTCTTGCGCGCCAGCCCCACCGCGCCCGCCAGCGGGTGCAGGTCATGGGCGTGGATCACGTCGGGCCGCTCGTCGAATTCCAGCGACAGGAAGCGCGCCGCGTAGAGGAAGTAGTTCAGAAAGAAGCTCTCCTCCCGATAGACCTCGCGCTCACGCTCCAGCTTGGCGACATAGGCCAGCCGCGCGGTCTCCTTCTCGGCGTTCAGCGCCGCGCGGATGGCCCGGTCGGTGTTGCTGCGCACCGCCTCGACCCGCATCTCGAACTCGGCCTGCGCCACGCGCCGGTCGGCCTGGGCCTCTCGCAGGGCCTTCAGCTTGCGGGTCAACAGGCCCTGCACCGGCCCGAACTGCTCCAGCGCCTCGCGCTCGGCTTCGGGCGACAGCGTCGGCAGCGAGTCGAAGCAGGCGAAGCGCCACACCTTCATCCCGTCCTGCTCGAAGCGGTCGGGCGCGTCGGGCAACAGCCGGCCGAACAGCCGCACGCGATAGCCCGCCGCCGCCAGGCCGTAGGCCTCCTTCATCACCCGCACGTCGTGCAGCACGGCGTTGTTGACGAGCGAAAACACCACCGGCCCGGACGCGGCGGGCGCGGCCGGGGGCGGGCTGTCGGTCGTCGACTCTGCAACGCGCTGGCGCGTCTTTACGGACATGGTTCGGTTCGGGCCATTCGGGGAGAAATGCTCGCCGCCGCTATTGCTCTAGCAGATTGCATCGCGGGCGTAACAGCCCTGCAAACCAACGAATGCAACCGATACAGCAGTCTAGCGCACGCTATCCTTGAGGTTGCGGATGAAGCGGCCATGGTCGATGGCGAAGTTGCCGGTCACCTTGGCGCCCTCGGCCACGTCGCGCACCACCGTCGAGCCGATGGTGACATAGCCCCTGGCCGCGATCTTCACGCCGTTGGAGATCGAGGCGTTGGGCCCGGTGTAGGCGCCCTCCCCCATCTCCACCCGCCCGGCCAGCATGGTGCAGGCGGTCAGCTTGACGCCCTTCTCCAGCAAGCAGTCGTGGGCCACGTGCACCAGGTTATCCAGCCCAACCCCGTCCCCCAGCTCGGTGAACAGCGGAAACACGCTACGCGCCACGCCGCAGTTGGACAGCACGATCACCCCGTCCCCCAGCCGGACGCCGCCGGCCTGCCGCTGCAGCCGGTCGCGGCCGTCGACCTTGGTCGTCTCGAAGGCCTCGGAGCCGATCGTGGAATTGGCCCCGATGAAGCACTCCGCCCCGATCACCGTGCGCGGCATGATCACCGCATGCGCATCCACCACCGTGTCCGGGCCGATGACCACGTCGCGCGGCGCGACATAGGCCGCCGGGTGGATGCGGGCGGAGGGGTCGATGCGGCTGTCAAAGCCGGTCCAGAAGTAGTCCGGCATGTCGCAGAGACGCACGTGGGCGCGGTACTGGGCCGCCAGGGGCGCGCTGGACACCGCCACGCCGAGATGTTCGGGAATCCGGTCCACCAGCTCGGCCGTGCAGATGACGGCGGCGACGCCGTCCAGGCTCTGCATCAGCTCGGGCAGGTGCTTCTCGGCGCCGACGGGAACCAGCTTGGCGCCGGCGCGCGTGGGGATCTTGCCGGTGGTGAAGATGTCGGCGTCGCGCACCACGGCGTCGAACAGATCCGCGAACGTACTCAGCCGGACCCGGGCGTCGGTATTGAACACAGGCGTCGTCTCCCCTCTTGAATGCGGTTGGCCTATTGGATCGGGATCGGGCCGTAAAGCGTTCGCAGATGAGGGAGGACGACCATGTCGAGAATTGCACTCGTCACCGGCGGGACCCGCGGCATCGGCCGGGCCATCAGCGAACGGCTCGCCGCCGACGGCATGACCGTAGCCGCCATCTACGGCGCCAACGAAGACGCGGCCGCGGCCTTCCGCGCCGCCACCGGCGCGAAAGCCTGGCGGTGCGACGTAGGGGACGCCGCCGCCTGCCGTGACGCCGTGGCCGCCATCGAGGCCGAACTCGGCCCCGTCGAGGTGCTGGTCAACAACGCCGGGGTGACCCGCGACGGGATGGCCCACAAGCTGAGCGACGACGCCTGGCAGGCGGTCATCCGCACCAACCTGGACTCCATGTTCAACATGAGCCGCCAGGTGCTGGAGGGCATGCGCGGGCGCAACTTCGGCCGCATCGTCAACATCAGCTCGATCAACGGCCAGAAGGGCCAGCTGGGCCAGGCGAACTACAGCGCCGCCAAGGCCGGGGTGATCGGCTTCACCAAGGCGCTGGCCCAGGAAAACGCCGGCAAGGGCATCACCGTCAACACCGTCGCGCCGGGCTACATCGCCACCGCCATGACCGAACAGATGCCGCCCGAGGTCCTGGGCCGCATCGTCGCCGGCATCCCCGTCGGCCGCCTGGGCCGACCGGAAGAAGTCGCCCGCTGCGTCAGCTTCCTGGCCAGCGACGACGCCGGCTTCATCACCGGCGCGACCCTGGCGGTGAACGGGGGACAGTACCTGTCGGGATGATCCGCTCAGCCCAGCAGCGGATAGGCAGGCAGGGTCAGAAACTCGGCGCAGTCGTCGGCCAGCACCAGGTCGGCGAAGAGGCCGGCGGCCGCGTCGAGGCGGGCGGGGGCGAAGGCCTGGCGGATGGCGGCGGTCTCTTCGGCCAGCAGGGTGGTGAACAGGTCGCGGTCGATGGTGCGGCCGTCCTCCAGACGCGCGCCGTGCTGCAGCCATTGCCAGACCTGGGTGCGGCAGATCTCGGCCGTGGCCGCGTCTTCCATCAGGTTGTAGAGCGGCGCCGCGCCGCGGCCGCTCAGCCAGGCCTCGATGTAGCGGATGCCGACGCGGATGTTCTCGCGAAGGCCGGCCTCGGTGCGGGGGCCGGGGTGGATGCGCAGCATGTCCTCGCGCGTCGGGTTGGCGTCCTCGCGCAGGCGGTCGATCTGGTTGGGGGTCGGCATCAGGCGGTCGAAGACCTTTTTCGCCACCGGGACCAGGTCGGGGTGAGCGACCCAGGTGCCGTCGTGGCCGGCCAGGGCCTCGCGCTCCTTGTCGGCGCGCACCTTGGCGAAGGCGGCGGTGTTGGCGGCGTCGTCGCCCTTGATGGGGATCTGGGCCGCCATGCCGCCCATGGCGAAGGCGCCTCTGCGGTGGCAGGTGCGGATCAAGAGGTCGGAATAGGCGCCCAGGAAGGCCTGGCCCATGACCATCCGCGCGCGGTCGGGCGTCAGGGCCTCGGGGTGGCGGCCCAGGCGCTTGATGTAGCTGAAGATGTAGTCCCAGCGGCCGCAGTTGAGGCCGACGATGTGGTCCTTCAGCTCATAGAGGATCTCGTCCATCTCGAAGGCGGCCGGCAGGGTCTCGATGAGGATGGTCGCCTTGATCGTGCCGACGGGCAGGCCCAGGCGCTGCTGGGTCGCCAGGATGACGTCGTTCCACAGCCGCGCCTCCAGCCGGCTCTCCAGCTTGGGCAGGTAGTAGTAGGGGCCCGAGCCCTTGGCGACCGCCGCGGCGGCGTTGTGGAAGGCGTAGAGGCCGAAGTCGACCAGGGCTCCGGACATGGGCTGGTCGTCGACCTCGAGGTGGGCCTCGGGCAGGTGCCAGCCGCGCGGGCGCACCATCAGGACGGCGGTGGTCTCATTGAGCCGGTAGGCCTTGCCGTTGGCCTCGTGGCTGAGGGTCCCGGCCCAGTAGTCCCTGAGGTTCACCTGGCCGTCGATCTGGTTATGCCAGGTGGGGCTGGTGGCGTCCTCGAGATCGGCCATGAAGGCCGAGGCGCCGGAGTTCAGCGCGTTGATGATCATCTTGCGGTCGCAGGGGCCGGTGATCTCGACCCGGCGGTCCTGCAGGTCGGCCGGGATGGGAGCGACGCGCCAGTCGGCCTCGCGGATGGCCCGGGTCTCCTCCAGGAAGTCGGGGCGCTCGCCGGCGTCGAAGCGGGCCTGGCGGGCGGCGCGGGCGGCCAGCAGCTCAAGGCGGCGCGCGTCGAAGGTGCGGTGCAGGTCAGCAAGGAAGCCGAGCGCCTGGGGCGTCAGGATCTCAGGCCCGCGACCCTCGACCGGCCCGAGGACCTTGGCGGGCGCGGCGGTTTCAAGTGAGTCGAGCGGCATGGGCATTCGCGCCTTATAGCCCGGCGCCGGTGCGGCGCAGGCCGGCCTTGGGGCCGGTTCGAGGAGAGCAGTCGAGGAGATGACGGCCTCCCCTCCCTGAAGAGGAGGCCGCCGATCGGTGCGTGGGTCTCAGCCCGGCATCCGGATCTGTTCGGCGGTGATGGCGTAACGCGCCGTCGCCTTGGAGCGCGTGTCGCGCGACACCTCGCGCCAGGCCTGTTCCGCCTTGGCGCGGTCCTCGAAGGGGCCGATGGCCTGGGCGGCGTGGCCGTCCTTCAGGCTGTTGAAGCCGGTGCAGGCGTAGTCGCCGCCGACAACCCAGTAGCGTTCCTTGGTCAT
>CAZRKY010000108.1:0-11074 GCA_964600375.1 uncultured Caulobacteraceae bacterium | reverse complement strand
CGACGGCGGCGGCGCGGGCCGCGGCCTCGGCGTCGATGCGCCCCTGCAGCGCGGCGTCGGCGGCGGTCCGGGCGGCGGCCTCAGCGGTGTCGGCGTTCGCGCGCGCCGTGGCCTCGGCGGTGTCGGCGTTCGCGCGGGCGGTCGCCTCGGCGCTGTCGGCGTTCGCGCGGGCCGTGGCCTCGGCGCTGACGGCATTCGCGCGGGCCGAAGCCTCGGCGTCGATCGCGGCCTGCAGCGTCACGTCGGCGGCGGCGCGGGCCGTGGCCTCGCCCGACACCGCGCTCGCCCGCGTCGAGATCTCGGCGACGAGACGGTCCTCGAGTTCCTTGAGGGTGTTGCCCTGAGCCGTGGCGCCGCCGATCAGGGCCGCGACCGAAGCGTCGATCAGCGCCTGGGAGGCATCGACCTCGAGCTGGCTGATGACCCAGGCGATGAACTGGGCGTCCGTCGAGCCCGCCGCGATGTGGCCGGCGGCGATCGCCGCCTCCTTGGCGGACCAGCCGGTCGGGCCACGGGTGCCACGGATGGAACGGGAGCCGTCAGCCATGGGAAAGCTCCGGAGGTGGGGCAGGTCCGGCGAGCGGCGCTCGCGTCAGATCTTGCCGAACAGCTCGATGTGGCCGGCGGTGAAGTTCGCGCCGTTGCTGGCGAAGATGCGGATCGCGTCGTAGGGGCCGGCGGCGCGGTATCCGTTGATGCCCCGCGGCGCCGTGCCGACCCCCGCCAGGCCCGAAATGCCGTGAACCTTGGTGCGGCGAGTGGCGTGGTTGAAGTCCAGTATCTGGGCCTCGAAGCCGACGATCGACGCCGTCGCGACCGGCGACGCCAGCAGGATCAGGGCGACGGAGGTGCTCCCGTAATTGACGTAGCCCGTCGAAAGGAACGAGGAGCCGTTGTTGGTCGAGAACCGCAGCTGCGGCGCGTCGGTCCCGCCCGTGTCGGTCGTGAAGCTGTCACCCCAGATCAGCAGCTCCCGGTAGGCCGACAGGCCGGTGAAATCGACGTTGTTGGTGTTCGTCGACCAGTCCCAGCTGGTAATGAAGGTCCACTTCTGGGCATCGAACTCCGCCTTGCGCACCGGCTCGTCGCTGGCCGCCGCCGCCGGCAGGTCGCGGATCCGCGCGCCGCCGGCGAAGGACATGTCGTTGAGGACGGAGCGGCCCGCCATGGTCAGGCGCCGGCGCCGGTGATGATGACGCGCAGGGCGTTGGAGCCGGGTGCGGAGGCGAAGACCAGGGTGACCTGGTTCACGCTGTTGCGCTTCACGTCGCAGATCACGTCGTCGTAGTCGCCGCTGTTTCGCCGCACGGTGACGGCGATGTCGCGGGTGTTGAGGTTGTGGGTGACCGCGATGGAGGTGGCCGACGCATCGCCGATGTCGGCGACGTACTGCTTCACCCGCCAGCTGGCGGCCTTGGCCTTGGACGCCGTGACGTAGCGCTCGTCGTCGCTGGCGGTATCGACCTCGCCCTGGGTGGCGCGCTCGACCAGGCCGGCGACGGTTTCGGACGCCGGCGGGGCGACCACGCCGAAGGGGGTGAAGGCGATCGCCGTGGACCCGACCGTCGGGTCGGCGGCGGTCTGGCGCCAGCTGGTGCCCGCGTTGACCGTTCCGGCCTTGACCGTCACCGTCGCGGCGTTGAACTCGGCCGAGGCGCTCATGTCCGATGCGCGCGTGGCCGGCGTCGAGGCGCCGTTCCAGACGTAGATGCCGTTCTGCGAGTCGGTCGACTGGTCCTTGGCCAGGAACCGGTCGTTGGTCGCCATGGTGACGCCGTCGATGGTGGCCCCAGGCGAGGAAAGGTCGATGTTGCCGGTCGAGGCGGCGGCCACGTCATCCTTCCAGGCGATGCCCTCGAGCAGGGCGTCGAGCTGTTCCTTGACCACGGGCTGGCCGCTGGCCGTCGCCTGGGCAAGGCCTGTGATCTTGGCGCCGGTCGAGAAATCCAGGTCGGCGAGGACGGAACGGGCCATGTCGGGCTCCTGGTGGAATTGGACGGTAAATCGTGAGGGTCAGAAGCAGCGGGCGACGCCGGCGTAGGCCGTGGCGAAGCGGATGCGGACCTGGTTGTCGGACTGGTGCAGCACGTCGGCCATCACCTCGACCCCGCCGGGGCTGGTGACGGCGACGAAGGGGCGGCGGGCCAGGTTGTGGTTGACCACCCACTCCGTCGAGGCCGACGACTGGGTGTGGACGTAGGCGGACTGGGCCAGCAGGAAGGCGGTGAAGGCGTCGTCGCTGGCGCCCTGCGGCAGATCACCGTTCTGGATCAACAGCTCCTTCGCCGACCAGCCGGTCGGGCCGCGGCGGCCGCGGATGATGCGTTTGCGCGGCGTCGTCACTAGCTCGACCCCCAGCCCTTGCGCAGTTCACGGACGCCGACGTAGGCGACCTCTTCGACCCCGCCGTCGCGGAAGAAGCGGACCAGCAGGTCCCAGGTCCCGCCGACCAGGCCGCCGGCGGTCAGGTTATCGTCGGTGTCCGGCAAGCGGATCTCGTAAAGCCCGGCCTCGGCATCGGTGACCACGATGGTCTCGTCCGCCAGGCTGGCCTCGATCACGGCGGCCTCTGCGTCGCCGCGCCGGGACCGGCGCTTCAGGGCGGCGATGATGTCGGTGACCTGGCTGATGTCCTCGGCGACCTCGAGGCCGTTCTCATCGGTCTCCAGCGCCTCGAACGGCTCACGCCACCCCGCATTGGTCCAGATGGTTTCGAGAACGGGGTCAACGGGATCGGACATAGATCGTCTCCGACCGAAGGGAGGAGTCCGTCGCCCTTCCTCTCATGGAGAGGAAGGGGTGGGATGGAGTGATGGCGAGCGCCGCTCGCCGAGCCCCGGACCAGATCCGGGGGCCCGTCGCCTATGGTCCGCCAGGCTCCGGCGGCATGGACGCGTCGAAGGGAGTCGGCGACCAGGGCGAGTAGAAATCGTCGGAGTCGACCGCGGCCACGGACAGCTCGTAGTCCGTGTCCCAGTCCAGGTTCGGCGACACGAAGTAGTAGCCGCCCAGGCCGTTGGGGGCGGGCGTGACGGGGCTGGCCTCGGTCCAGAGCGTGTCGCCGTCGACGCGGTAGCGCAGCGCGACCTTGTGCACCGCGCCATAGTCGTTGACCGTCACCAGGAAGCGGGCCAGGGCGCTCTCGTCCCAGACCGCGTCGGTGATGGCAATTTCCTCGTCGCCGGCCTCGTCCTCGTCGGTGTCGCCGACCAGATCCGGAGCCTCGCCCTCCTCGGTCGCGGCGTCCCAGGCGTTCAGCTTCGTGGGGTCGACCTGGATGACATCGACCTCGACCGCCATGCTCTGGAAGTCCATGCGCGGCTTGCCGATGATCTCGAACACCGCGCCGTCCAGCGAGTCCCATTCGCCGTCGACGAAGTCCCAGGAGAAGTACCGCTCGCCCGGCAGCGCCAGGCCGCAGTAGTCGAAGGTGATCGTTCCCCAGCCCAGGCAGTTGACCCGCAGATCCCGGCGCTTCAGCAGGCGGCGCGCCTGGCCGTGCGACGGGACGATGCCGAACTCGACCGGATCCGAGATCTCCTCGCCGGCGTCGTCGATCATGTCGTCGTTGCGCCAGGGATCGCCGGGCACCGAATAGTAGTCCTGGGCGACGGAGAGGTACTTGAACGGCCAGTGGTTGGCGGTCCGTTCCGACTGGCGCCCGCGGTTGAAGCTGATCGACCGCACGGCGTTCGGGCGGTTGCCGTCGATGTTGATCGTCGGCGTGCGGTAGTAGCCGGCCTGGATGGTCCAGGAGCCGTCGCCGTCCTCGGCCACCCAGCCGTCCATGGCTTCCAGGATCTTGGCCAGCACCTCGGCCGGGTGGGTCGAGGCGTTGTGCCAGAGGTTGGCGATGCGGTAGCGGGGCTCGGTCCCGCCGGCCTTCAGGGGCACGGTCGCGTCGCAGTCGTCGGCGGCCTGGGTCCAGGCCGACAGCTGGGGTGCGATGATGCGGTCCCAGCGGGCCTGCTTCTCCGGGTCGGCCGTGGCGTCGCGATAGCCGGTCAGGTAGTTGGCCAGGGCGACGACCGGGTTTCCGTCGGCCTCGCCCCAGGTGTCGATGTCCTCGATGTCCTGGTCTTCGTCGCGCCAGTCATACAGCAGCGGGAAGGCCTCGACGGACAGCACCGGGCTGCCGTTGGGGAAGACGCGATGGAACTTCTCCTGCGACGCCGCGTCGGTGACGATACAGGCCGAGGTGATGCCGTCGCCGCGGTGATCCTCGGTCCAGACGCCGGTCCCCAGGGGGCTGAAATCCACGTCGGCGGTGTAGCTGGTCTCGGTCGGCAGGCCGAGGCGCGTCCAGATCTTGACCCGGTTGCCGCCGTAGGCGCCGCCGGTCAGCTGCTCGACGTTGTAGCCGTCAAGGGTGACCTTGTCGTCGTGAAGCCAGTAGTCGCCGAGCCGCGAGACCTGCTGGTCCAGGATGGCGACGATGTCGTAGGTCTTGTGCTTCGACTCCCAGCAGACATAGGCGCCGCCGAGGCGGCAGCGCGACAGCGCGTAGCGGCGCTGCGGCATGGTCTGCTTCAGCGACGTCTCGCCGGCCTCAGGACGCGGCACGTCCGGCTGGAACAGGGCGTTGACGCCCATGCTGACGCCGACCTGGATGCCGATCTCGGCGGCCGTGCCGACGACGTTGGCGATCGTGGCCGCGACCTCCAGCGGGATGCCGATCTCGGTCGCCGCGATGAAGACTTCCATCGCGATCCACTCGCCGGCGGCGGTCGCGAAGGAGATGATCGCGTCAGCCATGGTCTGCTCCCAGAGGCGGCGTCCACACCGCCGCGGCCACGCCTCCGAGCATGCCCAGCCCGGTCGGGACGCGGACCGCCCAGAACCGCTCGGTGCGCACCGCCCCCACCAGCTGGCGGCCGGCGCGGGTCATGACCTCGAGCGCGCCGACGTCGCCGGCGGCGGCCGTGGCCGGATCCGTCCGCCGCACCCAGCCGATCGGCGCGAGAGCCTCGTCCATCAGGCCGTCGAGGCCGCCGAAGGCGTCGAGGATCGCCTGGGCCTGCGCCTGGTCGTGGTAGGCGCCCCGCCAGCGCGCCGCGGGGTCGCGCCCGGTACGGAGGCGGACCCAGTCGGCCGGCTGCAGCAGGCAGTCGCAGACGCCCCAGACCGTGGGGCGCGAGGCGGCCTCTTCCAGGAAGGTCGTGAGCAGGCCTACTGCCCCCACCCCACCCCCTACCCCCGCCGCCTGCGGCGCCGAGGGAGGGGCTTCGGGCGGGCGCTTCGCGCCCGTCACTGCCAGAGCGGCCATTTCCGCGTCTTGTTCTGGTAGGCCGGGGTGCGGTTGCAGAACAGGTCGTCAGGCGATCGGCGTTGCTGGTCCTGCTTGGTGAAGAAGCTGAGCTGCGGACGCCGGCGCTGGGTGTAACCCCAGCCGATGCTGACCCCGACCGTCCGCTGCATCGGAGTCCGCGTGATCGGCACCAGGTCGGCGATGCCCTGGCGGACCCACCAGACCGCGCCGATCGGCTGCTCGTCGGATCCGTAGAAGCGAACGCCGAAGTTGGCGACGGAATTGCGAACCCCGGCGCTGTCCGCCTCGGTCATGGCGACAACCGCTGAAGACACCCCGTTAAGGGTGAAGACAGTCCGCTGGGCCTGGCCGTTGACGATAGCCTCGATCATCGGGATCTGGGTGACGCGCAACCCGATGTAGGGCGCGGTATCGTCATCCTCGACCGCATCCTCCGGCACTGTCCGGCGGCCGACGCCGGTCCAGCAGCGCACCGGAGTCGGCGACGCGATGCGCAGGAAGAATGCGGGCTTGCAGACACCGCGGACGATCTCGTCGACATATTCGGAGGGGAGGAAGGACAAGGCTCGCGTCTCCATCCCACCCCTTCCTCACCAGGTGAGGAAGGGCGAAGGCCGCGCTGCGCGCGACGATTCCTAGATGCCCTGCTCAAACGCCTCGACCAGCCGCACCCCGACCTCCGAGATCCACGCCCCATCCATCTCGGGGTAGGCGTCGTCGCTGTCGTCGGCGATGCGCATCAGGCAGCGCGGGGCGTTGAAGTCGACGGGGTCGTTGTTGGCCACGGCCTGGCGCAGCGGGATATTCAGCTCAACCAGGTCGGTGTTGGTCGCGATGTTCGCGGTGACGATGCGCTGGATCCGGTACAGCCGGTCACCCTCTGTCGAGTGGGCGACGGTGAAGGCAGCTGGTCCGCCGATCGCCAGGGCGCCGTTGAAGCCGCTCTGGCGCGTGATCCGGACCTGGGTGGCGCCGAGGGCGGCCGCGGCGCCGAACTTGGCCGTGGTCCCCGAAACCGGGGTCTCCTCCAGGTAAGGCACCTCGAACACGGCGTAACCGCCGTCGGCGCGGTCGATCAGGGCCTCCCAGGTGCGCTTCGCGGTCTGGTCGTAGAGCAGCGAGCCGGGGAGGTTGACCTCCCACCAGCCGCCGCCGCCGCCGATGCCGATCTGCCCCGGCCCGAACAGGGCGCCGCCGCCGCCGAGACGGATGCGGCGGCGCTTCCATTGCAGCGCCTTGACCGGAAACGTCGACAGGGGCCAGGCCTCAGCCATGTCAGGACCCCCTAGTTCGACAGAAGATTGGACTCGACCTGCCAGTTCGGCATCTCGGCCATGACCTGGCGCTTGGCCTCGCCGACCGCGGCGAACATGCCCTGGGCGACGACGGCGCGGATCTCGCGGTCGGTCGTGGCGCCGTCCAGCTTGACGGTCATCTGGATCACGGCCGGCGAGCGGCGCTCGCCCCACGGTCCGCCGCCGGCGCCGCCGACGGCCTCACGGATCATGCGGGCCGTCTCGTCGTGGCTGTAGACATGGCCCGAGCCGGACAGCATGGCCAGTTCGCCACGGCCGTCCTCGGCATAGCTGTAGCGCCGGCCGGACTCGAGTCCGCCCCCGGCGGCGCGGCGGGAAGACCCGCCGAACAGCGAGGAGACGACCGTGGCCATCCAGTTCGCGCCGCCCGAGGTCCCGCCCTGCCCCATCTGGCCGGCGACCTGGGACAGGATGTCGAACAGCACCTCGCCCAGACGCTGGGCGGCATTGTCGAACACCCGCGCCATGATGTCGGCCATGAACTTCTCGCGGTCCTGGAAGGCCAGCACCAGGGCCTGGCCGAAGCTCTCGCGGGCGGCGGCGATGCGGTCCTGTTCGGCCTGGGCCAGCTGGACCGTGGCCGACTGCATGTAGGTGTCCTCGAAGTCGTTGATCGCGCCGAGACGGCCGACGTCGCGGCGGGACTCCTCGATGTCCGCCGCGGCCCGCGCCTGGTCGTCGGACATGCCCATCTTGATGTACTTGGCGATCAGGGCGCGGACGTCGGCCTCGCGCTCGAGCTGGGCGACCAGCTGCTCGTTCTTCTGGATCCGCGCCGTCTCCAGCGCGATCTGTAGCCGGGCGTTCTCGATGTCCTCGATCGAGACGAAGTCGATGCGGTCCAGCGGCTGGGTCCGCGACCGGCTGGATGACCCGGAGGAACCGGAGCGGCGGCCGCCGCGGGCGCTGCCGGACGGCGCCGGCGCCCGGATGGTCGGGGTCGGCACCACGCCCAGGCCCGCCAGTCCGCCGAGGCCTGACGGGGGCGGCGACCCGGCGGCGGAGGGCAGCAGGTTGGACCCGTGCAGCTGGTTGCGCATCCGCATGAACTCGCCGACCGCCTTGCCGGCCTGGGCCAGCCAGTGGACGAAGATGCGGATCTCCTCGGCGGCGGCCGAGACCAGCGGCGCGACGTCGGCGAAGGCCAGGCGCAGGTCCATGCCGATGCGCTGCTTCGCGACCTCGATCGAGCGGTTCGCCTCGTCGAGGCGGACGCGGACGTCGTCGCTCATCACCAGGCCGAAGGCGCGGGCCTTGTCCGCGGCGTCGTTGAAGGCGTCGCCGCCGCGCATCAGGGCCGGGACCAGGCTCTCGTCGATGCCCAGCTTGGACGCCAGCTTGGCGTTCTCGGCGACGTTGCCGACGTCCCGCATTCGGTCGGCGACCACGGGCAGCAGCTCGGCGGCGGTGTCGTAGCTGCGCAGCTGTTCCGGCGTGAAGCCCAGGGCCTTGAAGGCCTCCAGCACACGCTCGTCGCCGACGCCGGACTTGATCGCGCCCAGCGCCTTGTTCAGCCCGCCCAGGCTCGAGTCCAGGGCGGCGGCCGTGGAATCCAGTTCCTCGGCGGCGAAGCGATAGGCCTGCAGGGCCTCGGCGCCGACGCCCAGCTGGCGCGAGGTGTCGGTCAGTTCGTCGGCGAAGGCCATCGCCTCCATCGCGCGGCCGGCGGCGATGGCCACGGCGCCGAGCGCGGCGGCGGCGGCCAGGCCCCAGGGGCCGATGGAGGTCAGGACGGCCCCGACCGTCCCGGCGCGGGCGGCCAGGCCCTGGAACGCGCCCTGCACCTCGACCGAGGCGGCGGAGATCGCCCGCATGGCCGGGTTGACCGGGCGGGCGCCCGAGGCGACCTCGGACCACATCCGGTTGCCGCTGTCGCGGATCTCGTTGAACGTCTTCTTGACCAGCTCGCCGCCGGCCACGAACAGCCGGATCCCGACCCCCTTGCCGGAGCCGGCCGCCATGGTCTCAGCCATAGGACGCCTCCAGCCCCGGAGGGCTCATCGCGGCAAGGGCGGCGGGATGCCGTCGCCCTTCCCCCGCGAAGCGGGAACGGGTGGGATGTGGGCGCCTAGCGCTTGGGCGTGTTGGCGTAGAGTTCGGTCTGGCGAGACCGCTTGATCGCCTCGCGCTCATCGGCGCGGCGTTGCCCGGCGCCGATCTGGCGGCCGGGGCTGGCCAAGGCGGATGCGATGGCCAGCGCCAGCAGCGAACCTGCGACCGTGCTATCGGTGAGATTATGGGGACTACGGTTCATCGTCTGTCTCCGTTGTGGATGGCTTCTGCCGCCCCAACTCCCTCGCCCGCCCCAGCGCCGCCTGGGCGGAACCTTCGAAGGCGTCGAGCAGGTCGTCGAAGATCCAGCCCGGCGCCTGGTCCGGCGACCAGCTGGGTCCCAGCGCGCGGATGCGACGGAGGATCTCGGCGCGGTCCAGCCGCACCGGGCTCATCCCGCCCCCGGCCCAGACGCCGGGGCGGCGGACCAGGTCCCAGACGATCAGCCCTTCTTCGGTGCCCGGCCGGTTTTCGACCTGGGGGCAGTAGCGGCCGTCGACGGGGAGGCCGCGGCTGCAGGGTTCGTCGGTTTGCCGGCATCCGGCGCAGTAGTCGGGCCCAAGTCCGTGGCTTCGGGGCGTGAAGAGCCAGTCGGCGAGGGCCCGGAGGGCTTTCCCTCGGTCACCAGGATCCTCGCGGCCATGTCCAGCTCGGCGGTAAGCCAGTTGTAGAAGCGGTCGTCCAGCATCAGCTGGGCCAGCACCTCGCGGTTGATCTCGGCCAGCGTGCCGGCGTCGTCGATACAGATGCCTTCCCAGGCGATGACGCCTTCGATGGCGGTCTCGACGCCGCCGATCATCAGGCCGAGGCGCCAGGCCTCCTGCATGTCGGCGGGGTTGAAGCGAGCGCCGCTCGCGTCGCTCCCGGCCAGGCCGTAGGGGACCAGGGCGGCCTCGCCGTCGCGGAGCTTGGCCAGCACGTCGTAGGTCCGGGCCTTCGCCGCGCCCATCTGCATCGAGTTGAGGCGGCGGATCTGGATGCGCACGCCGGGGAAGTGACGATCCTGGATCCAGATCGGCTCGCGGGTCTCTTTCGAAAGAACGATCAAGGCGTCAGCTCGCGTAGCTGGCGACGTCGTTGATCACCGTGATCTTGGCCGCCGGGTTGGCCGAGGTCTGGTAGGCCGACCAGGACACGTCGCGCTCGATCTGGCCGAGGCCGGTGATCGGGATCGACGGCGCCGAGAGCAGGCACTGCAGGTGCTGATACCGGATCACGTGGCCGGCGGTGACGCCGATCATCTCGAACTTGGCGTCGAAGGGGGTGTCGGCTTCCTCGAGGGTGTCGAAGGCGCCGGCGACGGCGCGGAACTTTGCCGAGCCGGAGTGGCTGGCCGGGCCGGGGCGCAGGCCGGTGACCTCGGCGGCGGTCGACAGGAAGATGTCCTCCTGGATGCCGCGGTCCCAGTTCCAGGCGCCCTCGATCGTGTTCGACACGGCGGCGTCGTCGACCTTGAGGATCGCCCGGTTCATCAGGCTTTCCGAGACCATGGCCGAGGGCGTCGAGCCCAGGGGCGAGGTGTCGCGGACGCGGCCGAGGCCGCGCAGGCCGAGCGAGACGTTGAAGTCGCGGACGTTCTCGCCGCCGAACTGGGCGCCCAGGGTAGCCAGCTGCAGGCCCAGGTACTGCCGCCATTCCGAGGCGCCGGTCTTGATCTGGATGCCGAAGTAGGACTGCGTCTTGGCGCCCGACGACCAGACGTGGGTGTAGAGCGACGAGCTGGGCCCCGAGGTGGCGGGCGCCCCCAGCGCCATGCGCAGCCAGCGCGGCAGGCGGTGACCGTCGGCGTCGACGACCAGGTCCCCGCCCATGCGCAGGAAGCCGGGGATCGGCTTCGTCGGGTCCAGCGAGTTGGCGCGCGCCAGGCCGATCTGGGGCCGATCGCGGCGCTCGCGCTGGGGCGCGGGCGTGAAGGAGACGAAGGGCATGTATTCCCAGGTGGTCGGCGCCGTGGTGGCGTCGGCCTGGACCCCGGCGCGCATCTCGCACTCGGAACCGTAGAACGTATCGGTCGGCATGGGATAACCTCGTGCCGCGCAGCGGCGCTATCGCCCTTCTCCTGTGGGGAGAAGGGGTGGGATGAGGGGACGGCGGGTGGGTCCGGTGACTAACCGAAGGTGAGGGCGCGGCGCGCAATCGCGCGGCTAAGGCCGAGTGGGTCGAGAGGCTCCCAACCCGTAAGCCTGTTGAAGACGATCATCGCTCTGAGGAGGGGGCGGAACCACCACGCGATACGGATGGAGATGGTGCATTTCGCCATCAGAGCAGGCCCGCCATCTGCAGGTCGATCGTGCGGGCGAGGCGGACCATGTGCGGCGAGGGTTCATCGGGCAGCGGCTCGGCGTCGTCGGCGTCCGAGGGGCCGCCGGCGGCGACCTGGTCGTCGTGCGCCTTGACCCAGGCGTCGTGGGCCTCGACCCCGGCCTCGGCCTCGGCC
>CAZRKY010000107.1:0-11119 GCA_964600375.1 uncultured Caulobacteraceae bacterium | reverse complement strand
CGCTGTCGCCGGCGTCGATCCGCAACACCATGCAGGACCTGACGCAGCTGGGCCGGCTGGCGGCGCCGCATACGTCGGCGGGGCGGTTGCCGACGCACGCGGGCCTGCGGCTGTTCGTCGACGGGATCCTGGAGGTCGGGGACATTGGGGCCGAGGAGCGGCGCGAGATCGAGGGGCGGCTGGCGGGCAAGGGGCGGAACTTCCAGGAGGCGCTGGACGAGGCGACCAACCTGCTGTCGGGGCTGGCCGGCGGGGCCGGCGTGGTGGTGGGGCCGACGCGCGAGCTGGGGGTCAAGCACGTCGAGTTCGTGGCCCTGTCGGCCGACCAGGCGCTGGCGGTCATCGTGTTCGAGGACGGCGGGGTCGAGAACCGGCTGATGCGGCTGCAGCCGGGGGTGACGGCCGCGTCCCTGACCGAGGCGTCGAACTTCCTGAACGCGCGGCTGCGCGGCCTGACCCTGGCCGAGGCCAAGGCCCAGACGGCGGGCGAGCTGGAGCAGGCGCGGCGCGAGCTGAACGAGACGGCCGCGCGGCTGGTCGAGGACGGGCTGGCGGCCTGGGGCGGCGGCGACGGGGGCGAGCGGGCGCTGATCGTTCGCGGCCGGGCGAACCTGCTGCAGGATGCCGGGGCGTTGGAGGACCTGGAGAAGGTGCGCCAGCTGTTCGATGACCTGGAGCAGAAGGAGCAGTTGATCGGCCTGCTGGACGACGTGCGCGAGGCCGAGGGGGTGCGCATCTTTATCGGAGCGGAGACGCGGTTGTTTTCGTTGTCGGGTTCCTCCGTCGTCGCGGCGCCCTATATGACGGGCCGGCAGAAGATCGTCGGCGCGGTCGGGGTGATCGGGCCGACGCGGCTGAACTATGCGCGGGTGATCCCGCTGGTGGACTACACGGCCCGGGTTCTGGGCCGGATGCTGGACGGTTAGGGTTTTGAGATGAG
Source organism: uncultured Caulobacteraceae bacterium (assembly GCA_964600375.1). Lineage (GTDB taxonomy): Bacteria > Pseudomonadota > Alphaproteobacteria > Caulobacterales > Caulobacteraceae > JAEZEZ01. Next base: position 10,179 of record CAZRKY010000107.1, on the reverse strand, counting down.
CGGAAACGGACGCGACTTTCCCGAGGACGGCGGCTTCGAGGCCCAGGACGAGTTCCTGACCGACGATGCGGCGATGAGCCCGACGGGCGAAATTGCGGGCGAAACGGCCGAGCAGATCATCGAGCGGCTGACGGCGGAAGCCGAGCAGTGGAAGGACGCGGCGCTGCGCGCCAAGGCCGAGGCCGAGAACACCAAGCGCCGGGTCGAGCGCGAGCTGAACGACGGCAAGGCCTATGCGATCACCAAGTTCGCCCGCGACCTCTTGGGCGTGGCCGACAACCTGGGCCGGGCGCTGGCGGTGACGCCCGACGAGGCGGCGGACCCGGCGCTGAAGAACCTGGCGCTGGGCATCGAGATGACCGAGCGCGAGCTGATCGCGGCCTTCGACCGCAATGGGCTGAAGCGCATCCACCCGCTGTCGGGCGAGAAGTTCGACCCGCATGTGCACCAGGCGGTCAGCGAGATCCCCGCCGAGGGCGTGGCGCCCGGCGCGGTCGCCCAGGTGATGCAGACCGGCTACGAGCTGTTCGGCCGCGTGCTGCGCCCCGCCATGGTCATGGTCGCCGCCAAGACGGCCGGCTCGGCCACCACCCAGCAGGAAGGCGCCGGCGCCTACGCCAAGGCGGCCTCGGCCACGGGCGATGCGATGGACCGCAAGGCCTAGGCGCGAACCGGGCTCAGCCCATGAAGCGGGCCATGGCTTTCTTGACGCCGTCCTCGTCCATCCAGTGGCCGCCGTTGAATTCGTAGAGCTCGACGTCGTAGCCGTCGGCCCTGAGCTGGCGGGCCATGGAGGTAGTGTTGGTGAAGACCGCGCCCTGGTCGCGATTGCCGTTGCAGAAGAAGATGCGCGGATGGCCGACGGCGTTGGGCGCATTGTAGTTGATGGGTGAGAAGGCGAGGATATCGCTGAAGAAATCCCCGTTCATGAGGCCCAGCGAAAGGGCGTAGCTGCCGCCGTCGGAAAAGCCTGAGGCGGCGATATGCTTCGGATCGACGGTAAAGCGGTCGAACACGGCCTGCAGCGCGCGGTCGACGAACTGGGCGTCGGCGCCGCCGGGCCCCTGCTCCACGTGCCAGGTGAAGTCGCGCGACGAGGGGGCGAGCACCAGGCACTTGCGCCGCGCGGCGACGCGCTTCCACTCGCCCAGCACCTCGTTGGCCGGCTGGCTCTTGCCGTGGAACATGACGATCAGCGGCACGGCCTGACCGGGCGCGATGCCCGACGGCACGGACAGATAGGCGTCGCGGGCGTGGTCCAGCCCCAGCACGTGATAGCCGGGCGTCAGCGCGGGCAGGCTGGAGACGCCCGGCCGCGCCTTCAGCCGCGCGGTCGCCGCCACCGAGGCGTCGCCGACCCCGGACTGGGCCAGGGCGGGCGCCGCGGCCAGGGCGAGGCCGCCCCCCAGAAGCAGCCGGCGGTCGATCATCCGCGTCCTCACTTCAGATAGCGTTTGAACCATGCCTTCGAGCGCGCCCAGGCGTCCCTGGCGGCGGCCTCGTTGTAGGTCGGGCGGTAGTCGGCGAAGAAGCCGTGGTCGGCCTCGGGGTAGACGATGATCTGGCTGGAGGTGTTGCCGGCCGCCGCCAGGGCCGCGCGCATCTGCTCGACAGTGGCCACCGGAATGCCCTGGTCCTTGCCGCCGTAGAGGCCCAGCACCGGAGCCTTGAGCTTGCCGGCGACGTCGATGGGGTACTTGCGCGTGGGGTCGGACGGCGGCGGGTCGGTGGGCTTGGGCGCCGGCGGCGGGACCATGCGGCCGTAGAAGGCGACGCCGGCGCCGATGCGCGGCTGTTCGGCCGCCGCCATCCAGACCGGGGTGCCGCCCCAGCACCAGCCCGTGATGCCACTCTTGCCCTTCGAGGCGAAGCGCTGCTTGCCCAGCCAGGCCAGGGTCGAGGTGATGTCGCTGTTGACCTGGGCGGCCTTGGCGGTGGCGACGATGGGGCGGATCTGGGCGTAGTCGGTCATCTGCGAGGGGTCGCCCGCGCGGTAGAAGAAGGCCGGGGCGATGGCGACATAGCCCTCCTGCGCCCAGCGTTTGCAGACGTCCTTGATCCAGGCGTGGATGCCGAAGATCTCATTGACCACGATGATGGTCGGGTGACGCCCCGGCTTGTCAGGCCGCGCCACGTAGGCCGGCATGGGGGCGGACGCGCCGTTGGGGATCATCACCTCCTCGATCTTCAGGCCCGTATCGGGGGTGGTGATCGGCTCGGCGTTGGCGCCCAGCGCATAGGCGGCGTAGCCGGTGAAGAACATCGACCCCACCGCGGCGCGGCGCGACAGCTTGAAATCCTCGGCCGTGGGGCCTTCCGGGCGGGGCAGGTAGTTCATGGCGAGACCTCTCTAGAGCGGCGGCGGCGGATCAAAGCCCGCCCTGCGACCGGCGTCCAGACTTCCGCGACGGAGGACCGGACCGATCAGGCCAATACGGCGCGGCGCAGCGTCAGGTTCAGTCGCCCGCCGCCCGGGACCAGGGTCGAGGAGCCCTCGAGGATGCGGTCGATGCCGTGCCGGGCCAGGCGGGCGGGGCCGGCCAGGGTGCAGACGTCGCCCGACGCCAGCCGCACGGTCGAAGTCTTGCCGCCCTCGGCCGGGCCGATGCGGAACACGCCGGTGTCGCCCAGCGAGATGGAGACGACGGGAAAGCTCAGGTCGCCCTCGTCGCGGTCCTGGTGCAGGCCCATCTTCGCCGGCCCGCGGTAGAGATTGACCAGGCACGAGGTGGGCGGCTCGGCCCCGCCGCCGTGGGCGCTCCACAGGTCCAGTAGCACCTGCGGCATTTTCGGCCAGGGCCGGCCGGTCACCGGATGGGTCGGCTGGTAGCGGTAGCCCGCCCGGTCCGAGACCCAGCCCAGCGGGCCGAGGTTCGACATCTGGACGGAAAACGGCCTGCCGCCGGGGGTTACGGGGCTGTGAAAGGGCGCGTCGCACACCGCCGAGAGCACGGTTTGCACCAGGCTCGCCTGGGCCTGACGGTCGAGGGCCGACGAAAAGAGCGAAAATCCATCCATCTGAATCGCTTAGATCGCTCCCAAGCGTGGCCAATCAACCCTCAAATGAGTAGGGCTTTGCCCTTGCACGCCCCCCCAAGGTTCCCATATCCGGGCCATCCCGGCGTTCGCGAAGAACGTCCTTTTAAACAACGTCCACAATCAGGGGACGGACCGGCCGCGGCGCTTGAGCAAGAAGGCCGCCAGATCCGTCCGCCTACAGGAGCTACGAAGACAGGCCCATGAGCAAGATCATCGGTATTGACCTCGGCACGACCAACTCGTGCGTCGCGATCATGGACGGCAAGGCGCCGAAGGTGATCGAGAACGCGGAAGGCTCGCGCACCACCCCGTCGGTCGTCGCCATCACCGAGGACGGCGAGCGCCTGATCGGACAGCCGGCCAAGCGCCAGGCGGTCACCAACCCGACCAACACCTTCTTTGCCATCAAGCGCCTGATCGGCCGCAAGTACGACGACCCGATCGTCGGCAAGGACAAGGACATGGTCCCCTACGAGATCGTCAAGGGACCGACCGGCGACGCCTGGGTGCGCGCCCACGGCAAGGACTATTCGCCCCAGCAGATCTCGGCCTTCATCCTGCAGAAGATGAAGGAAGACGCTGAAGCCTTCCTCGGCGAGAAGGTCGAGAAGGCGGTCATCACCGTTCCGGCCTACTTCAACGACGCCCAGCGCCAGGCCACCAAGGACGCCGGCAAGATCGCCGGCCTGGACGTGCAGCGCATCATCAACGAGCCCACCGCCGCGGCCCTGGCCTACGGCCTGGAGAAGAACGACGGCAAGAAGATCGTCGTCTACGACCTGGGCGGCGGCACCTTCGACGTCTCCGTTCTCGAGATCGGTGATGGCGTTTTTGAAGTTAAGGCGACCAACGGCGACACCTTCCTGGGCGGCGAGGACTTCGACCTGCGCCTGGTGGATTACCTGGCCGGCGAGTTCCAGAAGGAACAGGGCGTCGACCTGCGCAAGGACAAGCTGGCCCTGCAGCGCCTGAAGGAAGAGGCCGAAAAGGCCAAGAAGGAGCTGTCGACGGTTCCGCAGTACGACATCAACCTGCCCTTCATCTCGATGAACGCGTCGGGTCCGCTGCACCTGAACCTCAAGCTCTCGCGCGCCAAGCTGGAGAGCCTGGTCGAGGACCTGGTGGCCAAGACCATCGGCCCCTGCGAGCAGGCCCTGAAGGACGCGGGCCTGAAGACCTCGGACATCGACGAGGTCATCCTGGTCGGCGGCCAGACCCGCATGCCCATGGTGTTCGACACCGTGAAGAAGCTGTTCGGCCGCGAGCCGCACAAGGGCGTGAACCCCGATGAAGTCGTGGCGCTGGGCGCGGCCGTCCAGGCCGGCGTGCTGCAGGGCGACGTCAAGGACGTGCTGCTGCTGGACGTGACCCCGCTGACCCTGGGCATCGAGACCCTGGGCGGCGTCTTCACCCCGCTGATCGAGCGCAACACCACGATCCCGACCAAGAAGAGCCAGGTGTTCTCCACCGCCGACGACAACCAGTCGGCCGTGACCATCCGGGTCTTCCAGGGCGAACGCCCGATGGCGCAGGACAACAAGCTGCTGGGTCAGTTCGACCTGGTCGGCATCCCGCCGGCGCCGCGCGGCATCCCGCAGGTCGAGGTCACCTTCGACATCGACGCCAACGGCATCGTCAACGTCTCGGCCAAGGACAAGGCCACGGCCAAGGAGCACTCGATCCGCATCCAGGCCAACGGCGGCCTGTCGGACGAGGACATCGAGAAGATGGTCAAGGACGCCGAGGCCCACTCGGCCGAGGACAAGAAGCGCAAGGAACTGGTGGAAGCCAAGAACGGCGCCTCGGGCCTGGTGCACTCGACCGAGAAGGCCCTCGCCGACCACGGCGACAAGGTCGGCGCCGACGACAAGGCGGCGATCGAAACCGCCCTGGCTGACCTGAAGGCCGAGCTGGAAGGCGAGAACGCCGAGGCCATCAAGGCCAAGAGCCAGACGCTGAGCGCCGCGACCATGAAGCTGGGCGAGGCGATGTACAACGCAACCCAGGCGGCCGAAGGCGAAGGCGAAGCGACCGCCGAGGGCGCGGCCGAAGAAGGCGTGGTCGACGCCGAGTTCGAGGAAGTCGACGGCGACGAGAAGAAGTCGGCGTAACGCAAAGACGCGGACCGGGGCGGCGGGAAAGCCGTCGCCCCGGGACACGCGGCGATTTAGGGGCGTGACGCAGTATGGCGCGTGACTACTACGAAGTTCTGGGCATCCAGCGGGGCGCGGACGCGGCGGCGATCAAGTCCGCCTTCCGCAAGGCCGCCATGGAGCACCACCCGGACCGCAATGGCGGCTGCGAGGACGCAGCGGGGCGGTTCAAGGAAATCAACGAGGCCTATTCGGTCCTCTCCGACGACAACAAGCGCGCCGCCTATGACCGGTTCGGCCATGCGGGCGTCAACGGCATGGGCGGCCAGGCCGGCGGCGGCTTCGGCCGCGGCGGGGCCCAGTTCCACGACGTCAACGACATCTTCTCCGAGGTGTTCGGCGACGTCTTCGGCGACATGTTCGGACAGGGCGGCCAGCGGCGCGGAGGCTCGGGCCCCGTCCGCGGCGCCGACATCCGCCATGACCTGACCATCACCCTCGAACAGGCCTACACCGGCGCCGAGGTCGAGATCTCGGCCGCGACCACCCATACCTGCGACACCTGCGACGGCACTGGCGCCAAGCCGGGCACCCAGCCGGTGCCCTGTTCGGGCTGCGGCGGCGCCGGACGCGTGCGCGCGGCCAACGGCTTCTTCGCGGTCGAGCGCACCTGCCCGCGCTGTGGCGGGGCCGGGCGCATGGTCGCCGACCCCTGCTTCAAGTGTCACGGCCAGGGCCAGCTCCGAAAGGAGCGCAAGCTCCAGGTGCGCATCCCCGCCGGCGTCGACGACGGGGCCCGCATCCGCCTCTCGGGCGAAGGTGACGCCGGCCTGCGCGGCGGCCCGCGCGGCGACCTCTACATCTTCCTGGCGGTGCGCCCCCACGAGCTGTTCGAACGCGACGGCCTGGATCTGCACGTCTCGGTCCCGGCTCCCATGACGGTGGCGGCGCTGGGCGGCGAGATCGAGGTGCCCTGCCTGTCGATCAAGCCCGACGGTTCGGACTGCAAGACCACCATCGCGGTCCCCGAGGGCTCCCAGACCGGCAAGTCCATCCGGCTCAAGGGCCGCGGCATGGCGTCCCTGAACGGCCGCCAGCGCGGCGACCTGGTGGTCGAACTCTACGTCGAGACCCCGACCCACCTGACCGCGCGCCAGAAGGAACTGATGCGCGAGCTGGCGGAAAGCTGCGGCGAGAAGCAGCATCCGAGGAACGCCGGCTTCCTCAAGAAGGCCAAGCGCTTCTGGGACGACCTGACCGGCGGCGAGGCGAGCGCCTGACACCGGGCTTTTAGCGCCGCCCGTCCGCGCTAGAGTGCCCGCGGCAAAGGGGCGCCGGCGCGAATGGACCATCTCGATCTGGACTGGCGGGTTGGCGCGCTGGCAGCGGCGGGCCTGCTCAACATCGCCATGGCCACGGCGCTGGCCGGCGTCGAGCGTGCGCCCGAGCGCCGGCTCGCGGCGGTCCTGCTGGTCCTGACCGGCATCATGGCGCCCTACGCCCTGATCGTCGGCGGCATCGAGGCCGCCGTCCCCTGGACCGGCTGGCTCCCGCTGAGCATTCCCCTGGCGCTGGGGCCCTTGCTCTGGGCCTATATCCGCGCCCTGACCCGCGGTCGTGACCCGGAGCGGTTGTGGCTTCACCTCGCCCCCGCCCTGGCCCACGTCCTGTGGGTGGGCCTGCTGCTGGCCCTGTTCGTGACCGGCCGTCTGGGCGATCTGGGCGAGCGGCATGAACATGCGGTGAGGCCGGTGTTCGACGCCGCGGCCCTGGTCTCGCTCGCCGCCTACGGCTGGGCCAGCCTGCGCGAGATCGCCGCCTATCGCCGCTGGCTGCTGCAGAACCGAAGCGACGCCGACCGCTACGCCGCCACCTGGTTCAGCCGCCTGATCCTGGCCCTGATGACCCTGCTGGCCCTCCTGGCGGCGGTGCGCGCCTACACCTGGTGGGTGGGCGAGCTGAGCACCCTGCAGGTGTTCGTCTTCTACGTCGTGCTGATCCTGTTCAGCGCCTATGCCGGGGTCGAGGGCTGGCGCTGCTCCGAGCGTCGCTTCCCGGCGATGACATCGGACGTCGAGCCGGAGCCGGTTCCCGCGTCCTCCCCCCAGCGGGACTGGAGCGCCCTGGGCGCGGACTGGCGCAATCGGATCCGCGAGGAGGGCTGGTGGCGCGAGCCGGACCTGTCGAGCGCGACCCTGGCGCGGCGGCTGGGCGTCAACACCGCCTACCTGTCACGGGGCTTCAATGAAGGGCTGGGCCTCAACCTGGCCGAGGTGATCAACCGCATGCGGGCCGAGGCGGTGGCCGCGCGACTGGAGGCGGGCGAGACGTCCAGCCTGCTGGACCTGGCGCTGGAGGCGGGCTTCAGCTCGAAGGCCACCTTCAACCGGGCCTTCCGCGCCGCCTACGGCCACAGCCCGTCGGACCACGCGGCTCAGATTCGAAAAACCTCGCGCCCGGGGGAAATCTGAGGCGACGGAACCCGCGGTCCCGGCGCAAGGCTGGGGCGTCAACCGGAGCGACCCGATGAAACGCCTCGTCCCCGCCCTCCTTCTGGCGCTTGCCTGCGCCGCCCCCGCCGCCGCCGCTGACGGCGCGATCTTCCACCGCGCCGACGGGCGAGCCCTCTCTCCCGGCCGGATCGACGCCGAGGTCCAGGCCCTGATGACGCGGGCGCGTGTCCCCGGGGTGGCGTTGGCGCTGATCGAGGACGGCCGCATCGTCTATCTGCACACCTACGGGACCCGCGACGTCTCGACGGGAGCCCCGCTCACCCGCGACACGGTGATGTATGGCGCGTCCCTGACCAAGGGCGCCTTCGCCTACATGTGCCTGCAGCTGGTCGACGAGGGCCGGCTGGATCTCGACCGGCCGATCGCCGAGTACCTGCCAAAGCCACTCCCCGACTACGAGGACTACGCCGACCTCGCCGCCGACCCGCGCTGGCGCAAATTCACCCCGCGCATGCTGCTGTCCCATACCTCCGGCATGCCCAATTTCCGCTGGCTGAACGCCGACGAGAAGCTGGACATCAAGTTCGAGCCGGGCTCGCGCTACGTCTATTCCGGCGAAGGCCTGAACCTGATGCAGTTCGTGCTTGAGGAGGGGCTGAAACTCGACGTGGGCGCCGAGATGCAGCGGCGGGTGTTCGACCGTTTCGGCATGACCCGCACCAGCATGACCTGGCGCGACGACTTCGCCGCCAACATGGCCAGCGGCCACGACGAAGAGGGCAAGCCGGTCGGCCACAACGCCCGGCGCAGCGTGCGCGCCGCCGGGTCGATGGACACCACGCTCGACGACTTCTCGCGCTTTGTGGCCGGGCTGTCGCGCGGCGACGGCCTGAGCCACCGCGCGCGCCGCGAGCTGCTGGGCGAACAGATCCTGATCGCCCAGGCCCGCCAGTTCCCCTCCGACGACCCGGCCAACGCTGTCGGCGACGCCAACAGCCGGATCCGGCTGGCCTATGGCCTGGGCTGGGGCCGCTGGCGGTCGCCTTACGGAACCGCGTGGTTCAAGGAAGGCAACGGCTCGGGCGCGACCAACTACGTCATCTGCCTGGAACGCGGACGCCGGTGCATGATCGCGATGACCAACAGCGCGCGGGGGCAGAGCATGTTCTGCGCCCTGACCACCACGCTTCTGGGACCGGTCGACATGCCCTGCGACTGGAACGGCTACCCGCGCCAGCCGGACTGAGCCCCGGACAGGGTCCCGGACTGGGCCCTAGCGGAACTCGCCGGTCTTCTGGAAGTGGATGAGGGCGTCCATCATTTCGCCCTGGATGCGGCCGGCGGTCTCGTCGGCGCTGACCGAGGCCACATAGGCGCCGATGCGGGGGAAGGCGGCCAGCCAGTCCTTGCCGAACAGCGGGCCCAGGGCGCGGACGAAGAACAGGGTCGGCACCAGCTGGCAGTCGGCCAGGGTCAGGTACTCGCCGGTGGCGTAGGGGCCGGAGGGGCTGATGAAGGCCTCCAGGTGGGCGAGGCCGGTTTCCAGCTCGGCGATGGCGGCGGCGACCAGCTCGGCGTCGCGCGACCGGGGATCGACCTGGTTGAACAGCTTGGACAGCGGCGCGAGCACATAGAGCTCGCCGATCCGGGCCACCAGGCGCGACCGGGTGGCCTCGTCCGGACAGGCTGGGGTCAGGGGGCGCTCGGGATAGAGCGCCTCGAGATATTCCACGATGATGCCGCTCTCGGGCACCGCCGCGCCCTCGTCGGTCACCAGGCAGGGGACCTTGCCGAGCGGGTTGATGGCGAGGAATTCGGGAGACTTGGAGCCGCCCGGCGGCGGCAGGATTTCCACATCGAGGCCTTTGGCGTAGACCGCCATTCGGGCCCGTGACGCGAAGGGCGAGATGTTTCCGGAGTAGAGCTTCATGGGGGTCCCCCTGATGACGGCGTTTCCGATACCGTATCCTAAAAAAACCCACAAGCGGGCCGGCGCCCGCTTGGCGAGCACAACCGCGTGAGCGCGCTCGTCCACATAGGCGTCGCCGGCGCGCGCGGACGCATGGGCCGGGCCGTCCAGGAGGTGTTGAACGCCCGCGAGGACACGCTCATCGCCGTGCGCTTCGATCGCGGCGAGGAGCCGGACCTGTCCAGCTGCGACGTGGTCATCGACTTCACCACCGCCGAGGGCTCGGCCATGCTGGCCGACCGCGCCGCCCTGGCCGGCCGGCCCGCCCTGGTGATCGGCTCCACCGGCTTTGATGCGGCTCAACGCGCGGCGGTCGAGGCGGCCGCGAAAGTCGTGCCCGTGGTGCTGTCGGGCAACTTCTCGCTGGGGGTCAACGTCATGCTGGGGCTGGTCCGCGAGGCCGCCGCCCGGCTGGAGGCGCGCGACTGGGATATCGAGATCTTCGAGGCCCACCACCGCCGCAAGGCCGACGCGCCCTCGGGCACCGCCCTCATGCTGGGCGAGGCGGCGGCCGGGGCGCGCGGCAGCGACCTGGCGGCCCTGCGGGCGCCGCCCCGCGACGGCGTCGCCGGACCGCGCGCGACGGGCCAAATCGGTTTCACCTCGCAACGCGGCGGCGGCATCG
>CAZRKY010000106.1:0-11123 GCA_964600375.1 uncultured Caulobacteraceae bacterium | reverse complement strand
GTGCGGCCAGAAGATAAATCGCGCTCCACCCCTGCCCGAAGAAAACGACGAGGACGGCGCGCCACCGCCACCACCGCCGACGGAATCCAATCCCGACGACAGGAGCGAAGGCGGGAACGGCGCCGTGGAAGACTTCATGCGCTGGCACCCGGAGGAGTTCGGCGACCCGACGGCCATGAGCGAGGAGGACTTCATCCGCCGCCGGCTTTTCTGGTGGGAAACGCTGGGAGAGGGGGGAAAGCTGTCCCAGGCCGCCGCCGACGAGAAGAAGGCCATGGACGACTACTTCGGCGGTGATGCCGAGAGGATCCTTGGTCCAGACGCCCTTGAGCAGACCCGAAAGGCCATGGAACGCAATGTCGCTGAGGCCGAGCGTCGGCACGCCGAGGCCGAGGAGGCCGAGATCGCCAAGGCCCGACGGGCGTGGGCGGCGGCCAACCCCGGCAAGGAGGGCGACTACGACGGGGATCTCCGCCGGCCCTCCGAAGCGGGCGAACAGACGACCTATGGGGAGTGGCGCTACGACCCCGAAGATGGTCAGGGGCCCTATGCCTTGCCGTTCGAGCGGCTGACCCCCGAGCAGCAGGCCGAACACTTCGAGTGGGAGCGGCGCACCGCCGATGGCTCGGTCGATCCGCTGGATGCAGTCTCAGCCCGGGGTAGTGTTGACCCCCTCGACCAACAGGCCTGGAACCAGGCGCTGCAGCCGCTGAACGTTGGCCCCAACAGCCAGGTCGGTTCCGGCGCCCAGGTGCGCCAGCAGGTCGTCGGCGCCATCGCCGGCGCGCTCGGCGCCAACCGGGGCGACGATATGGACAATGGGCCGCGCCTCGAACGCTGCCGACCGGGCCCGATGCAGAGCTTCAACGATCCGCAAACGGGGGTGACGCTGGAAGTGGCGGCGGAGCGCCGTGGCGCGGCGATTACGATCTTCGCCCGTGTCGCACAGTCGCCGGACAAGGGCACCTTCCAGGCGGCCTGGCTGCAGGACCAGCAGGGCCGGCGTCTCGCGCCGGAGGATGTCGGCATCTGCCGTCTGTACGGTCAATGGAATCTGAGCGTGAATTGGTCGCGCTCGACCTACCGCGACGGCGTTCTCGCCGGCCGGGAGACGGGCGGATGGCGGCAACAGGGCCAGGCGGCCATTCCGGGTGTGGCTGACCAACCTGGCTCCGCGCCCGACGGCTTGTGGCGTCGGCTCGGCTTCTCGAATGCGTCGCGCGGCGCCCAGATGGAGTCTTTCGGGTTCGATGTCCCGTCAGAACAACTGGCCAATGGCCAGACCGCATTCGTCATCCACATCACACGGCCGAGCCAGGACCCGGTGACCACAGCGCCATTCGTTCTGCGGATGCGCGAAGGGCCGCAAGGGTTTACGTTCGAACGGATGCCGCCCGCCGGATGACGGCGGGCGGCTCCGCTCCCGCTCGCCCTAGCGCGAGGCCGAAGCCGTCGCGCCCAGTTCGCTCGACCGGCGGACCAGACCGGTGAACTCGCTGCGAGGATCGCTGTCGGTCATGCGCGGGTCCCCGGCCATGCCGACCACATCGCGCCACGACACCCGCGAGGACATCCACGGGTCGCCGCGCAGCATCTGCCCCCACGACGCCACGGCCAGCGCCCACTGCGTCGCGGCCGGGGCGGCGCTGAAGCCGCGGTAGGCGTCGGCCTCGGTGATCGGGCGCTCCATCAGCCGCGAATTGGCCTGGCCGGGCAGCTTGTAACGGATGCGCAGGAAGGCCAGCTCGCCGCCCACGCCCGCCGGTCGGGCCTCGCGCTGGTAGCGCAGGGGATCGACTGAACCGGGGCCGCCCACGGGGGTGATCTCGTAGAGCGCGGTGACCGCGGCGCCGGACCCGACCTCGCCGGCGTCAACGCGGTCGTTGTTGAAGTCCTCGCGGTTCAGAAGCCGCGTCTCGTAGCCCACCAGCCGGTACTCCGAGACCTGGGCCGGGTTGAACTCGACCTGGATTTTCACGTCGTCGGCGATGGGGAACAGGCCGTGCTCGAAGTCGTCGCGGAACACCTTGCGGCCTTCCTGCAGGCTGTCGATGTAGGCCGCCGTGCCGTTGCCGTTCTGGGCCAGGGTCTGCATAAGGGCGTCGTTGTAGTTGCCCCGGCCGTAGCCGTAGATCGACAGATAGACCCCGGTCTCACGCTTGCGGGCGACGAAGTCCTCAAGCTTCTGAGGATCGGAGATGCCGACGTTGAAGTCGCCGTCGGTCATCAGGATCACCCGGTTGGCGGCGCCGCGCTGGAAGTTGCGCTGAGCCAGGTCGTAGGCCAGTTCAAGGCCCTGGCTGCCCGCCGTCGAGCCGCCGGCCTGCAGCGCATTCACGGCGCAGCGCATCTTCAGCTTGTGGGTCCCTGCGGTGGGTTCCAGCACCATGCCCGCGGCGCCGGCGTAGACCACCATCGAGACGTGGTCCTCGGGCCGCAGCTGGTCGATCAGCAGGTTCAGCGACTGCTGCGCCAGCTGCAGCCGGTCTGGCCCCTGCATCGATCCCGAGACGTCGACCAGGAAGACCAGGTTCAGCGGCGGCCGCTGCGTGCGAGGAATGTCATAGCCCTGCAGACCGATGTGGACGATCCGCTTGCCGTCGTTCCACGGCGAAGGCGTCACCGCCACGAAGGGCCGGAAGGGCTCGGAAGCCGTCGGCGGCCGGGGATAGTCGTAGTCGAAATAGTTGATCAGCTCCTCGACCCGCACGGCGTCGCGCGGCGGCAGCTGGCCTTCGTTCAGGAAGCGGCGGACGTTGGAATAGGAGGCGGTGTCGACGTCGATCGAGAAGGTCGAGACCGGTTGCTCGGCGACGCGCCTGACCGGGTTCACGCTGGCGTCGGGATAGCGTTCGGTCTCCACCGGGCCGGGCTGGTAAGGGGCCACCGCGCCGCTGACATAGCCCGGACTCGTATTCGGCATGGAGATCATCGGCGAAGGCGGCGGCGGCGGGGGCGGCCTCATCTCCCGCCGCACGAGCTTGCCGCGGCCGGAGTCCCGGGTGCTGGGCGCCGCCGCCCGATAGGGCGCGTTGACCGGCGGGGCGCCCGCGTAGACGCCGCCGTAACCGGACTCATCCTCGCGGGCGTAGTTGCGGAAGCCCAGCTCTGCGCAGGCCTCCGGGGTGGGACGGCCATCGCCGCGCGGGGGCGCGATGGTCGTCGCGGTGGAAGGGGCCGCCATCGACGCGATCAGCGCCGTTGCAGCGGTTGCTCGAAGCCAACGCGAACGCATCATCACCCGTCTCCCTCATTGCAATTTCGTAATGAGGGGACCCGCGTTCGGCGGAATTAAGGGCCAAGCTTGTTCGATTGTGGCCAAGCTTGGTCAGGATGTGGCGATCATTTCCCCGCGCAGTCGCCGTCGAGGGTCAGGCTGATTTCGCAGGCGCGGATCACCCGCGTGGACGACGCGCGGCCGCGGGTGCGCGAGCTGGTGGTGTCGGCGTCGCTGGTCCATCCGCTGTGCTCAACGAGCTGGAGATCTTCGCTGGCGACGGTCATCGCCGGTGAAGTGGATTTTGAATCCGGATGCACGACCAGGGCGCCCGGGACCACGATCGTGTCCTCGGCGGGATCAGCGGGGGCCTCCTGGGCAAGCGCCAAGGGAGCGACCGAGAGAAGGGCGGCGGCGAGGAGCCAGGGGAGACGACGCATGGGAACACTCCGATTGCAGGTATGCACCCATTGATCGTCCGGCAGCGCAATTAGGGGTCAGGCCAGGAGGTCGCCGGCTTCCTTGTGGCGCTGGAACCAGACGACGGCATAGCTGCAGCGGGGCCTGAATTTCAGGCCGTGGGCGCGGCCATGATCGGCCACCGCCTGCATGAACCGCCCCGCCGCGCCACTGCCGCGCAGGGCCTGGTCGGCCTCGACGTGGAGCAGCGACAGGGTGTCGCCCTGGCGGGCGTAGTCGACCCAGACCTGGCCGCCTTCGAAATCCTGGACCAGACGCTGGGCGTCGGCTTCGTCACGCAAGGGGTTCATGAGCTCACTAATCCAAATGCCGGCCGTGCGTTCCCGCCGGGCCTTTCCCGACGCCGCGAACTGCCGTTAAGGTCCACGCATAGATAGGAGCTTTTCGCATGCGCGCCGCCCTCACCGCCCTCGCCCTCTGCGCTGTCGCCCTCGGGGCCGCCGCCTGCAACAAGGACAAGAAGGCCTACGAGGACGCGCCGCCTGCAGCCGGAACCCCCATTGCGCCGCCGGCCGCCACGCCCGCGACCCCCGCCGGGCCCGCCGCCCTGCCGCACCGCAAGCCGGGTCTGTGGGAGATGACCATGACCATGCACGGCGAGGAACAGCCGCCGATGGTCACCCGCATGTGCCTGGACGCCGCCACCGAGGCCAAGTCCTCGATCTGGGGCAACGAGATGACGCGCGACATGTGCTCGAAGAACGAAATGCGCCGCCAGCTGGACGGCAGCTGGAAGTTCTCGTCGGTCTGTAACATGGGCTCGGGCGGCGTGACGCGCAGCGAGGGCACGGCCACCGGCGACCTGACCACCAACTATGTGATCCGGATGAAATCGACGACCAGCGGCGCCGAGCTGGAGATGATGAACCGGGATTCCGAGTTCACCGTCGCCTCGCGCCGGATCGGCGCCTGCGAGCCCGGCCAGCGCGGCGGCGACATGATCATGAACGGCCGCGTGATCGCCAATGTGAACGACCTGCCGGGCCCCGGCGCGCGGAGCCCGGCGAAACGCTAGGTGAGGCTCGGTTCGGCTAGGCCGTCGGCTGGCCGTTGATCAGCTTCAGCAGACCCAGCACGCTCTTCACGCCGAACCAGATGGTCATGATCACCGCCACCACGATGGCGGCGATGAGAATCGGGATTCCGACCAGGATGGGCGTCAGGATGATGCCGATCGCGACCGGGACGGCGACCGACCAGAACACGGTCCAGAACATGCGGATCTGGCTGTCCAGGTGGCTGCGAACCCAGGGCGAGGCCTCGGCGCGGACGACATAGGCGATGATCACGCCGACAGGGCTCAGCGTGTGGGCCGAGAACACGCCGGCGATGTACAGGGCGTAGACGATGAAGGCCGGCACCTTGCCGTGGTCCGCCGTCGCGTAGGGCTGCGGGGCGGCGCGGTTGGCGGTCTCGGTCATGGCTTTGGTATCCCGTTCGAGGCTCAGACAATCCAAGTCTGAGGATTGAATATGGGTTCGCCGCGGTGCAAGCGCACCAGCCCGAAGAAACACCGTATCGTGAGCCAGACGACCACGGTCACGATCAGCGGCGAAAACAGCCCGAACGGCAAAGGCGCGGTCAGCACCGCCAGGCCGATCCCGACCATCGAAATCCAGAAGGTGCGGATCTGGTAGATGTAGTGGCTGCGCAGCCAGTCGGGCGCGTCTTCCTTGCGCTTGTAGGCAAGCCAGCAGGCGAACGGCAGCAGAGGCACGCCGATCACCATCAGGGCCGACAGGTACTGGAAATAGATGGCGAAGGCGGTCCGCTTGACCTCGAGCGTCGCCTCTTCCGGGGCGGCCCGGGTGAATCCGGGCGCGGCGGCGGGAGCCTCGGTGGCCGGCGCGGGCTCGGGTTCCGGCTCCTCGCGGGCGGGGCCGACGTCGGCCCAGGCGCCGGCGTGAGCGGCGGGCAGGGGGGCGGGGGCCTGCTCCCAGGGCTCGGGGCCGAAGATGTCGTGATGGGGCTCGTCGATCGCTTCTTGCGCGGCCTCGGCGGCGACCTCTTCCACCGTTTCGGGTTCGGCTTCAGCCGTCGGCGCGGGCTCGACGGCCGGTTCGGGCTCGACCATCGCCTCGTCGGGCTCAGGGGCGGCCTGCGCGGCCTCGATGGCCTCCGGCGCGGGCTCGGACGGGACGGCCTCGACAACCTGCAGGGGCGCGGCGTCGGTGACAGGGTCGTCCGCGAACAGGTCCTCGGGCGGTTCCGGGGCGTCGGGCGCCGGGGGCTCGGGCAGGTCCGGCGCGGCCTCGTCCTCGAACAACGGGTCGGCGGCCGGTGCGGGCGGCGCGTCGAACGGCGGCTCGTCATCCTCCGGCAGTTCGGCCTTGGTGGTCTTGGACTCGGTCATTTCGATCGCAACGTGGAGCGTCAGGGGCGGTTGCGCAACCGCCTACGCCTAAGCAGGGCGCGCGCCTAGTCCCGGCTTAGCTCGACCTCGCACCCTACGGCGTCGGCGCCGTCGATGGCCTCGGGCTTTTCGGCCCGCACACGGACGGTGCGCACGCGCGGATCGTCCAGGAAATCCTTGGCCAGGCGCTCGACGTATTCCTCGACCAGTTCCACGTGGCCGACATCGGCGTTGGCCTTGGCGCGCGCGACAATGAGGTCGTAATCCACCGTGTCGGCCAGGGCGTGGACGGCTTGGTCGCGCAGCGTCAGTTCGACATCGACGATCAGCGGCTGATGGCGCCCGCGTTCGTGGGCGTGAATCCCGATCCGGGCGTCGATGCGCAGGCCGCGGACGAACACCTTCAAGGTCTCGCGCCGCGCGACGCCGGGCAGGGGCGCTGCGGCCGGGAAGGGCGTGGTCGCGCGGCTGGTCACTGGGGCGGCTCCGGAGCGATGTCGGGCGTGCGCCAGGCCAGGTGCTGGCCGCCGTCGACGGCGATCATCTGGCCGGTCACCGAGGGCGCGTCAACGAGGTAGAGCACGGCCCGCGCAATCTCCTCAGGTGTCGCGCGGCGGCGCAGCGGCACATTGGCGGCTTCGGCGGCGAAGTCCTCAGGGGCCTGGTGGATCGAGGGCAGGGTCGGGCCAGGGCCCACGGCGTTGACCCGGATGCGCGGCGCCAGCGCCTGGGCAAGCGTCCGCGTCGCCGCCCAGAGCGCCGCCTTGGACAGGGCGTAGGAAAAGAACTGGGGATTGGGCTTCCAGACCCGCTGGTCCAGCAGGTTGACGATACAGGCGCCGTCCGGAGCCTGCAGGGCGAAGGCCTGCGCCAGCGCCAGCGGGCTGCGCAGGTTGGTCTCCATGTGGGCGTCCCAGCTGTCGCGGGTCATGGAGGCGAAGCTGTCTTCCCGAAACACCGAGGCGTTGTTGACCAGCAGGGTCAGGGGCCCCAGGGCATGGGCGGCGCGCTCCACGAGGCCCGTCGCTTTGCCTTCGACCGCCAGATCGGCCTGCAGGGCCACGGCCCGACGGCCCCGCGCCTCGACCTCGGCGACGACCGCCTCGGCCTCGGCCTTGGACGTGCGGTAATGGACGGCGACATCAAATCCCGCGTCGGCCAGCGCCAGCGACAGGGTGCGGCCGATCCGGCGCGCGGCGCCGGTGACCAGGGCGGGGCCTCGCATCTCAGACGCCCCAGGCGAAGGCGGTCATGGCCCCGACCCAGGCGATCAGCCCGGCGATCACGAACCCGGCCGGGAGGCGGCGCTTGGCGGCGGCCAGCGCCATCAGGACGACGGCGGAGATCGCCACCGCGATCGCGGGCGCGCCCAGGAAGGCGTCCGAGACGGCGAGCGGCCGCACCAGGGCCGCGGCGCCGATGGCTCCAAAAAGGGTCAGGGAGGTGCCGGCGGTCACGTTGACGAAGGCGCGGGCGCCGAGGTTCTGGCGCGCGGCGGCCCAGGCGGCGACGATCTCGGGCAGGGCGGCGCCCGCGCCCAGCATGGTCAGGCCCGCCATCAGGTCTGCGTCCGGCGTGCCCGAGGCCCAGGCCTGCACCCGGTCCAGAGCCAGCCAGGCGCCGCCCAGCGTCAGGGCTGCGCCGGCGAGGATGAGCAGGATGTTCACGGCGAAGGGTTGGTGCGGCCCCCTGGGGTCAGGCCCGGTCACCTCCAGCCGCGCCGCACGAATGGCGATCAGCACGGCGCCGGCGAGCATGAAGGCGCCTTCGGTGCGGGTGATCCTGCCGTCGAAGGCGACGAACAGCAGGGCCCCGGCCGCGATGGCCGAGGCGACGGCGAAGGTGCGGCCCCCGCGCGCCTCGTCGATCCCTCCCCTGAGGGCGACTGTGGCGGCGACGAAGGCGTTGGCGACGAAGGAACCGGCCACGGCGCCGACGGCCGCGCCGGACAGGTCCAGCTGGGCCGCGCGCATGGCGAAGGCGAACTCGGGCAGGGCCGAGCAGATGACGGCCACGAAGGCGGCCAGGCCCAGCGCCGCCGGCGCCAGGAGCGAGCGGCTGCCGCGTGTCAGGGCTTCTCCGCCGGCAAAGGCCAGCAGCACCCCGACGACCAGACCGAGCAGAACCCCCGCGGTGTGCATCGGGTCCTAGTCGAGCCGGCCGAACTCGACGATGTTCAGGGCGCCCAGGGCGACCAGGAAGACAAGAACCATATAGATCGCGCTCATGCGGGACTCCCAATCTCAGGTGTCGGGAATTAGCGGGCCGGGCAGTGTGGGGCAAGGGCGGAGCGAGGAAACCATCATGAACTGGCGCCGCGTCGTCGAGCCCTTCACCCGTCCGCTGTTCTTCGCCTGGTCACGGCTGACGCGGGGCAAGACCCTAGGGGTCAGGGGCATCGTGCTGGATGAGCGGGGCCGCGTGCTGCTGATCGAGCACACCTATGTGCGGGGCTGGCATCTTCCGGGCGGCGGGGTTGATGCAGGCGAGACCACGGAAGGCGCCGTCGTGCGCGAACTGCGCGAGGAGGCGGGCGTCGAGACGATCGGGCGGCCCCGCCTGCTTTCCATCCATTCCAGTGAACGGCTGTTCAAGGGCGACCACGTGCTGGTCTATCGCGTCGATCAGTGGCGCAGGGTCGCGGCCAGCAGCCACGGGGAAATCCTGCACGCCGAGTTCTTCGCGCCGGACGCCCTGCCGGAAGGGACCACCCGGGCGACACGGGAACGCATCGCCGAAGCGCTGGGCGGGGCTGAACCCGCCCTGGAGTGGTGAGCTAGCGACGGGGGCGGGTCAGGGTCACCCCCACCCACGCCGTCAGCAAGGACATGACCAGCGGCAGGACTTGCCTGCCAAGACCGGCTACCACGTCGGCCCCCGGCGCAGCGTTCACGACGGCTTGGCCGGCTTCCCACAAGGCGTTCAGCGCCCCCACCCCGCCGATGACCGCGAGCAGTCCGCCCAGCGCGATATGCCAGATCGGCGCCCGACCCGGCCTGGAGTTGAGGAAGCGCAGGCCCAGCGCGAAGATCACCAGGCCCAGGAACAGGAACGGCGCGCCCACCGCCGTGGCCATGGCCTGCAGCCCGGAATCGCCCCGCATTCCCCAGGCAAAGGCGCCGGTGCACAGCCCTGCGGTGCCCAGGATCACCCCGCCGATGGCCACCGCCGCTACCCCGCAGCCGGTGCGGGCGCCTTGGTTGGCGACGACGGGCGCTGCGGCGGTGGGCTCAGGCGGCGGCGGCGCGTCAGCCATGGGGTGGCTCGCCCCTCGGGGCCGAGGCCTTGCGCCACAGCAACCTGCCCAGGAAGAACAGCACCACGCCGACCACGATGGGAACGCCTCCGACAACGGCCGAGAGCATCAGGAACGAGGCGGTCTCGCCGAAGATGGTCTGGTTGCCCCGCCCCATCTCCAGAACGACCGAACCGACGAACAAGACGGTGCAAAGGCCCGCCAGCGACGCCAGCAGGCCGCCTACGACCATCAGGAGGCCGCCGAAGAAGCGCCCGACGGGATTGGGATGTTCGCTCATTGATCAGTCTTCCCCTTCGAACGCCAGAGCACAACGCCGCCCCAAACCATGGCGAGCCCCGCCAGGGCAGGCAGTGCGCCAAACACGAGGACGATTGCGAGGGCCGAGATCTCCTCCTGCGTCCCTCGCAAGCCTGCAAACGCCGGCGACAGTAGCTCCCAGGTCCAGGATCCGCTCGCCCACGCGATCAGGGCGCCGGCAGCGATGACCAGGGCGGCGAGGATTTTCCGCAGGGTGACGCTCTTGTTCATCCGAAGACCTCCGTCTTGCGTCCCGCCCGCTGTCGCGCCAGCGCCGCGGCTCCGGGCGCGCCCGGGCGATAGAAAGTGTTGAATGTGTCGAAGGGAATGATCTGGCCCGACGGCTCGACGAAGTGCACGCAGGAGCGCTTCACCGTGGCCAGGTCGAAGTTGTAGCGGTCGAGGAACTGGCTGATCACCACGCGGAAGGTGTTCTCGTAGGTTACTTCATCGGGCACCGCCGCCTGGGGCAGGCAGCAGAGCAGCGACGCCAGCTTTTCGGTCGTGTCGGCCTGGGCGGTGCTGAGGCTCATCAGCTCGAAGATGCGCTTCTGCAGCTCGGGATGGCTTTCGAAGGTCACGGTGTTGGGAACCTCGGCGACCAGCAGCTCGCGCGGAAAGAGCGAGGTGATCGGCGTCACCTGATCGCCCTGGCGAATGCCGTAGCCGATGCAGATCTGGTCGGGATTGCAGGGCAGGGGGATCATGTCCTCCAGCGCGAACACGCCTGCCCTGGCGACCTCGCGACGCACCTCGCTCAGCACGATGCGATGCCTGTCCGGGTCGAAGCCCTCATTGCGCCCGGCCGCCTGGATTGGCTGGAAGGTGACCCCGCGCACGCAGCGCCATTCCAGGGCGAACTGGATGATGTCAGCGATGTCCTGGTCGTTGACGCCCTTCTTCAGGGTGACCACCAGGGTCGTCGACAGGCCCAGCGCCTCCAGCTTCTCCAGCGCCTGGATACGGACCGACGTCAGATCGGCCCCGCGCAGCTCTATCAGCGCGTCGCGCCGCAGGCTGTCGAACTGCAGATAGACCTCGAAGCCCGGCATGTAGCCGGCGAGCCGCTCGGCAAAGCCGTCTTCGCGCGCGATCCGCACCCCGTTGGTGTTGATCATGAGGTGGCGGATGGGGCGGCGCTTGGCGGCGTCCAGGATTTCGAAGAACTGGGGGTGGATGGTCGGCTCGCCGCCGGAGATCTGCACCAGGTCCGGCTCGCCCTCCGACTTCACCAGGATGTCGAACATGGCCTCGATCTCGGCCAGCGGCCGGTGTCCCTCGCGCTTGACGGAAGAGTCAGCGAAACAGACCGGACAGGTCAGGTTGCAGGCCTCATTGACCTCGATGATGGCCAGGCAGGAGTGCTGCTCGTGGTCGGGACAAAGGCCGCAGTCCCAGGGGCAGCCCTGCTCGGTGCGGGACTGGAAGGCAAGCGGCCGGTCGCCGGGCTTGAGCCACTCCTTCTGGGATTTCCAATAGGCGAGGTCGTCCGAGATCAGGGTCTTCTGGACGCCGTG
>CAZRKY010000105.1:0-11146 GCA_964600375.1 uncultured Caulobacteraceae bacterium | reverse complement strand
GCCGGTTCAGGCGGGGCTTCAGGCGCGGGCTGCGGCGCCGCTTTCGCCGCGCGCGGGGCCTTGGGGGCCGCCGCCTTCTTCTTCGCCGGTGCCTTGGCCTTGGGCTTGCCCCTGCTCGTTCCGCCGCTCGCCGCCATTACCGTTCTCCATCCGGGCCCGCCGCCCTTCCGTGCGCACCCCTGATAGCCTATGACCGGGGCGGAACCGAAACGGCGAGTCCGCTCAATAGATGCCAACCCCGCACCGTAACAAGTCGAGCCTGATCGCGGCGGCCCTCGTGGCCGGCTCGCTGACGCTGGGCGGGTGCCTGGCGCACGACCCCTTCGCCCCGCCGACCGACCCGGCCTCCGCCGCCGCCCAGCAGGTGAACGAGGCCGCAGCGCGCGACATGCCCTATCCCCGCTGGTCCGAATTCCCGGCAGCCCCGACCGGCGTGCCGGCGCCGGAAGAGTTCGCCCTGCGCGTCGTCGCCACCGAGGAGGCGAAGGCCATCCTGGAGGCCCAGGCCCGCGAACTGGTCTGGACGCTGGATGACACCGAGGGCTGGGCCACCGCCCAGCGCGGCCTGGTCAATCGTGAACTCGCCGAACCCGCCGCCGCCGACGCGCTCGCCCAGACCGAAGCCTGGGCCGCCGCCGCCCGGGCCGAAGCGGTTCCGCCGCCGGTCGCCAAGTAACCCGCTCGCCATCCCCGCGAACCTGCGACCGCTTTCGTCGCATGGGCCGGGAATCATAAGAAACTGCCTGCCTCAGGAGCCTTGCCCATGTCCGCCCCCACCTCGACCATCACCCGCCTCGACCGCGCGCTCGCGCTGGAAGCCGTCCGCGTCACCGAGGCCGCCGCCATCGCCGCCGCCAAGTGGGCCGGCCGCGGCGACGAGAAGGCCGCCGACCAGGCCGCCGTCGACGCCATGCGCACGGCGCTGAACCTGCTCAACATCGACGGCAAGATCGTCATCGGCGAGGGCGAGCGCGACGAGGCGCCGATGCTCTACATCGGCGAGAAAGTCGGCGCCGGCAAAGGCCCCAAGGTCGACATCGCGCTCGACCCGCTGGAAGGCACGACCCTGACCGCCAAGAACATGGCCAATGCATGCGCGGTCATGGCCTTCGCGCCCGAGGGCGGCCTGCTCAATGCGCCCGACACCTACATGGACAAGATCGCCGTCGGCCCGGGCTATCCGGAGGGCATCGTGGACCTGGACGAGACGCCCCAGGCCAACGCCCTGGCGCTCGCCCGAGCCAAGGGGGTGGAAATCGGCGACCTGACCGTCTGCGTCATGGACCGGCCCCGCCACGAAAAGCTGATCGCCGCCCTGCGCGAGGTGGGCTGCAAGATCGCCCTGATCACCGACGGCGATGTGGCGGGCGTGATCCACACGACCGATCCGGACGCCGACATCGACATGTACCTGGGGCAGGGCGGGGCGCCGGAGGGCGTACTGGCCTGTGCGGCGCTGAAGGCCGTGGGCGGCCAGTTCCAGGGCCGGCTGGTGTTCCGCAACGACGACGAGCGCGGCCGCGCCCAGCGCTGCGGCATCACCGAGTTGGACCGCAAGTACTCGCTCAACGAGATCGTCCGCCACGAGGCGATCTTCGTCGCCACCGGCGTCACCCAGGGCGTGATGCTGGACGCCGTCCACTACGAGCGCGGCCTGGTGAAGTGCCACTCGCTGGTGATGAGCTCGTCGTCGGGCACGGTGCGCGACGTGCACATGCGCCGGCCCTATCCGGCCCGCAGCTGATGGCGGACGGCGCCGGCCATCCGGGGTTCCTGGGGGTCTCGCGATCCCTCAGCGGCCGCCGTTGGCGCGAGCGCCCCGCCGACCCCGCCCTGGTCATCGCCCACCAGCGCAACCTCGACCTGATCGAGCCGCTGGCGCGTGCGCTCGCCTCGCGCGGCGTGGCGGCCGAGGACGGGGCCAGCTACCTCGACCCGACGCTCAAGGCCCTGTTCCCCGACCCGTCGTCCTTCACCGACATGGACCGGGCCGCCGAGGTGATCGTCGAGGCCCTGCGCACCAACAAGCCGTCCCTGGTGTTCGCCGACTATGACGTCGACGGCGCCTCCTCGGCCGCCCAGCTGGTGCGCTGGTTCCGGGCCATGGGCGCCGAGCTGCCGATCTACGTTCCAGACCGCGAGAAGGAAGGCTATGGGCCGAGCCCCGCCGCCTTCGATCGGATCAAGGAGTCCGGCGCCCAGCTGGTGATCACCGTCGACTGCGGCGCGGCGGCCTATGACGCCATCGCCCACGCCGTTTCCATCGGGCTCGAGGTCGTGGTCATCGACCACCACCTGATGCGCGAGGACCCGCCGGCCTGTTCGGCCGTGGTCAATCCCAACCGCCCGGGCGACCAGTCGGGGCAGGGGATCCTGGCCGCCGCAGGGGTCACCTTCGTGCTGCTGGCGGCGCTGAACCGCGAGGCGAAGAAGCAGGGGCTGTTCGAAGGCCGCGAGGCGCCTGACATCCGCAAATGGCTGGACCTGGCCGCCATGGGGGCGGTCTGCGACGTGACCTCGCTGACCGGCTTCAACCGCGCCATCGCCTCCCAGGGCTTCAAGGTGATGTCGGCCTGGCAAAACCCGGGGCTGAAGGCGCTGATGGACACAGCCCAGTCCAAGGGCCCGGCCAACGTCTTCGCCGCTGGGTTCATCCTCGGCCCGCGCATCAACGCCGGGGGCCGTATCGGTCGCTCGGACCTGGGCGCGCGCCTGCTCTCCACCGACGATCCGGAGGAGGCGAGGGTCCTGGCCGAGGAGCTGGATGCGCTGAACGTCCAGCGCAAGGACATCGAGCGCGAGGTCACCGACGCCGCCATTCGCATGGTCGAGCAATCCTCGAACTTCGATCCCGACAGCGCCGTCGTGGTCGCCGCCGGCGAGGGCTGGCGGCCGGGCGTGGTCGGCATCGTCGCGGGCCGTCTGCGGGAACGCTGGCGCAAGCCGGTGGTGGTCATCGGCCTCGATCCCGAAGGCGACATCGGCAAGGGCTCGGGCCGCTCCCAGCCGGGAGTGAACCTGGGCAAGGCGGTGCAGGAGGCCTGGGAGCAGGGACTGCTGATCTCGGGCGGCGGCCACGCCATGGCCGCGGGCCTGTCGATCCGGCCCCGCGACGTGCCCGAATTCCGCGCCTTCCTCGACCAGCGTCTGAGGGCCGAGCAGACCGAGGCCGCCCTGATCGACGCCGTGGAGATCGACGCCCTGGTCACGCCCGGCGGCGCCGACCGGGCCCTGTGGCAGGCGTTCGAGCGGCTGGCGCCCTACGGCCCCGGCGCGCCCGAGCCGTTGTTCGCCATGGCCGGGGTCCGCGTCATGGGCGCCCAGGCGCTGAACGGCGGCCACGTGCGCTGCCAGCTGGCGGCCGACGACGGCACGCGCATCAAGGCGATCAGCTGGCGATCGGCCGACACGCCGCTCGGCCAGAAGCTGCTGGCCTCCGACAGCGCCATTCACGTGGTCGGGCGGCTGAAGGCCGACGACTGGAACGGCCGCCAGGGCGTGCAGCTGGAAATCGAGGACGCCGCCGATCCGAGGCAGGCGGGCTAGGGCGATGCGCCGCGCCGCCTTAGCCATCGTGCTGGCGCTGCAGGCCACGCCGGGCCTGGCCGACGATCCCGCGCCGCCAGCCCCGCCCGCAACCGCCCCGGCCCCGGCGGTCGAGACGTTGCCGCCGAGACCCGACCCCTTCAAGGCCCCCGACCTGACCTACGTCCGGGTGGGGCAGGCGGACGCCGGCCGCTGGCAGTACGTGAACGTCCCCGCCGGCCGCGCGCCCGGCCAGGTCCAGACCTGGCGCATCGACGTCTTCCTCCCCGAGATCGCCGCGCCCCACGGCCGCGGGGCCTGGTCGGTGTCGCTCTACATCTACGACTGCCGCGCGCGGCTGCTCAGGCTGGATCATTCCGAGCTGTTCGACGTCCGCGGCAAGGCGATCGAGCGCTACGACGGCCCGCCGGGCTTCACCCGTCCGGACCCCCGCGCCGACGAGGACCTGCGCCAGGCCTGCGGCCAGATCAGCTACGACGGACCGCCGCTCAAGGGGCTCGAGGCGGTGCTGGCGGATGCGCGCGGGGAGGCGGGCGGCTAGGGGCTTCGCAAGGCCTTCCACAGAGGGTTGCGCCCATCGGAATCGGCGGTTATATCCCCCGCTCCCGCGCCGCGGTCCCTTCGTCTATCGGTTAGGACGTCAGGTTTTCAACCTGAAAAGAGGGGTTCGACTCCCCTAGGGACTGCCACGCGGAAGCCCACGGATTCATCCGTCTGGGGAAATTTTCGTTTCCCTCATCTCTTAATCAAAGATAACCATGTTATAGTTCCGTATCCGTAAGGGGGGATACGGCTGACTGCTGACGGCTAGGGGCTGGGGCTGTGGGGTACGACTTGGATGAAGCCGACTCGCATGACGAGGCGGTGAGAATCAGTGGGCGAATCAAGTGGTTCGACCCGGGTAAGGGATATGGATTCATCGTCCCGGATGAGCCGGACAAGACCGGCCTGAAGGACGTATTGCTCCACATCACCAGCCTGCGGGATTCCGGGCGCGAGAGCGCCATGGAAGGCGCCACCATCGTCTGTGACGTGATCCGCCGGCCCAAGGGCTGGCAGGTCGCCAACATCTTCGAACTGGACGAGAGCTCGGCGCCGCCGCCGGAAGAACGGCGCGGCTACGAGAGCCTGCGACGCGAGCGCGGCGATTTCGGCTTCCAGCGCGGGCCGCGCAAGCCCTCCGCGCCGGTCGAGGCCTCGGGCCCGCTGGAACGCGCCAAGGTCAAGTGGTTCAACCGCACCAAGGGCTACGGCTTCGTAGTGCGCGACACCGAACCCGGCGACATCTTCGTGCATGTGGAGATTCTTCACCGCTGTGGTCTTGACGACCTGCAGCCGGGGGAGGACGTGATGGTCCGGTTCGCGGACGGCCCCAAGGGGCTGGTCGTGGCGGAGATCCAACCGGGCTGAGGCCCGCCATCGCCGGAAGTCACCCATGCGTATTTTCGATCGCCGAGGCGTCCTGGCCGCCTTTTCGGCCGCCCTGCTCGTGCTGGCCGCCTGCGCCGCGCCCCAGAAGGCCGGGGCCGAGGCAGGAACCGAACCTGGCGCCATTTCGCCGCTGGAGGACCTGCAGGTCGTCACCCGCACCGGCACGCACAGCTTCAAGGTCGAGATCGCCGACGACGAGGCCGAACGCCAGACCGGCCTGATGAACCGCCCGTCCATGGGCCCGGACCGCGGCATGCTGTTCGAGTTTCCCGACGAGCGCGACCGCGCCTTCTGGATGCACAACACCTACATCCCGCTGGACATCATCTACATCGACGCCGCCGGCAAGATCGTCTCGATCGCCGCCAACGCCACGCCGTTCTCGGAAACCCCGATCCCGTCCATGGGCGCCGCCAAGGGCGTGCTGGAACTGAACGGCGGCCGCGCCGAAGCCCTGGGCATCCAGGCCGGCGACACGGTCCGGCACCCGTTCTTCCGTACCCAATAGGGGCGCGTCGCCGGGCTAACCGGCGCGGGGGTGGGGCACACAGACCTCGCGCACGCACGACCGCAGCCACTTGTGGGCGGGATCGGCATCCATCCTCGGATGCCACAGCATCGACACCGTGAACTCGGTGGCCGGCATGGGCAGCGAGAAGCTGACCATGCCGTCACGAAGCTTGCGGGTATGATGGTCCGGCACGGTTGCGACGAGATCAGAGGCGCGCGCGAGGCCCAGGGCCGCGGAAAAGCCGCTGACGACCGTGGCGACGCGGCGCTTGAGGGTGGCGGGCAGGAAGGGGAGGTCGACCGCATCCGCCTCCGCGCCGCTGCGGGACACCACGACATGCTCCGCCTGCGCGTACCAGGCTTGGGAGATCTTCCCCCGGTCGATGGGATGACCGTCGCGCACCACGCCCACCAGGCGGTCCCTGAACAACGCCTGGGTGCGCACCTCCGGACCCAGCGCCTCTTCGATCACGCCCGTCTCGAGATCGACCAGGCCGTCGCGCAGAGGCGTGCTGTCCTTGTCGGTCTTCTGGATGAAGTTGAGGCGCACGCCCGGCGCTTCGGCCCGGACCCTCGCGATCAGGTCGGCGCCAAAGTTTTCGACGAAGCCGTCGCTCGTTCGCAAGCGAAAGGTCCGGACCAGGGCGTGGAGGTCCAGGGCGTCATTGGGGCGCAGGACCGCCACCGCCTCCTTGACGAGCGGGCCAGTCCGCTCGCGAAGCGCGATGGCCCGGGGCGTCGGGACGAGCCCGCGGCCCGCGCGCACCAGCAGGGGGTCGCCGGTCGTCTCCCGAAGCCGGGTGAGGGCCCGGCTCATGGCGGACGGGCTGAGGCGTAGTCGCCTGGCGGCGCCGACCACGCTGCCTTCGGCGAGGAGCACGTCCAGCGTGATCAGGAGGTTGAGGTCTGGATGCGGCATCCTTCCAGCATAGCATCAAATCGGCTGATATAGCGCGTCATATGCACTGATTACATGCAACTGCTGCACGTTCCGCCTCGTCTTCGGCGCGGCTAGCCTCGGTGAAAGTCAACCACACGAGGGACACGCCAATGCCCAACAGCTCACTGCAAACCTTCATCGATGGCGTCAGGTCGGCCTGGGGGCCGCTGAGCAGCGAACTTGTCGCCGAATGCCAGAGCCAGCTCGACCGCCTGCTCCAGGCCGCGCCCACCGAGCCCTGGCTCGCCGCCCTTCACCGGGACCGCCCGGTGAACGAGGAGCTTTATCGCGATCCGGACCATGGCTTCCTGCTGCTTGCCCACACCGAGCAGGCGGGCCTGTACCGGCCGCCCCATGACCATGGCCGCGGTTGGGTGATCTACGCCATGCAGGACGGCGAAATCGAAATGGGAACATACGCCCGGATCGAAGACCCGGACGGCGGCGTGCGGCTGGTGAAACGGAACAGCACCCTCGTCCGCTCGGGCCAGGTGCAGGTCTATCTCCCCGGCGACATCCACGACACGCGCTGCGTCAGCAGCAGCGCCCTGCTGTTCCGGTTCACCGAGCGCGACCTGCGCGTCGAGGACCGTCAGGAGCATCGCGTCACGCGCTACCACCAGCGCAATGGCGTCTGGACCGTGGGGTCGGAATGACCGGGAGCGTCGCCGGCGGCGAGGCGTCCGGCGCCCTGGCCCATCCGCGGAGAGCCGTGGCGATCGCCTCTGTGCTGACGGCCATGACCCTGGTCGTCATGGATGCGGGGATGGTCAATGTCGCCCTGCCGACGATGGCCGCTTCCCTGGGTGCAGGTCCCGCCGACGCGGTGTTGGTCGTGACGGCGTATCAGACCGCCCTGGTGATGGCCCTGCTGCCCTGCGCGGCGCTGGGCGAGCGGCTGGGAAATCGGCGCGTCTTCCAGGGCGGCGTGGCGATTTTCATCGCCGCCTCCATGCTCTGCGCGCTCTCGCCGTCTCTGCCCTGGCTGGTCGGTGCGCGGCTCCTCCAGGGACTCGGAGGCGCGGCCGTGATGGCCCTGGGCGTCGCGCTGCTCCGGGCGTCAGTATCCCAGGCGCGACTGGGCGCGGCTGTGGGATGGAACGCCCTGACGGTGGCGTTGTCGTCGGCGGCCGCGCCGACCGTCGGGGCGCTTGTCGTCGCCGGGTTCGGCTGGCCGGCGCTCTTCCTTGTGAACCTTCCCGTCGGCGCGATGGCGCTGCTGGCGACCCTGGGGCTGCCCCCGGTCGCCGGCGCAGCCAAGCGCCTAGACGCCGTCAGCATGGCGCTGAACGGCGCGACGTTCGCGCTGCTGGTCGTGGGGGCGGAGGCGCTGCCGAAGGCCCCGGTCGCCGCCGCCTTGCTGTTCGGATCCGCGGCCCTGGCTTTCGCAACCCTGGTCCGGCGGGAGCGGCCAAAGGCGGCCCCGATGTTCCCGCTCGACCTGCTGGGCGGCCGGTCCTTCCGGCTGTCCGTGATCGCCTCGGTGCTTTGCTTCACCGGACAGGCCGCGGCGCTGGTCGCCCTGCCGTTCTACCTGCAGCGCCAGCTGGGCCTGTCCCCCTTGCAGGTCGGCCTCTACATGTCCCCCTGGCCGCTGAGCGTGGCGGCCGCGGCGGCCGTCGCTGGTCGCCTTTCGGACCGCCTGCCCACCGCCTGGCTGTGCGCGGCAGGCGGCGGCCTGCTCGCCGTAGGCCTCGCCGCGACCGCCCTGTGGCCGCTGCCCGATGCAACGGGCGCATTCGTGGGCCTGGCCATCATCTGCGGCGTCGGTTTCGGGCTCTTCCAGGTGCCGAATAACCGCAACATGTTCATGGCCGCGCCGCCGGAGCGCAGCGGCGCCGCCGGCGGCATGCAGGGCACCGCGCGCCTGACGGGTCAGGTGTTCGGCGCCGTCCTCATGACGCTCCTGTTCGCCGTGACGCCCATTGCTTCAGCGCCGCGCACAGGGCTGGCCGCCGGAGCGGTGTTCGCCCTTGCGGCCGGACTGGTAAGTCTCCTGAGATCGCCGGTCAGAGGGGCGGTCGTGAATGCGGCGGCCTGATCGGCCAGGCTGATCGCCATCGGGCACGGAGCGGTCGTCCAAGGCGTTCGGGTCGCGTCCGCGACCTGTTCCGCCCGGTCAGCACCCGCGAACACGCAGCCCGGCCGGCCGTTGCAGCGCCGCCCTGCGGATTCTGTTGGATAGACAGGCGGTATCGGCTATCAGGACCGCCACTCCCGGAAGGCGGCATCAAACGTCCCTTGAAGGGAATTGAACGGTTTGGTGTCGGGGCGTGGCGCAGCCTGGTAGCGCATCTGCTTTGGGAGCAGAGGGTCGCAAGTTCGAATCTTGCCGCCCCGACCAACCGGCCGAAGGAAGGCCTTGAGGAGACGAGCCATGCTCGCGCGCATCTATCGCCCGGCCAAGCCGGCCATGCAGTCCGGCAAGGCCAAGACCACCAGCTGGCTGCTCGAGTTCGAACCGGCCTCGGCGCGCACGCCCGACCCGCTCACGGGCTGGATCTCGTCGCGCGACATGAACGGCCAGGTCACCCTGACCTTCGAGACCCGCGAACAGGCGGTCGAGTACGCCCAGCGCCACGGCATTCCGTTCCGGGTCTTCGAACCCCACGAAACCAGAACGATTATCAAGGCCTATGCGGACAACTTCGCCTTTGGCCGCAAGCAGCCCTGGACCCACTGAGGGGTCGCAACGGGCGCCCTTAGCTCAACTGGATAGAGCACCTGCCTTCTAAGCAGGCGGTTGCAGGTTCGAGTCCTGCAGGGCGCGCCATCCTTCGTCGCCCTACCGGGCTTCGAAGGACAGGTACTGCGAGGCCGCGCCCTACCGGACACTCGCCATTCGCCGGCGCAATTCTCCTACCAGCCGACGGCTCACCGGGATTCGGGCGCCGTCGTGCATCTCGAGGCAGTAACGGCTTCCGGTCGCCGCCACGATCCGTCGGGCGTGGGAGAGATTGACGACATGGGAGCGATGCACCCGCATCAACGACTCCGCGGGAGGGAAGCAAGAAAGGGCCTGACGCACGAAGACCCTGCTCCCGTCGGCCATCAACACCTCGGCGTAGTTTCCCTCCGCCTTGATCCTGACGATCTCGCCGCCTGTATTCTCGGCGACCTCCTCGGTGGGCGCGGCAGAACTCGGCGACCCTGCATCCGGCAGCCGCCACGCGAACAGGAAAAGGCTGAGCGCGCCCAGACTGTAGACGCCGTTGTCGAGGTATTGCGCCGGGTTCAGGCAGGCCAGCACCACCGAGCTTCCCAGAACGCCCAGCAACGCCAGGGCCGTGCTCGAGCCCGCACGCGCCAGCGGCAGGCTGACCCATCCGGTGGCGAGGGCGAGCACGACCAGTGTGGCGACGATCCGAAGGTCGATGCCGTCGCCAATCCCGATGCTGGCGACGCCAAGGGCGACCACCACGCCGGTCAGTCGCCACGCGCTCCGATGGCCCGCGCGAGCGGCCGTCGCCTCCAGGAGCGCGGCGCCGAACCCCGTCAGGGCGACCCAGATGATGATCTGGCGAAGCAGGTGGTAGGAGTAGGGGTAGTCCCACCAGGCACGCGCCGTCTCAGCCGCCAGGGCCAGGAGCAGGCTGACCGCGCCAGCCCCGGCCCAGGCGATCGCGCGGTCCTGTGACTGACGCAGGGCGGAAAGCAGGAACGCGAACGCGATGGCCGCGAGCAGCCCTGCCTGCGACAGGGCGATCACGTAGCGGCTGAGGGGGCGCAGGGGGCCCGCGCCGAGGGGCGCGATCGACAGCCCCTGAAGCACGACGCCGGGCCGGCGCCCCGCCGACTGGACGGAGACCAGCATTTCGAGTTCGTTCACGCCGGCATGAACGGCATCGCCGAGCGGGATGGACGCGTCGATTGGGCCAGCGATCTCCTGGGCGGGCGTGAATCCGGGCCGGCCCTTGTCGCCGGCATGCCGCCCGTTGACGCTGACAGTGGCGGAAAACGGCCCCGACAAGAGGAGCGCCACTCCACCCCGGCGAGCCTGTTCGGCGGTCAGGTTGAAGTTGGCCTTCACCCAGACGGCGCCCCGGATGTCGCTTGGCGGTCCCCCGGATCGCCACCGTAACGACGGCGACGGCGCCTCACCCGGGACGGCCGGCGACCACGTCAGGGGTCCGAAGTGATCCGAGACCGGCTGGTAGGCGGGCATCAGCCGCGCGACCCCCAGGGCGATGAGGACGGCGGCGATCCAGACACCCAACCAGGCGTGCCTCAGGCGGTGACCTGTCGCACGCCGCCAGAGCGGGTCGACCGACCGGGGCGTGCCGTTCGCGACTGTCACAATCGGAGCCACCCACACCAAAAACCGAGACCGTCGTCCCTTTCGGAACGTCGGACTATAGCGATGCCGCATCGGCCAGGCCTAGACCCGGAATGGTCCCGGCGTGCTGCGCCGGGTTCGATGTGGCGCCTGCATGGAGGATTTCGAATGGTGACGGGCCCCTTCGTTCAAACACGACGGGCGGTGGCGCTTGGCATGGCTTCGGGGCTGTTAGGCGGGGGCGCCGCCTTGGCGAAGCCCGCCGCCCGGCCGTGGCGCGCCTATCGGGACGTCGCCGAGGCCGGGTTCTCAGCCGAACGCCTCGAGGCCGCAGGGCGCTACGCCGACGAAAGCCGGTCCGCGGCGGTCATGGCGCTTCACGGCGGCCATGTCGTCGCCGCCTGGGGGGCGATCGAGCGGCCGCTGATGGTCCGGTCCATTCG
>CAZRKY010000104.1:0-11281 GCA_964600375.1 uncultured Caulobacteraceae bacterium | reverse complement strand
ACCAGCAGAAGGCCGAGCGCGGCCATCGCCGGGCTCAACCATCGGGGCGAGCGGCGCGGGGCGGAGCCAGCCGGGCTCCGGCGCGTGCAGTGGGGGAGTGTCATGGGGCCTCGCGAGGTGGATCTTCTCCCCCCTCAACGACGGCCATCGGCTCCGGTTAACCGCCGGCGTCAGCCCGCGGGGACCAGCTTCCACATTCGCAAGGGGTGGCGCACCCGGCCGGCTTCGGTCCCGGCGGCCTCGCCCCGGCCCAGGTAGAGGTCGGCGCGGACCGCGCCCCGGATCGCCCCGCCGGTGTCCAGCGCCACGGCCAGGCGCCGGTAGCTGGCCGCAGCGCCGGCCAGATTGCCGCCTTCCGCCTCCAGCCAGTAGAGCGCGCCATAGCCGTGGAAGGCCGGATCGACCGCGATGGCGCGGCCGGCGGGCAGGGGGATGTTGGCGGCGCCGCGCGGCTGACCGCCGTCGTCGGCTTCCAGCGCGAAGAAGACGTAGCGCGGGTTCAGGTCGGTGATGGCCTGGGCCTCGCGGCCCCGGTGCTCGGCCAGCCAGGCGCGGATGGCCTCGCCGGAGGTCCCGTTCTGGGGAAGCAGGCCCTGTTGGGCCATGGGCCGGGCGATGCCGGTGAAGGGCTGGCCGTTGTCGGCCGCATAGGCGGCCCGCGCGCCGTGGCCGTCAGGGAAGGTCAGGTAGCCGGAGCCCTGGATCTGCATGAAGAACAGGTCCTCGGGCCGCATCCACGCCAGGGCCGCGCCGTCCGCCTCGGTCTCGATTTCGCGCCGGGTCCGCCAGGGCGGGTATTTCCCGTCGGCGCCGCGCACCAGGCCTGCAGGCCGGGGTTTGACGGGCGCGGAGAAGATCTCGTCGGGCTCGCGCCGCGCCTCGTACTCCGGCGCGAAATAGGCCGTCAGCAGGCCGGCGTCACCCACCGCCACGGCCTTGAAGCGGGTCTCCAGGAAACCGCGGGCGGTCGCGGCGTCAGGCGCGGCCAGGCGGCGGGCGGCCTCGCAGGTGGGGCGGCCGGCCGGGTCGCGATCGGCCAGGCAGCCGGCACGGTAGGCGGCCAGGGCGGCGGCGTGGTCTTCCTGGTCCCAGCCCGGCAGGGTCGCGGGACTGACGCCCGCGGGGGCCGGCGGGTGGGTGTCGCGGGGCAGGGGCCGGGGGCCGGGCGTCGTTGCGCAGGCGGCCAGCAGCAGGAGCGCGGCCAGGACGAGGGGCCGCGCGGCCCTCAAGCCTGGGCCGCCTCGACCTGGACCAGGGTCCAGTTGGGATCGACGGCGCCCACCGCCCGCTCGAAGGTCCAGATTTCCGCGGTGCGGCGGTCGTCGACCGCCTCGCCCTCGGCGGACTTGGAACGGGTGCGCAGCTCGCCCAGGAAGCGGACCCGGGCGCGCGCGGTGTCGCCCACCACGTCCAGCGCCTCCAGGTCGGCGCGCGGCGGGTGCAGGAATTCCACCGCCTCGGTGCGGCCGTCAGTTTCGCGCTGGGCCATGGCGGCCTCGAACGAAGTCATCACCGGTTCGGCCAGCAGGGGCTGCAGCGCGGCGCGGTCGCCGGCGGCGAAGGCGCGCACGATGGTGGCGTAGGCGGTGCGGGCGCCTTCGAGGAAGTCGGCGGGATCAAAGTCTGGGTCGCGGGCCCGGATGGCGGCGGCGCCCGGCGCCATGTCGCCCAGGTCCGGTCGTGGCGCGCGCTGGGCCATGCCATCCGGCGACGGCTGCAGACGTTCGGCTTCCGGCTCCGGATCGTCCCCCGGCTGGCGGCCGACCCGTTTGCCCAGCACGCTGTAGAGCATGAACAGGACGAAGGCCGCGCCCACGGCGAGGGCGATGATCATCCAGAGCGGCGCGTCTTCGGTCAGCATAGGGGTCTAAGTTCTCACTCGGAGCGGAAGTTACAAGGGGCCGCAAGCCGGCGGCTCGCGCGACAAGGGACAGTCAGGGTCGCGAAGGGGCCGTGCGGCAGCGCCGCGTTGCGCCCCCCTCGCCTGCGTGATAGCAGCGCCGCTTCGATTTGGTGAGGCCTTTCCGCAAGGCCCGGAGAGCTGACAGATGACCGATACGACCGCCGGCGCGCCGGAAGCCCCCATGGACGCCGGCCCCGCGATGCGGGTGCTGACCCAGTTCGTGCGCGACTTCTCCTTCGAAAACCCCCGCGCGCCGGAAAGCCTGCGCATGGACGGCAAGCCCGAAGTCGACATGGGCGTGGAGATGAACGCCAAGGGCCGCGCCGACGGCCTGTTCGAGGTCGACATGCGCCTGTCGGTCAAGGCCGGCACCGAGCAGGGTCCGATGTTCGCCATCGAGCTGGTCTACGGCGGCCTGTTCCAGATCACGGGCATCCCGGAAGACCAGCTGGAGACCGTGCTGCTGGTCGAGTGCCCGCGCTACATGTTCCCGTTCGCGCGCCAGATCATCGCCTCGGCGACCTCGGACGGCGGCTTCTACCCGCCCTTCCTGCTCGAGCCGATCGACTTCGGCGCCATCTACCAGGCGCGCAAGGACGGCCTCGACGTTCCGCCGCTCGGCCAGGCGTAGAAGCCTGAGCCGATGTCCGCCCGGAAGCGCCATCGGCGCTATCCGGGCCGACATGCCGGGTGGAGGGCCGCAGGAGCGGCCTGACATGTTCCGCCGCAAACCGTCTTGATGGAATGCTCGCGCCTTCGGGTCTGGGCGTGATCCGTTTGCTATGGGCCGCTCCACGACCCTAGGCCTCGCCCATCTCCGCCCAGACGCCCTTGCCCTTCAGCACCTTGTCCAGGAAGGCCGCGTGCGCCGCGCGTTCGTCTTCGGTGATCCGCGGCGCCAGTTCGCGCGGCCGGGGTCCGTAGCCGCCGGCGTCCAGCTGGACCTCGGTGCGTCGGGCCTTCACCGCCGTCAGCTCCAGCCCACGCTCGCGGCCGCCGCGCAGCTCCAGATAGACCATCGCGAGCAGCTTGGCGTCGATCAGCGCGCCGTGCAGGGTCCGTTCGTTCAGCGAGATCTTGAAGCGGCGGCACAGCGCGTCCAGCGAGTTGTGCATGCCGGGAAAGCGCTTCTGGGCCAGGCCCAGGGTGTCGATCCAGCGGCCCTCTTCGACGATCGGCCGGTTGGCCAGGCCCAGCTCGTGATTGACGAAGCTGCGGTCAAACTGGGCGTTGTGGGCCACCACCGGATCGCCGGCGATGAAGTCCAGCAGCTCCTCGGCCACCTCGTGGAACTTGGGCTGGCCGCGCACGCGCTCGTCGCTGATGCCGTGCACCTTGAAGGCCCCGGCGGGGATCAGCCGGCAGGGGTCGACCAGGGCGTAGAAGCTGCGGCCGGTCGGCAGCAGGTCCTCGATCTCGATGCAGCCGATCTCGATCAGCCGGTCGCCGGTCTTCGGATCGAAGCCGGTGGTTTCGGTGTCGAGGACGATTTCGCGCGCCATGGGCCGGTTGTGACCGGGTTCGAGTCAGCCGTCCAGACGCTGGCGCCGCGACCGAAACGCCGGGCTGTGGATGGCTTCCAGGACGGTCTTCACCCGCGCCCGGGCGCTCTCCAGGCCGAGCGAGGTGTCGATGACGAAGTCGGCCTTCGCCCGCTTGTGATGATCGGGCGTCTGGCGCTCCAGCAGTGCCGCCAGCCTCGTCTCGTCCATGCCCGGCCGGGCCAGCACCCGTTGGCGCTGGATCTCCTCCGGCGCGGTCACCACCACCACCGCGTCGACCCGGTCCTCGGCGCCGGTCTCGAACAGCAGCGGAATATCAAGCACCGCGACCGCGTGCCCCGAGGCCTCCGCCGCTTCGAGGAACGCGGCCCGGTCGGCCGCCACCAGCGGATGCACGATCTTCTCAAGCCTTTCGAAGGCGTCATGGTCGCCGTGCACCCGGGCGCCCAGCAGGGTCCGGTCCACCGCGCCGTCCCGGACCACGCCGGGAAAGGCCTGGCCTACGGGCGCGACCGCCGGGCCGCCCTTGCCGTAGAGCCGGTGGACCGCCGCGTCGGCGTCCCAGACCGGCGCGCCCAGGTCGGCGAACATGGCCGCGGTGGTGGACTTCCCCATCCCGACCGAGCCGGTGAGCCCCAGGAGGATCACGGCCGCGCGTCCAGGGCGGCCAGCGCCAGGGCGCGGACGTCGACCCCCTCCGGCGGCGG
Source organism: uncultured Caulobacteraceae bacterium (assembly GCA_964600375.1). Lineage (GTDB taxonomy): Bacteria > Pseudomonadota > Alphaproteobacteria > Caulobacterales > Caulobacteraceae > JAEZEZ01. The sequence continues at coordinate 7,169 of CAZRKY010000104.1, read as the reverse complement.
CGCGCCATAGAAGGCCTCGAAGGAGGGTCGGGCCTGGGCGATCAGCATGGCCAGGCCGTCGACGGGGGTCAGGCCGCGGGCGCGGGCGGCCTTCAGCAGGCCGGTCTCCAGCGGCCGGTAGGTCATGTCCATCACCGCCGCGTCATCGGGCAGGGCGTCGAGCGGCGGCAGGGGCCCGCCGGCCGCCGCGTTGATCAGTACGCCCGCGCCGGTAAAGGCCTCGTCCGCCTGGCCGAGGCCAAAGGCCGCGACGCGGGTCTGGAAGGCGAAGACTAGCTCCTCGGCCCGCGCCGGAGTGCGGTTGACCACCCGGACTTCAGGGCAGCCCGCGTCCAGCAGGGCCGCCACCGCCGCCCTCGCCGCGCCGCCCGCGCCCAGCACGACGGCCGGACGGGCGTCCAGGGCCAGCCCCGGCGCCTGCTCTGCGAAGGCCTCCAGCATGCCGTGGCCGTCGGTGGAGCGACCCTCGATCAGGCCGTCCTCGTGGAAGATCAACAGGTTGGACGAGCCGGAAGCGCGGGCCTTGTCATCGGTCTCGTCGGCGATCGCCAGGGCCGCCTCCTTGAAGGGCGCCGTGACATTGATCCCCCGCACGCCGCCGCCGCGCAGCCCCCGGGCGAAGCGTTCGAAGCCATCGGGCTGGACCCTGAAGGGCACATAGACGGCGTCCAGTCCCAGAGCCGCGATCCAGGCGGAATGCAGCAGGGGGCTGAGCGAGCCGGTCACCGGATGGCCGGCGATTCCCGCGACGACGGCGGCGGCGGTATGTCCAGGGGTGCTAGCCATCGGTGCTCAGGTCTCCACCAGACCCCGCCCGCGCAGGAAATCCAGCAGCGGCGGCAGGGGCAATCCCAGGATGGTGAAGTAGTCGCCGTCGATGCGGTCGAACAGCTGCACGCCTTCCCCTTCGAGCTGATAACACCCCACCGAGGCCAGGGCCGCCTCGGCGTTGCGGGCCAGGTAGCCATCGAGGAAGGCGTCGCTGAACCGGCGCATGGTCAGTGAGGCCGAGCGCACGTCGGTCCACATCAGGTCGCCGCCCTGGGCCGCGGCCGTGGCTGAGTGCAGCTGGTGCCGTCGCCCGCGCAACGACTTCAGGCGCTCCCGCGCGGCGCCGACGTCGGCGGCCTTGCCGACCAGCTCGCCGTCGAGGTCGAGCGTCTGGTCCGCTCCGATGACCAGGCCGTCGACCACCTTGGACGTTTCCACCGCCTTGGCCTGGGCCAAGGCCATGGCCATCGCCTTGGGGTCCAGGCCGTGGGCGGCGAGGTCATCCTTCACGTCATCCTCGTCCAGCGCCGCGCCCATGGCGGTGAAGCGAACGCCGGCGCCGGTCAGCAGCGCCTGCCGCGCCGCGCTCTTGGACGCCAGGATGAGACGGACCGAGGCGCTGCTCATGCCGGTGCTCCGCGGCGGCTGGTGCGCCGTTCGTTCAGCAGGTTCAACACCTGGGCGGCGGTCTCCTCGACCGAACGGCGCGTAACGTCGATGGTGGGCCAGTCGTGGCGTTCGAACATGCGGCGGGCCTTCACGATCTCGTCGCGCACGGCTTCGGTCTCCACGTAGTCGCTCTCCCTTTCCTCGTTGAGGCTGAGCAGGCGATTTCGGCGGATGCCGATCAGCTTGTCCGGCGCGATGGTCAGGCCCACCACCAGCGGCCGCTGCAGGCTGAACAGCAGGGTCGGCGGCGAGACTCCCGGCGCCAGGGCGATGTTGCCGGCCCGAACGCCGCGGTGGGCCAGATAGATGCAGGTCGGCGTCTTCGACGTCCGGCTCACCCCCACCAGCACCACGTCGGCGCCCTCCAGGCCCTCGGCGTTCTGGTTGTCGTCGTGGGCGATGGCGAAGTTCAACGCCTCCATCCGGTTGAAATAGTCGGTGTCCAGCGCGTGCTGGGCCCCCACCCGCGTGTTCAGCGCCGCGCCCAGATAGCGCGACAGGGCCGCCACCAGCGGATCCAGCGCCGCCATGTGGGGCATGCCCAGCTTGCGGCAGCCGCTTTCCAGTTCCTCGCGCAGCGCCTTGTCGACGATGGTGTGCAGCACCACGCCGGGCGAGGCGGCGATATCCTCCAGCACGCGCTCGAGCTGCTTGTTGGAGCGGACCAGGGCGTAGATGTGCTCGATGGGGATGACGCCCTCGAAACGGGCGGCCACCGCCTTGGCCATCGCGTTCAGCGTCTCGCCGGTGGAGTCCGAGACCAGGTGCACATGGAAGTAGGTCGCGGGGCGCGGGCTGTGGCTCGACATCTGTCCGAATGCGCCTGGGGAAAACTCTGTTTCGGCCCGGCCCGGACCTGGGGAGGAAAGTGGAATGGAATTGATAGCGCGGCGATGCGCGCCGCGCACGGGGAGAACTGACTTCAAACCGATGCTCTTGTCCCCGGCTCCGCGACCCGGGAAATCGGAGCGGTGTTCGGCCGTGGATGAATCCGTCCGTCCACGGGCTAGTCCCGGCGATCCCCCCTGCGACCACCGTTAAGGAAGTCTTAACCTGACTTAAGGAAGTGTTAACGGCCCCCGCTATCCACAGCTCGACCCGCCCCAAGGGACAGGCTTGGGAAGACTCGTCGGAATGGCGGCTTTGCGGCTGGGCGCCGTCGCGGTTTTCCCCGCGGCGCCCGGCCCTACCTTCCTCCTCAATCTTTCATCTTAAAGACTTTAAGGATTGAAGGGGGTGGGGGGAGAACCGTAAGACCGGCCTCCCAACCGAGCGTCCCATGACCCGCCCCACGCCCCTTCTGCTTCGCGCCCTCGCCGGTGAAACGACCGACCGTCCGCCGGTCTGGTTCATGCGTCAGGCCGGGCGCCACCTGCCGGAGTACCGGGCCCTACGCGCCACCGAGCCGGACTTCGTCAGCTTCTGCCTGAACCCGGACAAGGCCGCCGAAGCCACCCTGCAGCCGATGCGCCGCTATCCGTTCGACGCGGCCATCGTCTTCGCCGACATCCTGCTAATCCCCTGGGCGCTGGGCCAGGAGGTCCGGTTCGAGACCGGCGAAGGCCCCAGGCTCGGCGAACTGCCGTCGCTGGCCGCGATGGGACAGCTGGCCGGGAAGGCCGGCGCGGCGCTCAGCCAGGTCGGCGACACACTGTCGAAGGTCCGCGCCGAGCTCGAGCCCGAGCGGGCGCTGATCGGGTTCGCCGGCGCGCCCTGGACGGTCGCCACCTACATGATGGACGGCGAAGGGCTGAAGGACCGCCAGACGGCGCGCCGCCACGCCTACGAGCGGCCGGCCCTGGTCGAAGGCCTGCTTGAGGTGCTGGTCGAATCCACCGTCGACTATCTCGCGATGCAGGCCGCAGCCGGAGCGCAGGCTCTGAAGATCTTCGAGAGCTGGGCCGACGGCTTGCCCGAGGACCTGTTCACCAGCCTGGTCATCGAACCACACCAGAAGATTGTCGCGGGCCTCAGGGCGCGGGGGGTGGACGTTCCCGTGATCGGCTTCCCGCGCGGCGCCAGCCAGTTCGCCGAAGCCTATGCCGCCCAGGTGCCGGTGCAGGCCGTGGCGCTGGACACCGCCTGCCCCGCCCTGGTGGGCGAGCGCATCCAGCAGACGGGCCGCACTATCCAGGGCGCCCTTGATCCCCTCGCGCTCCTCGCCGGCGGACCAGCGCTGGATGACCAGATCGACGAGCTGGTGGCGGCTTGGGAGAGCGGGCCGTGGATCTTCAACCTGGGCCACGGCATCCTGCCTGAGACCCCCATCGCGCACGTCGAGACGGCGCTGAAGCGGATCGGCGCGGGATGACGACGACCTCGCCGGGCCGGCGCAAGCTGGCCGTCGTCCTGTTCAACCTGGGGGGACCCGACGGGCCGGCCGCCGTCCAGCCGTTCCTGTTCAACCTGTTCAACGACCCGGCGATCATCGGCCTGCCGGGCCTCGTGCGGACCCCGCTGGCGTCCCTGATCTCCAAGCGTCGCGCCCCCGAGGCCCAGAAGAACTACGACCTGATGGGCGGCGGCTCGCCGCTGCTGCCGGAAACCGAGGCCCAGGCCCGGGCCCTGGAGGCTGCACTCGCGACCGCCCGGCCGGACCTGGAGGCGCGGTGTTTCATCGCCATGCGCTATTGGAAACCCTTCACCGAGGACGCCGCCCGCGCCGTGGCGGCCTTCGGGCCGGACGAGATCGTGCTGCTGCCGCTCTATCCTCAGTTCTCGACCACCACGACCGGCTCATCGCTGAAGGTCTGGAACGAGACCTACAAGGGGCCGGGAAAAAGCCGCGCGGTCTGTTGCTACCCGGACGCCGAGGGCCTGCTCGACGCCCACGCCGCGAAGATCGCCGCGACCTGGGAGGCGGCGGGACGCCCGGACGGCGTCCGCCTGCTGTTCTCGGCCCACGGCCTGCCGGAAAAGGTGATCAAGGGCGGTGACCCCTATCAGGCCCAGATCGAGGCCACCGCCGCGGCGGTCGCCGCGCGCCTGCCGGCGCTGACAGACTGGCAGGTCTGCTACCAGAGCCGGGTCGGGCCGCTGAATTGGATCGGGCCCTCGACGCCTGAGGCCATCGAAAAGGCGCGGGCCGACAGGAAGGGCGTGCTGATCACGCCAATCGCCTTCGTCTCCGAGCACGTCGAGACCCTTGTCGAGCTGGACCATGAGTACGCCGAGCTTGCGGCGGGCCTGGGCGTCGCGCCCTATCTTCGGGTCCCGGCGCTGGGCGTCGAGGCGGCCTTCATCGCGGCGCTGGCGGACCTGGCGATCAAGGCGCTGGACAAGCCGGACTGGCCCGCGCCCGGCGGCGGCTACGCCTGCCCCGGTTTCAGCAAGTGTCCGTCGGCGGCGGGACGCCGCGGTCTGGGGAGGGCGGCATGACGATCAATCCGTACGATCTGGTGCGCGGACTGCACATCCTGGCGGTCATCGCCTGGATGGCGGGGTTGCTCTACCTCCCGCGGCTGTTCGCCTATCACACCCGCGCGGCGGCCGGTTCAGAGCTGGACACAACCTTCCAGGAGATGGAGCGCAAGCTCTACCGGATCATCATGAACCCGGCGATGGTCGTGGCCTGGCTGCTGGGGTTGACGCTGATCTGGTTTCGCTCTGGCGGCATCGGGGGCAACGACTGGAGCTTCCTGCATTCGCCCTGGATGATCGCCAAGCTCTCGGGCGTGGTCTTCCTGACCTGGTGGCACCACTATCTGGGGACCGCCCGCAAGCGCTTCGCCGAGGGCAAGAACACCAAGTCGGACAAGTTCTGGCGCATGACCAACGAATTGCCTTTCATCGCGGCCATCATCATGGTGCTGGCGGTGACGACCGAGTTCACCTTCGGCTGACGCTGGCGGAATTGACGGCGCCTCCCGGATCAAGGGACCCTTCCGGAGGGGATGGCTTTCGGGGCAACAGGAGGCCGCGGGCCGCGGAAGGGCTCTCCCTGTTCCGTGAATCCGTTCTCCCTGTTCTGGATGCACGGTCTCCCTGTTTTGCGTAACGGTTCTCCCTGTTCGACTCTCCCTGTTTTGCCCCGGCGAGTTTTCCAAGTTCCTGAAAGGTAACGCAGTTTCCGAACATCCGAGCCGCCGGCCCTGTTTCACGCGGAAAATAACAGGGAGCGGCCCCCGCCCGCCCTCGCTTGACGACGGCGCGCGCCCGTGGTTCCCCTCCTCGCGATGTTCGGGAAACCGGGCAGCCCTCATCCTTCCGCGCCGCCGCCCCTTGCGAGCTGGCCGGACCCCCCCTTCCGCCCTTCCGGGCGAACTACCGAGCGGCGGACCCCGGTCCGTTCGCGACATTGAGTGAATAGAATGACCGACGAATCCGTCAACGAAACGGACGCGGGCGCTGGTGTGGACGTCGCTGTCGACGCCGCCGGCGGTCCCACGCAGCGCGTGTCGCTGCAGGAGCTCAAGGAGAAGACGCCGGCGGACCTGCTGGCGCTCGCCGAGAGCCTTGAAATCGAAAACGCGAACGCCATGCGCAAGCAGGACATGATGTTCGCGATCCTGAAGGAGCTCGCCGAATCCGGTGTTGAGATCTCCGGCTCAGGCACCCTCGAAGTGGTCCAGGACGGCTTCGGTTTCCTGCGCAGTCCCGAGGCGAACTACCTGCCTGGACCGGACGACATCTACGTCTCGCCCTCGCAGCTGCGGAAGTTCGGCCTGCGCACCGGCGACACCGTCGAGGGCGTGGTCCGCAGCCCGCGCGAGGGCGAGCGCTATTTCGCCCTGGTGAACGTCAACTCGATCAATTTTGAGGACCCGGACAACGTCCGTCACAAGGTCCACTTCGACAACCTGACCCCGCTCTATCCCGACCAGCGGATGACCATGGAGATCGAGGATCCGACGCTGAAGGATCGCTCGGGTCGGGTCATCGACATCGTCACGCCGCTCGGCAAGGGCCAGCGCTGCCTCATCGTCGCCCCGCCGCGCGTGGGCAAGACGGTGATGCTGCAGAACATCGCCAAGTCGATTGAGACCAACCACCCCGAAAGCTTCCTCATCGTGCTGCTCATCGATGAACGGCCCGAGGAAGTCACGGACATGCAGCGCACCGTGAAGGGCGAGGTCATTTCCTCGACCTTCGACGAACCCGCCACCCGCCACGTCCAGGTTGCCGAAATGGTGATCGAAAAGGCCAAGCGGCTGGTCGAGCACAAGCGCGACGTGGTCATCCTGCTGGATTCCGTGACCCGCCTGGGGCGCGCCTACAACACGGTGGTGCCGTCCTCGGGCAAGGTCCTGACCGGCGGCGTCGACGCCAACGCCCTGCAGCGCCCCAAGCGCTTCTTCGGCGCGGCGCGCAACATCGAGGAAGGCGGCAGCCTGACCATCATCGCCACCGCCCTGATCGACACCGGCTCGCGCATGGACGAGGTCATCTTCGAAGAGTTCAAGGGCACCGGTAACTCGGAAATCATTCTCGACCGCAAGGTCGCCGACAAGCGCATCTTCCCGGCCATCGACGTGCTCAAGTCCGGCACCCGCAAGGAAGAGCTCATCACGCCCAAGGATGTGCTGCAGAAGACCTACGTGCTGCGCCGCATCCTCAACCCGATGGGCCCGCAGGACGCCATCGAGTTCCTGTTGGACAAGCTGCGCCAGACGAAGAACAACGCCGAATTCTTCCAGAGCATGAACACCTAGGCCGAACCGGTCCTGGACGTGCAAAGGGCGGCCCACGGGCCGCCCTTTTTCGTTTGGGAGGTTTCACGTGAAACACGA
>CAZRKY010000103.1:0-11293 GCA_964600375.1 uncultured Caulobacteraceae bacterium | reverse complement strand
ATCGACCAGCCCAAGGCGCCGATGGAACTGAAGGAGTTGTCGCGCGTGACGATCAACCTGCGCGAAGTGACGCCGCAGGCCATCGAGCTGCTGGCCGCCGGCCGGCTGGGGCTGTTGATCACCGGCCAGTCGCTGGACGCGCGCTCTGGCCAGGCTGTCCAGCTGACCATGCTGGTCACCGTTCCATCACCCGCGCGGCCAAAGGAGCCCAGAACGTGAGGTCATCCAGGTCGAATATCGCCAAGGTCGGCTACCAGAACCAGGAGCGGCAGAAGGGCGGCATGCCCTGCCCCGGTTGCGGCGCCCATGTCGCCGTGACCCTGGAGGGGCTGCTCGCGGGCGGGCGCTTCTCCTGCTCGAACGGTCAGTGCCGTGGCGTGCTGCGGCTGGACACGGGCGCCTCGGCGGAAGCGCTCAACGCGCTGCGGCGGTTCAAGCGCTCACACCCATAGGGGCGCCCTAGCCCCGGCTCTTCACCAGCCAGGCGGGGATCCAGGTGCGAGTGCCCCACATGGTGGTCGAGAAGGCCGCGACCTTCGAACCGAGCTCCAGCGCCTTGACGAAGTCGCCCTGGCTGACCAACGACCAGCAGAAGGCGCCATGGAAGATGTCGCCCGCCCCCAGGGTGTCCACCGAAGCGACCTTCGGCGGGACGATGTCGCCCGACTTGCCTTCCGAGCGCCAGGACAGGGGTCGGTCGCCGCGGGTGATCGCGACGTGGCTGACGCCGACCGACTTCAGATCCTCGAACACATCGTCGGCGGTCTTCGTCCCCGGCGGCAGGAACTGTTCGGAGACGACGGCGTAGTCGACGAAGGGCAGCAGTTCGGCGTGGACCTCGCGCCAGTTGCCGCCGTCCATCACCACGGGAATGTTGCGATTGCGGGCCTCGCGGATCACCGGCAGGGCCAGGTCGGGGATGTGGCCGTCGATGAGGACGACCTTTGAGCCCTCCAGAGTCCGCCACACCTCCTCGCCCGGCGATCGGACGTGGGCGGGCGGATTGGAAGAGACAACCGTGCGCGTGGCCTTGTTCGGGTTCACGATGACGCTCGAGACCGGCAGCACGTCCGGCTGGCCCGCCGCCGCGTCGATGAAGCGAACGCCGAAGCCGCCGATGTCCTCGCGCACCGCATCCGCGAAACGTCCGGTCCCGACGACGCTGAGCAGGGTCGCGGGCAGGCCGAGCGCCGCATAGACCACCGCCGCGTTCAGCCCCGGCCCGCCCGCCATGGTCAGCAGGTGCTCGGCGCGGACCTTGGTGTCCTCGTCCGGATAGGCGGCAACCGAGAAGTCCAGGTCATAGGTGCTGCGCCCGACGAAGAAGCCGCTCATCTGATCCTCCCCGGCCCGCGAGCCGTCCCCGTTTGGTCGCACCCGCGGGCGCGCCCCGCAATAGTCGCCGCGACAACCGCCGATACGCCAGTTCCTTCTCGACTAGCACGCAGCTTATGGTTCATCGTGAAGTTGCAGCGGCCGGGGGGCGCAATGACGACTGCGCCGGCGCAGGCGAACGACGAGGCGGTCCTGGCGGCGCACCGCAAGCTGGTGCAGGACACCACCCTGCAATTCGATCTTGTCCGCCCCGTGGATCAGCCGCCGCCCGAGCCGCCAGGGTGGCTGCAGGCCGTCGGCGAGGTGCTGAGCGCGCTCGCCCCGCTGCTGACCTGGGTGTTCTGGGGCGGCGTGGCGCTGATCATCGCCTTCATCATCTTCTACATCGCCCGCGAGGTCCTGGCGGTCCGTTTCGGGTTCAGACCCAAAGGGCCGGCCCGCATGGATCCCGAGCCGGAGTGGCGCCCGACCGTTCAGGCGGCGCGCACCCTGCTGGCCGACGCCGACACCCTGGCCGCGCAGGGCCGCTACGCCGAAGCCGCGCACCTGCTTCTGCTTCGCAGCATCGACGACCTGGACAGCCGCCGGCCCCGGACTGTGCGCCCGGCCCTCACCGCCCGGGACATCGGCTCTCTGGCGGCCTTGCCGGAAGCGGCTCGCCCGGCTTTCGGCAAGATCGCGCGCGTGGTCGAACTCAGCCTGTTCGGGGGTTCGGAAGTCGACGCAGCCGCCTTCGCCGATTGTCGGCGCGCCTATGAGGATTTCGCCCTGCCCGCCGGGTGGTCGCGATGACCCCGCCGTCACAGCGCTTCTCGATCCGGACCGTCGTCGCCCTGATCCTGGTCGGGGTGTTTTCCCTGTCGGCCCTGACGGTGCTTTCGGCCTACGCGCCGGACCTGCGCAACGGCGACGATGGCGGCGCCCATCCCCTGTCACGCTCGGCGGTGGGCTTCGCAGGCATCGTCCGGCTGCTGGGCGACAGCGGGCAGCCGGTGCTGCTCAGCCGCGGGCCGCTGCATGCGGACTCCAGCGAAGGGCTGCTGATCCTCACCCCCGGCCCCCAGCACGCCTCCCGGGCCCTGGAGGCGGTCCACCATGACGGCGCGGTCCTGGTGGTGCTGCCCAAGTGGGGCGTTCAGCCGCTGCCGGGCAAACCCTCGTGGGTGAAGGCCATCGGCCTCTACGACGAGCGCGTGGTCGCCCGTCCGGTCTCGCAGCTGGGAGCCGACCAGGAGGAAGACGAGGACACCGCCGCCGCCAAGCCGGTGTCGGGGGGGCGCGGAGCCCACCAGGCCGAGACCGCCGCCACCGTGGTCAGCCGCCGTCCGGCGGTCGGAAGGCCCCGCCTGAGCCGGCCGGACGGGAGTCCGTTTGCCGGAGACCTCGGCGCGATCGACCGGCTGCAGACCATCTCCGGCCCCAACTGGATCCCGGTCATCGTCGACGAAACCGGCGCGGCCGTTCTGGCCATGGACAGCGTCACCGGCGCCTATGTCCTGGCCGACCCGGACCTGTTGAACACCCAGGGCCTGAAGAGCCCGGCGCGCGCCGTCGCCGCCCTGCACCTGATGCGGCTGATCTGGGCCGGCGGCGGACCGGTGATCTTCGACTTGACCCTGCATGGGTTCCAGCGGCCGCGCAGTGTCGCGCGGCTGATGTTGGAGCCGCCGATGCTGGGCGCCACCCTGGCGCTGCTCGCCGCCACCGCGCTGATCGCCTACCAGGCCTTCGTGCGCTTCGGACCCGGACGCCGCCAGGGCCGCGCCATTGCTCTGGGCAAGCGGGCGCTGGCTGACAATTCCGCAGGCCTCGTAAGGCTTGCGCGGCGCGAGCACCGCATGGCCGGACCCTACGCCCAGCTGGTCCGCGCCTCTGTCGCCCGGGCCATCGGCGCGCCGCGCAACCTGGACGGAGAAGCGCTGGACGCCTTCCTCGACCGCCTGGGCGGGACCCTGGGGTCACACGACCGATATTCCGCCCTGGCCGCCGAGGCCCGGGGCGCCAAGACGCCGGGGGACCTGATCAGGGTCGCCCGCAAACTGCACCGCTGGAGACTGGAGATGACCCGTGGACGTCAATGAGGTGAGAGGCATCGCCGAGCACATGCGCGCGGAGGTCGCCAAGGCCATCGTCGGTCAGACCAGCACCGTGGACCTGATGCTGTGCGCCCTGTTCGCGGGCGGGCACGTCCTGCTGGAAGGACCGCCGGGCACGGCAAAGACCCTGCTGGCCCAGACCTTCGCCCAGACGCTCGGGCTGAAGTACGGGCGCATCCAGTTCACGCCCGACCTGATGCCCGGCGACATCATCGGCACCAACCTGTTCAACTTCCAGACCTCGACATTCACCCTGACCAAGGGGCCGGTGTTCTGCGACCTGCTGCTGGCCGACGAGATCAACCGCACCCCGCCCAAGACGCAGGCGGCGCTGCTGGAGGCCATGCAGGAGCGGGCGGTTACCGTCGACGGCCGGAAGCACCCGCTGAGCGACCGCTTCACTGTCATCGCCACCCAGAACCCGATCGAGCAGCAGGGCACCTATCCCCTGCCCGAGGCCCAGCTGGACCGCTTCCTGTTCAAGCAGACGCTGGACTACCCGTCGGCCGAGGAAGAGCGCCGCATCGTCGCCACCCACGGCTCCAGCGCCGGCCTGCCCGATCCGGTCGAACTGGGCGTCCAGGCGGTGGTCGACCAGAAGGGCGTCAGCGCTGCGGTGACGGTCGTCGCCGGGGTGCGCCTGACCGACGAGATCACCGCCTATATCGTGGACCTGGTGCGCGCCACGCGCAGTTCGGCCGACATCGAGTACGGCGCCTCGCCGCGCGCCGCCGCCATGCTGGCGATCGCATCGCGGGCCCGCGCCACCCTGGAAGGCCGCGACTACGTCATCCCCGACGACGTCAAGGCGCTGGCCCTGCCGGCGCTGCGCCACCGGGTGATCCTGTCCCCGGCCGCCGAGATCGAGGGCAAGAAGGTGGACCAGGCGCTGGCGGCGCTGATCGAACAGGTCCCGGCGCCGCGGTGAGGAACGCTGCGACCATTGGAGGCCGGGAATGATCTACCCCACCCGGTTCGCGGTGATGCTGGCCGCGGCAGGCGCCCCGATGGCCCTGCTGCTGGGCATCGTCGCGCCCGGCCTGTGGCTGGCCGGACCGGCGTGGATCATCTTCATCGCGGCCCTGATGCTGGCGGACTCCTTCGCCGGCGGATCGCGCCAGCGGTTGCAGACCGTGATCGGCGAGATGCGCCCCTTCGCCGTCGGCGTCCCGGCCACCATCGAAATCACCGCCGACTTCCCGCGCGGCGCGCGGCCCAGGGAGGTCGAGGCGGCGCTGAGCGCCGACCCGCGCCTGGGGCTGACCGCACGGTCCGGGGCCGTGGCGCTGGATGACCGCACCGCACGCCTGCGCTTCGCCGCCCTGCCCGAGCGCCGGGGCGAGGCCCTGATCGACCGACTGTGGGTGCGCTGGCGCGGGCCGCTGGGCCTGGTGTGGAAGCAGCGGGCCGACAAGCTCGACGTCGCCGCCCATGTCGGAGCCGACAACCAGGGGGTGAAAGACGAGGCCGTGCGCCTGTTCGCCCGCGACGCCCAGATCGGCATCAAGGCCCAGATCGACATCGGCGAGGGCTCGGAATTCCACGCCCTGCGTGATTTCCAGCCCGGCATGGACCGCCGCGGCGTCGACTGGAAACAGTCGGCCCGCCACCAGGCGCTGCTGGCCAAGGAGTTCCGCACCGAGCGCAACCACCAGATCGTGCTGGCGCTGGATGCCGGGCGGGTGATGTGCGAGCCGGTCGGCGGCGCGCCACGCATCGACCGGGCAATCAACGCGGCGCTGCTGCTGTCCTACGTCTGCCTGCGAACCGGCGACCGGGCCGGGCTCTACGCCTTCGATTCCAAGCCGCGCGCAAACTCGGGCGCGGTGGCGGGCATGGGCGCCTTTCCGCTGCTGCAGCGCATCGCCCAGCGCATCGACTATTCGGCGGAGGAGACCAACTACACCCTGGGTCTGACGGCGCTGTCGGGCACGCTGCAGCGGCGGTCGATGATCGTGATCTTCACGGACTTCGCAGACTCCACCTCGGCCGAACTGATGATCGAGACCCTGGGGCGGCTGCTGAAGCGCCACCTCGTGGTCTTCGTGGTCATGCGCGACGAGGAGCTGGAGGGCCTGACCGCCATGGACCCGGATTTGCCCGAGGACGTATCCCGCGCCGTAGTCGCGGCCTCGCTGCTGCGCGAGCGCGACACGGTCATCACTCGCCTGCGCCGCATGGGCGCCCACATTGTCGACGCGCCTGTCGACCGGATCGGCCCGGCGCTGCTCAACGCCTATCTCGACGTCAAGCGTCGGGACCTGTTGTGAGGGCGCGCGGTGGCTGAACTCAAACTCAAGAGCCAGCGGTTCCGGCAGGAGCGCGAAGCAGACTGGCGGCGCCTGGAAAGCCTGATGGACCGGGTCGAGAAGGGCTCGCCCGCGGCGCTGACCGACGAGGAGTTGCTGGCGGTGCCCGTGCTCTATCGCGCCACCCTGTCGGCCCTGTCGGTGGCAAGGGCCACCTCGCTGGACCAGGCGCTGACCGCCTATCTCGAGACCCTGACGGCGCGGGCCTATTTCTTCGTCTATGGCGCCCGGTCGACGCTCGTCTCCCGGTTCATCGACTTCCTCAGCCGCGACTGGCCTGCGGCGGTGCGCAACCTGTGGCGAGAGACCCTGGCTTCGGCCGGGCTGATGCTGCTGGGCATCGTGGTGTCGGCGACCCTGACGCTGCAGGATTCCGACTGGTACTACTCCTTCATCGACCCGGAGCTGGCGGCGGGCCGCGATCCGACCGCCTCGACCGAGAGCCTGCGCAAGGGCCTCTACGACGGGGCCGGCCAGGACGGACTGTCGGCCTTCGCCACCTTCCTGTTCACCCACAACGCCCAGGTCGCGATCCTGTCCTTCGCCCTGGGCTTCGCCTTCGGCGTGCCGACGGCGGTGCTGGTCGCCATGAACGGCGCGATGATGGGCGCCATGCTGGTGCTCTACTTCAGCCACGGCCTTGGCTTCGAGCTGGGCGGCTGGCTGGCGATCCACGGGGTGACCGAGATCTTCGCCCTGATCCTGGCCGGGGCCGCGGGCTTCAGGATCGGCTGGGCCATGGCCTTCCCCGGCGACCGCGATCGCATCGACGCCGCCACCGAGGCCGGGCGGACGGCCGCGACGGTCATGGGCGGGGTGGTCGTGATGCTGATGTTCGCGGGCCTGCTGGAAGGCTTTGGACGCCAGCTGATCAACTCCGACATCGCCCGATACGCCATCGCGGGCGTCTCGGGCGTGCTCTGGTGCCTCTACTTCTACGGCCCGCGCCCCGGGAGGCCGTCGCATGGCCCTGTCTGAACCCTCGGCTGTCGACCGGGCAGAGCGCACCCTGATCACGCCCGAGGGCGTCGACCTGCGGCTGAAGATCGCTGACGCCGGTCAGCGCGCCAGCGCCTTCCTGCTCGACATGGCGATCATCGTCGGCGTGCTGATCGGGATGACGATCCTGGCGCTGGTGGGTGCGGGCATCTTCAGCGCGGCCGAGCCGGGGAATTCCGGGGCGAGCAACGGGCGCATGCCACTCGGCGCCGAACTGGCGCTGGTGATCTGGCTGCTGGGCGCCTTCGTGCTGCGCAACCTCTATTTCGTGGCCTTCGAGCTCTCGCCGCGCGCGGCCACACCCGGCAAGCGCGCCATGGGGATCCGGGTCGCTTCGCGCGACGGCGGACGGCTGCGCGCCGAGGCCGTGTTCGCGCGCAACGCCACCCGCGAGCTCGAGGTGTTCATCCCCCTGTCCTTGCTGGGCATGCGGGCCACGGCCGGCGGGGTCGACAGCTGGATGTTCCTGCTGGCCGCGGCCTGGTGCTCAATCTTCGTCTTCTTTCCCCTGTTCAACCGCGATCGCCTGCGCGCCGGCGACCTGATCGGCGGCACCTGGGTGGTGCGGGTCCCGAAGCAGGCTTTGGTGCGCGACATGGCCGACGACGCAGAGGGCCGTCTGCAGCGCTTCGGCTTCACCACCGCCCAGCTGGACGCCTACGGGGTCAAGGAGCTGCACGTGCTGGAGGACGTCCTGCGCGTGCGCGACCGCAAGACCATGCGCGCCGTGGCCGACCGTATCGCCGGCAAGATCGGCTGGGTGCGCAATGAGGACGACGACTTCGACTTCCTGGGCGCCTATTACGCCGGCCTGCGTGGACGGCTCGAGTCGCGGCTGCTCATGGGGCGGCGGCGCAAGGACAAGTTCGACGTTTCCTGAGGCGGCTCAGGGCCTGATCTGGCCCGCGCCGCGCACCACATATTTGTAGCTGGTCAGCTGCTCGGCCCCGACCGGTCCGCGCGCATGCAGGCGCGACGTCGAGATGCCGATCTCGCCGCCGAACCCGAATTCTCCCCCGTCGGCGAACTGGGTCGAGGCGTTCCAGATGACGATGGCGCTATCGACGGCGTTGAGGAAGGCGGCGGCCGCCTCGACGTCTTCGGTGACGATCGCCTCGGTGTGTCCCGAGCCGTAGCGGCGGATGTGATCGACAGCCGCGTCGAACCCTTCGACGATCCGCACGGCCAGGATCGGCGCCAGGAACTCCGTCGTCCAGTCGGCCTCGGTAGCGGGGGTGATGGAGGCGGCGATGGCGCGGCTCTCGGCGTCGCCGCGCAGGGCGCAGCCGGCGGCCTGCAGCGCCGCGGCGACCGGGGGCAGCAGGGTCGGCGCGGCCGCCCGGTCGATCAGCAGCGTCTCGGTCGCGCCGCAGACCGACACACGGCGCATCTTCGCGTTCAGAACAATCTCGACCGCCATGGCCGGATCGGCGGCGGCGTGGAGATAGGTGTGGCAGAGACCCTCAAGGTGCCCCAGCACGGCCACCCGCGCCTCGGCCTGCACGCGGGCGACGAGGCTCTTGCCGCCGCGCGGGACCAGCAAGTCAATCGCGCCATCGAGACCGGTCAGCAGGGCGCCGACGGCGGCGCGGTCGGGCGTGTCCACCAGCTGGATGGCGTCGGCCGGCAGGCCCGCGGCGGCCAGCCCCTCGACCATCGCCGCATGGATCGCCATCGATGATGCCAGGCAGTCCGACCCATAGCGCAGGATCGCGCCGTTGCCCGAGCGCAGGCAAAGGGCCGCGGCGTCGGCGGTCACGTTGGGCCGGCTTTCGTAGATGATGGCCAACACCCCGATGGGGGTCGAGACGCGTGCGATGTCGAGGCCGTTGGGACGCGTCCAGCGCGCCAGCTCACGGTCCAGCGGATCGGGCAAGGCGGCGATCCGGGCGACCGCCTCGGCGATGGCCTCGACGCGCGCCGGCGTCAGGGACAGGCGGTCGATCAGCGCCTCGGTCAGCCCCCCTGCCCGGCCGCGCGCCACGTCTTGGGCGTTGGAGGCCAGGATGGCCGGAGCGTGAGCGCGGAGCGCATCGGCGCAGGCCTCCAGCGCGCGGGTGCGGGACTGGGGCGGAGCCAGCCGGAGCCCATCGGCGGCCACGCGCGCCCTGCGCCCCATGGCCAGCATCGCGGTCTCGATCCCGCTCATCGGTCGTCCTCCAGCACCAGGTCGTCGCGGTGGATCGCCACCTGCGGACCCTTGTAGCCGACCAGGCCTTCGATCTCGGCGGTCTGGCGGCCCTGGATCAGCGCCATTTCATCAGCGGACCATGACGCGAGACCGACGCCCGCCCGCGCGCCTAATGTCGTGACGATCAGGACGCTGTCGCCCCGGTCAAAGCGGCCATCGACCGCGCGGATCCCGGAGGGCAGCAGGCTCTTGCCGGATTTCAGCGCCGCCACCGCCCCGTCGTCGACGGTCAGGCTACCCGCAGGCTCGACGCTGCCGGCGATCCAGGACTTCCAAGCCGCGACCGGCCCGCCCGGGGCCAGGACCAGCGTGGCGCGCGCGCCGCTGGCGATCATGCCCAGCGGGCGCTCCCCCATGCCCGAAGCAATGACCGTGGCGCAGCCGGCGGAGCGCGCGATCCGCGCAGCCTCCAGTTTGGTGCGCATGCCGCCGGTGCCGACAGCGGCATCGCTGTTGGCCTCGCCCGCCATGGCCAGCACCGCCGGCGTCAGGGCCTCGATGAGCGGCTGGTGGGCGGCGGAGGGAGTCTTGCGCGGATCGGCGTCGTAGAGGCCGTCGATGTCCGACAGCAGCACCAGCAGGTCGGCACGGGCCAGCTGCGCCGTGCGCGCCGCCAGCCGGTCGTTGTCGCCGTAGCGGATCTCCTCGGTGGCGACGGTGTCGTTCTCATTGACCACCGGCACGGCGCCCAGCCGCAGCAGCGCGTCCAGCGTCGAACGGGCGTTCAGCCAGCGCCGGCGGCGTTCGGTATCGTCTCGGGTCAGCAGCACCTGGGCCGGGGTCAGGCCGTGGGGCGACAGCGCCGCCTCCCACGCCTGCATCAAGAGCGACTGGCCGGCGGCGGCGGCGGCCTGTTTCTCGTCCAGCCGGGCCGAGGCGGTCAGCCCCAGCCGTCCGCGCCCCAGCGCCACGGCGCCGGAGGAGACCACGATGATCTCGACGCCACGCATTCGCAGCCCCGCGATGTCCTCGCCCAGCGCCGCCAGCCACGCGGCGTTCGGCCGGCCGTCGCGCACCAGCAGGGCGGAGCCGATCTTGACGACGAGGCGGCGCGAGGCCGCGAGGGCGGTAGCGGCGGAATTCACCCCCACTTCCTGACAGCCACGCTGCGCTGCAACAAGGGAGAGTTTGGCGACACCGCCGCGTGCGGCCGACGGCGGCCGTCACGTCCCCGCGTCCAACGCCCTGCATCGCCCCGTGACGTCAGGGAGTTCCTACCAGTTCAGATCGGCGATCAGGCCGGCGTAGACCTCGATGCCATCCCACAGGTTCTTCAATCGCAGGTTTTCGTTGACCGCGTGCTGGCTGTTGTCGTGGTTGACCATAGGCACGATGATCAAGGGAACGCCCGTCTCCGTGAAATAGGCCATCGGCAGGCTGCCGCCGATCATCGGCAGGACGATCGGCGCGCTACCCTGCCAGCGTCCGACCGAAGCGATCACGGCCTGGGAAACGGGCAGCGTCATGTCGGTGCGGACCGCCGCGTAGCCGGAGCTCCATTGCAGCCGCACGATCCTGGGATAGGCCAGGCGGGTCGCCTGGTCAGGCTCGGATTCGGTGACGAACCACCCCTTAGAGTTCAGATAATCCTCGACCCTCTTGCGGGTCGCCTCGGGCGTCTCGTCCGGCACCAGCCTGAAATCGATGGATATCCGCGCCTGGGTCGGCACGGCGTTGTTGGCGTTCTCGCCCACCCCGCCCACGGCGATGCCGCGCAGATTCAGCGCTGGGCGTGACACCGCGTCGGCGAGACGATCGGTAGTTTCCGCCTGCGCCAGGCCCAGGCTGGCCAGCAATTCGGCCTCCATGGGCGGCATGGCCGCCAGGGCGGCTTTCTCGGCCCCATTCAGCGGGCGCACGTCGTCGTAGAATCCCGGGATCAGGATGCGGCCGTCCTCGGCGCGCAGCTCGCTGATCAGGTGGGCCGCCAGCACGCCGGGGTTCGGGGCCCAGTTGCCGTAGTGCCCGTCGTGCAGCGCGCGCGTCGGGCCGTAGACCGTCGCCTCCACCCCTACGACCCCGCGCGCACCGAATACAACCTGCATGGCGCGGCTCTGGTGTACGGGCCCGTCCAGCAGCAGCCAGGCGTCCGCCTTCAGCAGTTCGAGGTTGTCGTGGATGATCTGGGCCAGGTGAGCCGAACCCGCCTCCTCCTCTCCTTCGAGGAACACCTTGATGTTCACCGACGGCCGCCGACCGGTCGCGCGCACCGCATCGTGAAGCGCGCCGAACAACGTGGCGCGATGCACGCCGAACGCCGTCTGACCGGGCGGCCGCAACGCCGAGTAGCGCACATCGAGCACGACTCTGCCGCTCGGCAGCGCCGCGCCGAGGAGCGGGCCGGCCGCCAGGACTCCGAGCCT
>CAZRKY010000102.1:0-11350 GCA_964600375.1 uncultured Caulobacteraceae bacterium | reverse complement strand
GCCCAGGTCGGCGGTCACGGCCCCGGCTGCCAGCACCGCGGCCACCGCGCGCTCGATGGAATCCGCCTCTTCGTCGAGGCCCATCGAGTGTCGCAGCATCAGCGCCGCCGACAGTATGGTCCCGACCGGATTGGCCAGGTTCTGGCCGGCGATGTCCGGCGCCGAGCCATGGATCGGCTCGAACAGGCCCGGGCCTCCGTCGCCCAGCGAGGCGGACGGCAAGAGACCGATGGAGCCGCCCAGGACCGAGATCTCGTCGGACAGGATGTCGCCGAACATGTTCTCGGTCAGGATGACGTCGAAGTCGCGCGGCCGGCGGATCAGGTGCATGGCCATTGAGTCAACCAGCGCGTGCTCCAGCTTCACGTCCAGGAACTCCTCGGCGTGGATGCGGGTGACCACCTCGCGCCACAGCCGGCTGGTCTCCATGACATTGGCCTTGTCGACCGAAGTCACCAGGTTGCGGCGCTTGCGTGCGGTCTTGAAGGCGGCGCGGGCGATGCGCTCGACCTCCCCGACCGTATAGACGCACAGGTCCGTGGCCCGGTCGGCGGTGCGGGTGCGCTCACCGAAATATATGCCGCCGGTCAGCTCGCGGAAGACGATCAGGTCAACGCCCTCGACGATCTCCTGCTTAAGCGGCGAGCGGTGGGCGAGAACCGGCGAAACCTGGAGCGGCCGCAGGTTGGCGTAGAGGCCGAGCCCCTTGCGCAGGCCCAGAAGGCCCTCTTCCGGTCGCCGCTTGCCGCCGTCCCACTGCGGTCCGCCCACGGCGCCCAGCAGCACGCCGTCGGCGGCGAGGCACGCGGCGAGGGTCTCAGGTGGCAGGGGGTCGCCGGTGGCGTCGATGGCCGCGCCACCGATCAGGTGCTCCTGATAGAGGAACCTGCAACCGCAATAGTCGTCGATGACTTCCAGCACCTCACGCGTGGCGCGGATCACTTCGGGCCCAACGCCGTCGCCGGGGAGCAGGACAATCTTGAAGGTCTTGGGGGTCGGCATCAGGCGGGCTCCGGGAGGGACGCGGTTTCAAAAGCTTCGATGGCGGGCAGGTGCGTTTGCAGCCACCCGAGGTTGTCGACGCCGTTCAGCAGGCATTCGCGGGCGAAGGCCTCGACGGTGAAGGGGATGGGCGCGAAGTCGTCGCGGCGGACTTCGCAGGCCTGCAGGTCGACCGTGATCGGCTCGTCGGGCCTGGCGGCCAGCGCGTCCCAGGACTCCAGGTCGACCTCGATGGGCAGGAAGCCGTTCTTCAGCGCGTTGGACGTGAAGATGTCGGCGATGCCGGTCGAGATGACGGCGCGGAAGCCGAAGTCCATCAACGCCCAGGGCGCATGCTCGCGCGATGAGCCGCAGGCGAAGTTGGGACCGGCCAGGAGGATGCGGCGCTCGGCCGGATCGATGCGGTTCAGCACGGCCTCGGGCTTCACCGACCCATCCGCCTCGTAGCGCCAGTCGTTGAACAGGTTGGCGCCCAGCCCCTCGCGCGAGGTGGTGGTCAGGAAGCGCGCGGGGATGATCTGGTCGGTGTCGATATTGGCCTGGCTCAGCACCAGCGCCTTGGAGGTCAGGACCTTGAGGGGTTCAGGCATGGGCCGCCTCCTTGAGATAGACGCGCGGGTCGGTCAGGAAGCCGGCGATGGCCGAGGCCGCGGCCGTGGCCGGGCTGGCCAGGATGGTGCGCGCGCCCTTGCCCTGGCGGCCCTCGAAGTTGCGGTTCGAGGTCGAAACGGCGAGCTGGCCGGGCGCGACGAAGTCGCCGTTCATGGCGATGCACATGGAACAGCCCGGGATGCGCCATTCGGCGCCGGCGTCGAGGAACACCTGATGCAGGCCTTCCGCCTCCGCGTCGCGGCGGACAGCTTCGGAGCCGGGCACGACCAGCACGCGGACGCCGGCCTTCACCTGACGGCCGCGCAGGACATCGGCGGCGGCGCGCAGGTCGGGCAGGCGGCCGTTGGTGCAGCTGCCGATGAAGACGACATCGACCGGGTGGCCGGTGGTCGCCTCGCCGGCCGTGAAGCCCATGTAGTCGAGCGCCTTGCGGTCGGAGTCGTTACGCGACTGGGGCGCGGGCGCGCCGATGGCGACACCGGCGTCGGGCGTGGTGCCCCAGGTGGCCATGGGCGCGATGGCCGCGCCGTCCAGCACGACCTCGGTGTCGAACGTCGCGCCAGGATCCGACGCGAGGCTGAGCCAGCGGGCGGCGGCTTCGTCATAGGCCGCGCCTTGCGGCACGTGGCGGCGGCCGCGCAGCCAGGCGACAGTCTTGGCGTCGGGCGCGACCATGCCCGCCCGCGCGCCGGCCTCGATCGACATGTTGCAGAGCGTCATGCGCCCCTCCATGTCGAGCCCGCGTACGGCCTCGCCGGCGTATTCGATCACATGGCCGGAGCCGCCGTCGAAGCCGATGGCGGCGATCACGGCGAGCGCCACGTCCTTGCCCGACACGCCCGGCTGAAGCGCGCCGTTGATGGTGATGCGCATGGTCTTCGGCCGCCTCTGCAGCAGGCACTGGGTGGCCAGCACATGGGCCACTTCCGAAGTGCCGATCCCGAACGCCAGGGCCCCGAAGGCGCCGTGGGTTGCGGTGTGGCTGTCGCCGCAGACCACGGTCATGCCCGGCTGGGTCAGGCCAAGCTCTGGCCCCATGACGTGGACGACGCCGCGCTCGTCGGAATCCCAGCCGGCCAGCGAGATGCCGTGCCGCGCGCAGTTGCGCTCCAGGGTCTCGACCTGCTGGCGCGCCGCGTCGGTGAAATAGGGGCGCTCGCCGTCCGCTCCGGCGGGCAGGGTCGGGGTGGAGTGGTCCAGCGTCGCGAACGTCTTGTCAGGCCGGCGCGTGGTCAGGCCGCGGCTTTCGATCTCGGTGAAGGCCTGGGGGCTGGTCACCTCGTGCACCAGGTGCAGGTCGACGTAGAGCACGCCGGGCGAGGCGGGCGTCTCCGCCACCACCTGGTGGCTGTCCCAGACCTTTTCGAACAGGGTCCTAGGTCGCATAGGCGGCCACCTTCGGGCGGGCGTCATTGGCCGCGTCGGCGATGGGCTCGAGCCAGCCGAAGCGGTCCTCGGTCTCGCCCGTGAACAGCCCACGGAAGGCGATGTTCAGCGCCCTGGTCACCGGGCCCGGTCCGGCGGCGCGGGTCTTGATGCCGTCGACCGATCGGACCGGGGTGATCTCGGCGGCGGTGCCGGTCATGAAGATCTCGTCGGCGACGTAGAGCGCCTCGCGCGGCAGGGTCGTCTCGCGCGCCTCGTAGCCCAGCGCCTGGGCCAGCTTCAGCACGCTGTCACGGGTGATGCCGACCAGGATGGACGAGGCCGCGGGCGGGGTCAGGATGACGCCGTCTTTGACCAGGAACAGGTTCTCCCCGGCGCCTTCGGACAGGCGCCCGTCCGTGCCCAGCCCGATGCCCTCGCCAAACCCGCCCACGCGGGCCTCGCGGCCGATCAGATAGCCGGACAGGTAATTGCCCCCCGCCTTGGCCGCGGTCGGCACGGTGTTGGGCGCCATGCGCGACCAGCTGGACACGCAGGCGTCGACACCCTTCTCCAGCGCTTCCTCGCCCAGGTAGGCCCCCCACGGGAAGGCCGCGATGGCGATGTCGATATTCATGTTCTCGGGCTGGGGCGTCACGCCCATCCCGCACTGACCCAGGAAGGCGATGGGCCGGATGTAGGCCGACTTCAGCCCCGTCGCCCGCACCGTCGCGCGGCAAGCCTCGACCAGTTCGTCTTCGGTGTAGGGCAGGTCGAAGTGGTACATGCGCGCGCTGTCGAACAGGCGGCGGACGTGGTCGCGCAGCCGGAACCCGCACGGCCCCTCGGGCGTGTCGTAGACGCGAATCCCCTCGAACACCGAGGTCCCGTAGTGCAGCGCATGGCTCATCACATGCACCCTGGCGTCGGCCCAGGGCGTCAGTTCGCCGTTGATCCAGATGTACTCAGCCAGCGGCGGCATAGGTGTGTTCCTCGGGTTCGGGGGGACCGCCGGCGGCGGCCGGGCGCGAGGCCTCGACCATGGCCAGCAGTTCCTGGTCGTTGATCTCGCCGATCTCGTCGGCGCGTTGCTTGAAGCGGACGAGGCAATCGTTCAGGTGCGCGCCGCCCAGCGGATAGCCGAGGGTGGCGGCCCGCTTGGCCACGGCGTGGCGGCCGGAGTGCTTTCCAAGCACGAAGAAGCTGCCCTCGAAGCCCACGTCCTGGGGACGCATGATCTCGTAGGTGCGCGCGTCGGCCATCATGCCGTGCTGGTGGATGCCGGCCTCGTGGGCGAAAGCGTTCATGCCCACGATCGCCTTGTTGCGCATCACCGGGGTGTGGGTGATTTCGCTGAGCAGGCGGCTGGATTTCACCAGTTCGGTGGTCTCGACGCCGGTGGTCAGGCTGAAGCGATCCGAGCGCGTGCGCAGGGTCATGATCACTTCCTCAAGGGAGGCGTTGCCGGCCCGCTCGCCGATGCCGTTGATGGTCCCTTCCACCTGCCGCGCGCCCGCCTCGACGGCGGCCAGCGAGTTGGCCACGGCCAGGCCGAGGTCGTTGTGGCAGTGGGTCGAGAACACCACGTCCGGGAAGCGGGGCCGGACGCGGCCGATGACGAAGCGGAACAGGGCGCCGATCTCGTCCGGCGTCGAATAGCCGACCGTGTCAGGCATGTTCAGGGTCCCGGCCCCGGCTTGAGCCACCGCCTCCAGCACCTCGGCCAGGAACTCCGGTTCGGTGCGGATGGCGTCCTCGGCCGAGAACTCGACATCGTCGAACAGGGTGCGGGCGTAGGCGACGGAGTTGACGGCGGCCTCCAGCACCTGGTCGGCGGTCATTTGCAGCTTGGCGGCGCGGTGGATCGGGCTCGTGCCGAGGAAGATGTGGATGCGGCGCTTCGGCGCGTCGCGCAGTCCCCGCCAGGCCGCGTCGATGTCGGCCTGGGTCGAACGCGACAACGAGCAGAAGGCGGGCCCTTCGACCTCGCCGACCACGCGCCGCAGCGCCTCCTCGTCGCCGGGCGAGGCGGCGGCGAAACCGGCCTCGATGACGTCGACCTTCAGCGCGGCCAGTTGCCGCGCCATGCGCACCTTGTCGTCGGCCGACATGGAGAAGCCGGGGGCCTGTTCACCGTCCCTGAGGGTGGTGTCAAAGACCAGAACCCGGTTCGGATCGCGATTGCTGGATACCTCCCCGGTCATGTGACTACCCGGGAATGGTCGGCCTCAGGCGCGCGGTGCATCCCCAGCAGGCGGTCGATCTGGCGGCCAAGGGTCTCGACGCAGCGGCCGGAATCTCGGCCGCGGACGGCCATGTCCACGCGGCGGGCGGCGCCCTCTTCGCGCAGGGTCATGCCGTCGATGTGGAAACCGCGGCGCTCAATGAGACCAATCAGGCGCTGTAGCGAGCCGTCGGCCCGGTCGATCTGGATGTGAAGCGTCTTGGTCATGTCAGTAGCCTTCCATCATCTCGGCGTTGTTTTTTCCGGGGGGCACCAGCGGCCACACGTTTTCCCGGGGGTCGATCAGTACGTGCGCGAGGCAGGGGCCCGGCGCGGCCAGCAGACGCTGGAGCCCGGCCTCGACGTCCTCGCGCCGGCTAATTCGGAAGGCCTCGACGCCGAAGGCTTCGGCGACGAGCACGAAGTCGGGATTGTCGGAGAGGTCGACCTCGGAATAGTTACCGTCGAAGAACAGCTCCTGCCACTGGCGCACGAGGCCCAGCGAGCTGTTGTCGAGCAGCACGATCTTGAGCGCGATGCCGTAGCGGCGAAGCGTCGCCAGTTCCTGGATGTTCATCGCGAAACTGCCGTCGCCGGAGATGGTGACGACGGTCGCGGCCGGGTCGGCCAGCTTGGCGCCGAGGCCGGCGGGCAGGCCGTAGCCCATGGCGCCGAGGCCGCCCGAGGTCAGGTGCGCCTCGGGGCGGGTGAAGCGGCAGTGCTGGGCCACCCACATCTGGTGCTGACCCACGTCGCAGGCGGCGACGAAGTCATCGCCGGCCATTTCCGACAGGCGCTTGAGCAGGGCCGGGGCGTAGATGCCTTCGCCCGGCGCGTCGTAGCGGAAGGCGGTCCGCTGGGCCCGCGAAGCGCAACGGATGATCCACGGGTCGATGGAGAGCGACGCGACGCCGAGGCGTTCGGTCAGGGCCTCGATGCCCGGCTTGATCTCGCCGACAACCGCGACATTGGCGGTGCGCAGCTTCGAGATCTCTGCCGGGTCGATGTCGAAGTGGATGACTCCGGCCTCGGGCGCGAATTCGTTGAGCTTGCCGGTGGCGCGGTCGTCAAAGCGGGCGCCCATGACGATCAGCAGGTCGCAAGCCTGCACCGCCTCGTTAGCGGCGCGCGTGCCGTGCATGCCCAGCATGCCGAGATAGCCCGGCGCATCGGTGGCGATCGAGCCGAGCGCGTTCAGCGTCGAGACCGACGGGATGCCGGTGGCCTCGGCGAAGGCGCGCAGGGCCTCGACGGCGCGGCCGATCTTCACCCCGCCGCCGACGTAGATCAGGGGGCGCTCGGCCGCGCGGATCGCGCGCTCGGCCGCGGCGATGGCGTCGTGATCCAGCGGTGACGTCACGTTGGGAACCGAGAATCCCCAGTCGTCCCGCGCCAGCCCGACCTGCACATCCTTGGGCAGGTCGACCAGCACCGGACCCGGCCGGCCGGAGGCGGCGATGTGGAAGGCCTCCTCGATGATCGCCGGGATGTCGGCCGGGTCGCGGACGACGAAGCTGTGCTTCACGATCGGCAGAGTGACGCCGAGGATGTCGACTTCCTGGAAGGCGTCGGTGCCCATCAGGCCTTGCGCGACGTTGCCGGTGATGCAGACCATGGGCACGGAATCCATCGCCGCGTTGGCGATGCCGGTGACCAGGTTGGTGGCGCCGGGGCCCGAGGTCGCGAGGCAGACGCCGACCTTGCCGGTGCGGCGCGCATAGGCGTCGGAGGCGAAGGCAGCCGCCTGTTCGTGGCGGACCAGGATGTGGCGCAGGCCCGAGCCGGTCAGCGCGTCATAGACCGGCATGATGGCGCCGCCGGGATAGCCGAACACCAGCTCCACCCCGAGCTTCTCCAGCGTCGAGACAAGCAGTTGCGCGCCGCTGCGGGTGGCCGCGACGGGAACGGTATTCAAGGCTGACGCGGCGCTACTGGTCATGGGGTCAGGCGGCTTCCGGCTTGGCGGCGTTGAGCCAGGCCATGCGCTCGCGGAGCGCCGAGCCGGTCTTCTCGATCGGGTGGTTGAGGTCGGCGTCGAGCCAGGCCTGGTACTTGGGCTTGCCGGCCTCGTTCTCGGCGATCCAGTCGCGGGCGAAGGCGCCCGACTGGATGTCGGCGAGGATCTCGGACATGCGCTCGCGGGTCTCGTCATTGATGACGCGCGGGCCCGAGGCGACAGCGCCGTACTTGGCGGTCTCGGAGATGAACTCGTGCATCTTGGTGACGCCGCCCTCGTAGAACAGATCCACGATCAGCTTCAGCTCGTGCATGCACTCGAAGTAGGCGACCTCGGGCTGGTAGCCGGCGTTCACCAGGGTGTTGAAGCCGCTCATGACCAGCTCCTTGGCGCCGCCGCAGAGCACCGCCTGCTCGCCGAACAGGTCGGTCTCGGTCTCTTCGCGGAAGGTGGTCTCGATCAGGCCGCCGGTGGCGCCGCCGATGCCGCGCGCATAGCCCATGGCCCGGTCGCGCGCCTTGCCGGTGGCGTCCTGCTGGACGGCGAAGAGGGCGGGCACGCCGCGACCGCGGGCGTATTCGCGCCGGACCAGATCGCCGGGGCCCTTGGGCGCGACCAGGATCACGTCCATGTCCGCGCGCGGCTCGACCCGGCCGTAGTGGATCGAGAAGCCGTGGGCGAACAGGATGGCCGACCCGGCCTTGGCGTTGGGCGCGATGGTGTCCTTCCAGATCTCGGCCTGGGCCATGTCGGGCGTCAGGAAGGCGATGATGTCGGCGTCCTTCACCGCCTCGCCGGGCTCGGCGACGGCGAGGCCGTCGGCCTGGGCGGTGCGCCAGCCCTTGCCGCCCTCGCGCACGCCGACGATGACGTCGAAGCCGGAGTCGGCGAGGTTGCGGGCGTGGGCGCGGCCCTGGCTGCCGTAGCCGATGACGGCGATGCGGTGGCCGGCGATGGCGCCCGGTCGAATGTCGGCGTTGGTGTAAATGGCGGTCATGGCTCAGGCTTCCTCATGGGCTGAATGGGCGGCCGCCGGGACTTGCGCGGGCGGCGGGTTGGGGATGGTGACGGCGCCCTGCGCGGCCGAAGCGACGGTGGCGCGGTACTTGGCGAAGACGCCGCGAGCGGGCATGGCGGCCACGGGCGTGAAGTCCGCGCGGCGCGCCTCCAGGTCGGCGTCAGCGTCGATGCGACGGTTGGTGACGTCGATGGTGATGCGGTCGCCGGTGCGCAGCAGGGCGATGGGCCCGCCCACGGCGGCTTCCGGCGAAACGTGGCCGGCGACGAAGCCGTAGCTGGCGCCGGAGAAGCGGCCATCGGTGATCAGGGCGACGTTGTTGACGCCTCGGCCCTTCAGGGCCGCGGTGACCTGCAGCATCTCGCGCATGCCCGGGCCGCCGCGCGGCCCTTCGTAGCGGATGACGATGACGTCGCCCTCGCCGACCGAGCCGTCCTGGACCGCCTGGAAGGCGGCTTCCTCGCTGTCGAAGACGCAGGCCGGACCTTCGAAGCGATCGACGGCGTGGCCGGTCAGCTTGATGACCGCGCCCTCGGGCGCGACGTCGCCGTAGATCACCGCATAGCTGCCGCGCGGCATGACCGGTTGGGCGACGGTGGCGATGACCTCCTGGCCAGGGGACTCCTCGGCCTCGGCGGCCTCGTCAATGAGTCGGCGGCCCGAGACGGTGGGTATGTCCGTGATCCGGCCTGCTTCGAACAGGCGCTTGAGCACCAGGCCTGTGCCGCCGGCGGCGAACAGGTGGCTGGCGAGGAAGCGCCCGCCGGGCTTGAGGTCACAGATCACCGGGGTGGCGACGCAGGCTTGGTGGCAGTCCTCGACGCCGAACGCGATGCCCGCCTCTGCCGCGATGGCGGTCAGGTGCAGCACGGCGTTGGTCGATCCGCCCGAGGCGGAGACCGCCACAGCGGCGTTGGTCAGGGAGGCGTGGGTGATGAACTTGCGCGCATTATCGCCGGCGGCGACGCGTTCGACGATCAGGCGGCCGCAGCGCTCGCCTTGGGCAACCTTGCCGGGATCGACGGCGGGGACGTCGTTGGCGCCGACCGGCGAAAGGCCCATGGCGGTCAGCGCCATGGCCATGGTGTTGGCTGTGAACTGTCCGCCGCAGGCCCCGGCGCCGGGACAGGCGGCGGTCTCGACGGTCTTCAGGCCCGCGTCGTCGAGCGCGCCGGCGGCGTGCGCCCCGATGGCCTCGAACAGGTCCTGGACCGAGATCTCGGCCTCGCCGATGCGGCCCGGCTGGATGGTGCCGCCGTAGTAGACCAGGCCCGGGATATCCAGCCGGGCCAACGCCATGGCGGCGGCCGGGATGGTCTTGTCGCAGCCGACGATGCAGACCACGCCGTCCAGCTGATGACCCTCGACCGCCAGCTCGATGGAATCGGCGATCACCTCGCGCGAGATCAGCGAGGCCTTCATGCCCGGCGAGCCCATCGAGATGCCGTCGGTGACGACGATGGTGTTGAAGTCCACCGGCCAGCCGCCCGCCGCCACGATGCCCGCGCGCACGTCTTTCGCCAGCCGGTCGAGGTGCATGTTGCAAGGCGTGACCGTCGACCAGGTGTTGACGATGGCGATCATCGGTTTTGCGAAGTCGGCGTCCTGCATGCCCGTGGCGCGCATGTAGCTGCGCGCCGCGGCCCGGCTGGGGCCCTTGCTGATGGCGTCGCTGCGTTTGGTAGAATCTTGCGTCATGACCGGAAGGGGCTGGGGAGGGGGTTGGCGGCAGGGCAAAGAAAAAGCCCGCGTCCTTTCGGAGCGGGCTGGTGGCGGGCAATCCTGATTTCAGGGTGGTGTCAGGTCGCAAGCATCCAGGCCGCTCCGGAGAGCAGGGTGATAATTACGAGCGTCAGTAGGGTGTTCAGGGCAGCGGCGGTCTCGACATCGCGCGCGGCGGCGATCGCCTTGGCGGCGGCCTTCCGGTTGGCGGTGCGATAGGCGTTGGACACGGCGGTCTCTCCCTGTGGATCAAATAGGGACAGAACTTTGTGCGTCGCACAAGAGGAAAAGGGCAAAATATTGCGCTGCGGACAATCCCGGCTCTCTCAGGGGGTCATTCTTGCCACAGGCCGATGGGCGGCGCGGACCCTGCCGCGGAGCCGTCAGCGGGAATTCAAAGTCCGGCAGGCAACCGCCTGCGGAGTTTCGCGATCTCCTCACATGGTGGAAACTGGCGCGATGCTGAACCTTGTCCTCGCAAGCGCCGATTCGCGCGTCCCGGCTGTGACCCCGCTATGAGCCGGCTGGCGCTGGTCGGCGACATCGGCGGGACGAACGCCCGGTTCGCCCTGGTCGAATTGGAGGGAGCGTCGCCGCGGCTGCGCGAAGCGACCGGGCTCAAGGTGGCCGACTTTCCTCGCGCGACGGACGCGATCGCCGCCTTCCTCGCCTCCCAGGGGCTGGATCGGCCGCCGCTGGTGGCAGTCATCGCCGTCGCGGGGCCGGTGCGGGGCGGGGCGATCGACTTCACCAATTCCGACTGGCTGCTGTCGGAAGGGGACCTGCTGGCGCTGGGGTGTGAGCAGGCGCGCCTGATCAACGACTACGCCGCCCTGGCGCTGGCGGCCCCCCTGCTGGGCGGTGAGGACCTGCGCGTCGTCGGCCCCGACGTCGCCGGGCAGACGGGCGGCGCCATCGCGGTGCTGGGTCCCGGCACCGGCTTCGGCGTTTCCGCGCTGGTGCGTGACGGGCGGAGCGAGGCCGTACTGTCGACTGAGGGCGGCCACATCGGCTTTGCGCCGACCGACGAGGTCGAGATCGAACTGTTGCGGCGCCTGAGCGCGCGTCATGGCCGGGTTTCCATCGAGCGGCTGCTGTCCGGCGCGGGGCTGGATGAGCTGCACGATTGCCTGCAGGCCATGGAGGGGCGCACGGCCGGATCGTCGGCCCCGGCGCGGATCACCGCCTCGGCCCTGGCCGGCGATCCCGCGGCCCTTCGCTCGGTCGAACGCTTCTGCGCCATCCTCGGCGGCGTGGCCGGCGACTTCGCCCTGGCCTACGGCGCGACCGGCGGCGTGCTGGTGGCCGGGGGAATCGCGCCCAGGATCATCGATCTCCTGCAGGCCAGCGCTTTCCGTACGCGCTTCGAGGACAAGGGGCGGTTTCGCGACTACCTGGCGGCGATCCCCACCCGGGTGATCGTGCGACCCCACGCCGCGTTGCTGGGCGC